>CAZGFR010000037.1:15362-24782 GCA_964524485.1 uncultured Anaerolineaceae bacterium | reverse complement strand
GGGGAGTTGAAGTTGTTGCCGTTGGTGAGGGGGGAGGAAATTGGGAGTCGGGAGTCGGGAAGCGGGAAGCGGGAATCGGAAATCGTGATTTCCACGGGTTCAGCCTGCCGCTTGCAGATCGAGCAGGGTGCAAAGGTTAATACGACGCATCCCATTGTATTGGTAGAGCGAATGTTAAAGAAGGCGCTAAATTCCACTTAACTCCATGCTACAATTTTCTTATGCGGCAACTCGTCCCCCACTTTATTCTTGAGAAGTATCAGGCCCGTGAATTGCGCGGCAGCCTGCCATCCGCGGGCATCTTCGTGGATCTCTCGGGCTTCTCCACCATGACCGACGTGTTGGCGCGGCATGAACAGTTGGGCGCCGAGACGTTGACCCAGGTGATGCGCGGGGTCTTCGAGCCGCTGGTCGAGGCGGTCTACGCCCAGGGCGGATTCGTGGTGGGATATGCCGGGGACGCATTTCAAGCCATCTTCATCGAGGACCCGGCCCGGGGTCCAGCCGTGCTGCGCGGGCTGGCGGCGGTCGTTGCCATCCAGGAACATGCCCACGCCCATTCACAAGTCAGCACTCCGTTCGGCGCCTTCCCCATCTCGCTCAAGGCGGGGCTGGGCTTCGGCGAGGTCAGCTGGTTGCTGCTCGACAGCGCCGACGGTTCCCAGGCCACGTACTGCGTGCGCGGCACGAGCGTGGATAACTCCGTGGCGGCCGAGGAACACTCGGGCCCGGGCGAGATCATCCTCGACGCGGCTTCCTACTCCGCGCTGGCCGACTGGTTGGAGACGGCATCCTTTGACGATGGATTTCGTCGTGTGGAACGGGTCCACGGCGAACTGCCCGCCCCGCTCCCGCACGCGGAACCGACGTCGGCTCCCGATATTTTGAGTCTCTTCTACCCGACGAGCGTGGTGCAGCAGCCCATCGTCGGCGAGTTCCGCCCTGTGGTCAACGTGTTCGTCGACATCCCCATCGACCCGACCGACGAGGCCTTCGTCACGCCCTTCATGGAGAGCGTCTTCAAACTCCAGAAACGCTACGACGGATTCTTCCTGCGCCCCGAACTGGGCGACAAGGGCTTCAACATTCTGCTCTTTTGGGGAGCGCCGACCGTCCACGAGAACAATGTGGACCGCGCCCTCAACTTCCTGCTCGACCTGCACGATCTGACGGGCATCAAGTTCCGCGCGGGTGTTTCCTACCGACAGGCCTATGCGGGTTTCATGGGAGCTTCGGTGCGCGAGGATTACACTGCCTACGGCTGGGGCGTGAACCTGGCGGCGCGTATGATGGGCGCCAGCAACGACGGCGAAGTGTGGATGGAGGAAGAGGTGGCGCGCCGCGCCGAAAAGCACTTCGACATCTACCCATTGGGTGAACATTCCTTCAAGGGTTTCTCGCACAAGATCAAGACCTTCGCCTTGTCGGGACGCAGACAGGTGACCGAAAATATCTATCGCGGCGAGATGGTGGGACGTGAAGCGGAATTGGCGCGCTGGCGCGAGTTCATCCAGCCGCTGGAACGGGGCGAGTTCGCGGGTGTGATGGTGATTCGGGGAGAGGCAGGCATCGGCAAGAGCCGCCTCGTCTACGAGTTTGAGCACGCTGCGGGTGCGGAAGCCTTGCATTGGGTGATCGGCCAGACGGACGAGATCCTGCGTCTGTCGTTCAACCCATTCAAGGCCTGGCTGCGGTCTCTTTTCAATTTCTCCGAAGACCTGCCCGACGAGGACAACTGGCACACCTTCGACGACCGCTTCCAGACCATCATCGAGGAAGTGCCCGATCTCGAGGTGGCCACCGAGTTGATCCGCACGCATACCGTGCTGGCCGCCCTGCTCAACCTCTATCAGCCTGGCTCGTTCTACGACCGCCTGGACGCGAAGGGCCGTTACGAGAACACCTTCACGGCCCTGGCCACCCTCATCCACGCGGAATGTTTGAAGTACCCGGTGGTGCTTTTCCTCGAAGACCTGCACTGGCTGGATGAAGACACCCGCGCCTTCCTGCCTTTCCTGGTCCGCAGCGTGCTGGCCCACTCCGAGAGACCCTATCCCCTGGCCATCGTGGGGACCACGCGTCCCGAAGGCGTCCTCCCGAACTTCGACCGCCCAGAGTTGGTCCGCGAGATCGGCCTGACCCGCCTGCCGCCGCCGAGCCTGTCTCGCCTGGCCGAGGGCATCCTGGCGGGTCCCGTCAGCCCGTCGCTGACCTCCTTGCTGGAGCGCCGCTCGGAGGGGAATCCCTTCTTCGCCGAGCAGATCCTGCGCTACCTGTCCGAGAATGACCTGCTGCTGCGTCTGGGGGACGGTTCCTTCTCCGCTGCTCCCCGCGCCGAAAATTCCATCCCCACCGACGTCAATGCGGTGTTAATCGCCCGCCTCGACAGCCTGACCCACGAGGTGCGCGAGACCGTCCAGACCGCCTCAGTGCTGGGCCGCGAATTCGAAATAAAATTGCTGGCTGAAATGTTGCGGGATAACGCCCGCCTGGACGACCAGGTGCAATCCGCCGAACGCAGCGACATCTGGTTTGCGTTGAGCGAACTCTCCTATATCTTCCGCCATGCCCTGCTCAGGGACGCAGCTTATTCGATGCAATTGCAAACCCGTCAACGTGAATTGCACGGAGTTGCGCTGACGGCCATCGAAACCCTGTATTTCTTCGACCTGGAGGCGCATTACGGAGAACTGGCCTATCACGCCGAACATGCCGCCTTGCAGGACAAGGCGCTCCATTATTTGACCCTGGCTGGGAAATTCGCTGCGGATGCCTATCAAAATGCCGAAGCAGTGGACTATTTCACCCGTGCCCTCAAACTCACTCCACCGGAGGATTTAGATCTTCAGTTCGATATACTGGAAAAGCGGGCGACCATTTACGGCCTGATGGCCAGGCGGCTTGAGCAATTCAGCGATATCAAAATGCTGGATGACATCGCTCACAAGTTGAAGGATGATCTAAAGTTGGCCGCCTGCTGGAGGCTGCGGGCTTATTATTTCATCGATGGTTCAGAGTACCAGAGTGCCTTGAACGATGTGATGCAATTGGTGGACCTGGTCAAAACATTTGATGACAATAATTTTCTGTTGGTGGCTTATTCCATCTGGTTTGCGATCCTCGTGCGCCAGGGAAAATATGTGGATGCCACGAAGTTGGGCCAGAAAAACCTGGAACTGGCTCGGCAGTCGGGAAATCTTTTGGAGCAGTGCAGGCTCCTGACGTCCATGGGCCAGGGCGCCCTGGAGATGGGGGACCAGGACTCGGCGCAGGCCTACCTCGACGAAGCGGTGGCAATTGCGCGGAAAATCCGCAACCGTTCCCTGGAAGCCTCTGCCCTGAATAATCTGGCCAACCTATTGGGATTCATACGGGGCGACTATGCTCTGGCGAAAAAGTATTTTGAGGATGTGCTGCAAATTACCCGCGAGCTTGGTGATCGAAGTCGACATGCCATTGCCATTGGAAATCTCGGCTGGACAGCAAGCATGCTGGGAGATTTTGACGCCGCCCGAACCTACTATGCGCAAGCCCTGACGATTGGCCGCGAAAGTGGGAACCGCTACAATGAAGCCTACACGCTGCTTAATCTTGCGGCGGTGATGGGCATCCAGGGGGAGACGGAGACCGCACTACAATCCACTTCCCAGGCACTGAAAATGTTCCAGGAAGGTGGCGAACGAAGTGGCGAGGCTTGGGCCTTGTTCTACAGCGGCCACATCGCGCTGGCTCGCAAGGATTTCCCGTCTGCGGCAGATTTTTTCCAACGGTCCATTGCCATTCGCACTGAATTGGGGTTGGCCAACCTGGTATTGGAGGCGACAGCTGGCCTCATCCAGGTGGACTTGGAAAAAGGCGAGGCTGGCCTGGCCCTGCGGAAAGCGGGAACGATTCTGGCACACTTGTCGGCGGGCGGTACGCTGGATGGTTCGGAGGAACCTTTGCGTATTTACCTATCCTGTTTTCAGGCCCTCGAACGAAACAAAGATGCGCGTGCCCAGGATATTCTGCGTTTGGCTGCCACACAATTGAAGGATCAAATGGCCCGTATTGGCGATGAAAACGCCCGCCGCAGTTACGTGGATAACGTACCCTGGCGACGGGCGATCTGGGAGGCTTCTCAACTTATGGATAATGACAATCCGTGATGTTCCACGGTGTGTTTAGGGGGGGATCATTCCTACTGGCGGGTCGCCCTTTTTGAATTTGAGGCGCACTTTCCCGCCGCCGACACTACTGTCCTTCTCCAGTTCATGGATGTCGTTATCGTAAAAGGTCAGGAAGGTCTTTCCTGCCATGTCGTCCAGTTGGATGGAGTAGTCTACGTCGGCAAAGTCTCCGTCCCCGCCGTCTTGCTTGCGGTGGCGGACGCCGAAGCAGGTGAACCAGGTGATCTTCGTTTCTTTCCACACGGTGGGCAGATCGGTGGGAATGTCCTTCTCGATCACGTGATACTTGGCGGGGTCGTTCTTCTCCAAATGTAAATCAACTTTTGGCCCCCGGCTGGAAATGGGAAACATTCCACTCTTTCCTGCCATCACTTTCCGCTCAGCCATGGCTACCTCCGATAATAAGAAATCCGATGAGGCGATTATAATTCCTGTTGCCTGAAAATGAGAGACTGACCAGGAAAGCCCCATCCCGCCCGAGACCTTATGAGTGAATTCCTAAACGAACCTGTCGCATTCTTCCTGCTCATTATGAGCATCATTCTGGTTACGCCGCTCCTTTCCGAGCGGCTTCGCTTGCCGGGCATGATCGGCATCATCCTGGGTGGGATGCTCATTCTGCCCGAAAGCATCGCTGCTGCTTTTGACGGCAATCTCGTCATTCTACATTTCGACCGATAATCGAAAGGAGAAAAAATGAAGCGCAAGTCCGTATTTCTATTTGGGGCGTTGACCCTGGCGCTGGTCGTGGCCGCCTTCGCCGTGGGACAGGCCTCCGCCACCACCGGCTGCTTCACGGATACCAACGGTCATTGGGCCGAGGTCTTCATCTGCTGGATGAAGGATGAAGGCATCACCGCGGGCGTTGGTGGCGGCAAGTATGACCCCGAAGGTCTGGTCACCCGCGCCCAGATGGCGGTCTTCATGAGCAGGCAGGCCGACGTGCCTCCCACGAAGGGGAACATCCAGATCGTGATGAATTCCGCCGATTGGAATCCCTTGCTCGATAACACCGTGGTCTTATCGACGGCCAACGGATATACCAAGAAGGTCTTTACCTCTCCTGCAACAGGAAACCAGTATATCGTTGCTTCACCCACCCTGCCGACTTCATTCTACGGGCGGCAGTTGAAACTCTCGGGGGTGGAGATATGCTTCGACCCCTCGGTGGGCAATGTGACCGTGACCAGCCTGGCCGCCTATGTGGACACGCAGCATTCGGGCGTTGCCTCCACCTTCGTCACGGCCTTCTCGGATAATACGGTATACACAGGCCCTGCCTGCCTGTATTACTCCTTTACCCCCATTCCTCTGACTGCTGAGTCCATCGTCAACCTGGAAGTGGTTGCCAATTGGACCACGCCGGGGAAGGATCTCAGCCTGGGACGCGCGACCCTTGTGTTGACGCCGAGCGCCGTCCTGGCTTCCCCACCGAACAACGACTCGCCGCAACTGGATTTCACGGGCGTGAATTCTCAGCCGAGCGAAGTCAAATCTCGATAATCAAAAAGCAAGGGCGGGAGGATTCTCCCGCCTTATTGATTTAAGGCGAATGCTGCCGCCCCGAAGGCCACCGCCACGTTAAATGAGCGCTTCTGTCCATGCATGGGCAGATAGACGATCTGGTCGGCCAGCGCCAGCAGACCTGGGTCCACGCCCGTCACCTCGCTGCCGACGATCAGCACGGTCTTCCGCCCATCGCCTTCCACGCCGCGGATGGGCAGCGCCCCTTCGGCAAATTCCAACGCCCAAACCCGCCAGCCTTCTTTCTTCAACCTTTCCACCAACTTGACCGCGTCTTTATGCTGGGACCAGGTCACGAATTGCTCTGCGCCGAGCGCCGTCTTGCGGACCTCGGCCTGCTCAGGCGTGGGCGTGATCCCACACAGGAAAGCGTGGCCGAAGCCGAATCCATCCGCCGTGCGCAGGATCGAGCCAACGTTCCAGGCCGAGCGCACGTTGTCGACCAACACGGCCAATTCGCGGCGATCTTTCCTCTCTCTTTCTTCGTTGCTCTCGCCCTCGATCTCTTTTCTTAATACAATAACGGTTTCTCCCAAACATAGCGGACAGCGCTCCCCGAACGGATGTCCCTCGGTCAGTGGATAGCGCAATCCGCACTCGGGATTTTGGCAGACACGAATTTCGAACGATTGAATGCTCATCGGGTATGATTATAACCACTGAAATCTGGTCACTGATAATTAACATATGGAAGCCTTTCTCCCCCAACCTCCCCGCATTCCTCTTCTCTTGCGCTTCGGCATCTGGATTTCCGAGCGCGTCACGGGTCGCGTCATGCTGCCTGCTCGTCTGCTGGCCTGGTATCCCAAGGCCGCCATCGGCTCGGGCGTGCTCGAGTCGCTGGTGGCCCACGACGAGCCAGGCATGGACCGCCGCATGTTGCAGCTCATCCGTATGGCGGCCTCGCACGCGGCGGCCTGTCCATTTTGCATCGACATGAACTCATACGAGCATTGTCAACACGGGATCACCGACGAGGAGGCGCGCGCCGTCAGGGGAGAAGTGGCCCTTGAAACGGTGCCGAGCCTCGGCGTCCGCGAGCGGTTGGCCATCCAATATGCGCGGCTGATCTCGCAGACGCCGCTCAAGTTCCGCCCCGAGATCGTCGAGCAGGTGCGGGCCGCTTTCAACGAGCGCGAGTTCGTCATCCTCGCCACGACGGCGGCGCAGGTCAACTACTGGGCGCGGCTGATCCAGGCGTTGGGCATCCCGCCCGCGGGCTTCGGCGACGCATGACCACGATCCTTTTCAATAAGCCCTACGATGTGCTTTCGCAATTCACCGACGAGGGCACAGGCCACGCCACGCTCAAGGATTACATCCCCGTGCCAAACGTCTACGCCGCGGGGCGGCTCGACCGCGACAGCGAAGGTTTGCTGTTGCTGACCGACGACGGTGACCTGATCAAGCGCCTGACCGACCCGCAGCATCACGTCGAGAAGACCTACTGGGCGCTGGTGGAGGGTGACCCGACGCCTGAGAAGCTGGCCCGCCTCGAAAGCGGAATCCAGCTCAAGGACTATTTCACCCGTCCCGCCAAGGCCCGCCTGATCGCGGACCCGAACCTGCCGCCACGCCCCAAGCCTGTCACCCCGCACGGACCGACTTCCTGGCTGGAGCTGAAATTGCGCGAGGGCAAGAAACGCCAGGTGCGCCATATGACCGCTGCCGTTGGACTCTTCACCCTGCGCCTGGTGCGCGCCGCCATCGGCCCGCTGACTCTGGACGGTCTTAACGTGGGCGAGTGGCGTGAATTAACGCCCGCTGAGATTCGAAAATTGCGCGCCTAGCGCGGGTATAATCTTTTTAATGACCCGAAAACCGCTGTTTCTGATTACGCTGGCTTTCCTGTTTGCGCTGACGGTCGGTCTGTGGCCGCAGGCGGGACAGGCTCAGCCTGCCCAGGCGCCTGCCCTGCAAAATGGCTATGACTTGGTGGGAGCGGTCAACTCCTTGCGGGCCGCCAATGGGCTGGCGGCGTATTCAGCCAACTCCATTTTGATGCAGATCGCGCAAGCCCAGGCCGATTATCTGGCCGCGACGGGCGGCGCCTCGGGGCACACCGGTCCAGGCGGAACCACTGCCAGACAGCGCGCCGCCGCGGCAGGCTATCCGCTGGGGACGTATTTCTCCGAGAACTGGCAGAGCGGCTATAACATGACTCCCTCCGGGGCGGTGTCCGCCTGGCAAGGTGATTACGACCACTTGAACACCATGCTTTCTGCCAATTTGGTCGAGGCGGGTGGCGGAGTCAGCAAGTCGGGCAGCACCTATTACTATGTTCTCGATGCGGGTACACCCGATGGGACGGTGCTCTCGGTGACGGTCACCCCGGGCGGGCCGACGGTGGCACCGGGCACGCCCATCGTCTCGCAGTTCATGGTGCCCGTCACGCTCAATACGCCCGACGCAAGCGGTAATGTCTATCACGAGGTGGCCTACGGCCAGACCCTGTGGAGCATCGCCATCGCCTACAACACCAAGATCGACGCCATCAAGCAATTGAACAACCTGAGCAGCAACGACGTGTATGTGGGGCAGAAATTGCTGGTGATGAAAGGCGCCACGCCTGCGCCGACTCTCCCGCCGACCCAGGCCGAGACGGCCACCTCTGTCCCCGCCACGGAGGCACAGCCCGTCACGCCAACGGTCCTCGTCCCGCCGACCTTGAGCGCGGCCACGGCCACTTTGACTTCCCCAACGCCGTCGTCGCAGGGAAAATCCAGCCTGAACGGCACTGCCCTGGTCATCATCGTAGCGGCCCTGGTCTTCGCTGCGCTGGGGACCTGGCTGGGGACGCGCAAATCCGTTTGATATTTCCACGACCCACGAAAGGAGACTCCGATGAAAGCGTACATTTTGATCAAGATCCGCGCGGGGGAACTCAATCAGGTGGTGACCGAGCTGCGCAAGCTACCCTTCGTCAAGAGCGCCGACGTGACCTTCGGTCCGTATGACGCGGTGGCGGTCGTGGAGCACAACGAGATCAACGGAATCGGCTCCCTGCTGACCAAGTCCATCCAACCCATCCCGGGCGTGGAGCAGACCCTCACCTGCCTGGTCGTGGACCTTTAGCCTCATCCGCTTTCGAGAGAGCGACTCGCGCGGGCCGCTCTCTTCGTGTTTGACTCCACCCCGAACGGATTCCGCCCATGACCCAACACGCCCAACCCCGCCTGACCCTCCTGACCGAAGAACAGATTCAACAAGTGCATGGATATGCCTTGCGCATCCTCGCAGAGACGGGCGTGCGCGTGGACTCCGACTCGACCCGCGGTCTGCTCCGGCGCAAGTGGGGCATCCACGCCGACGACCGACTCGTGCGCATCCCCGCCGAGGTGACGGAAGCTGCCCTCGGGTCTGCGCCGAAACGCATTGATATCTACGACCGCCGTGGGAACTCCGCCTTCCAATTAGGCGAGGACCGTTTGCGTTTTGGGGTGGGTGTCACGGCTCTGTACTACCAGGAACCTGTCCACGACAAGTTGGAGTTGTTCACCCGCCGCCACATGCAGGACATGGTACGGCTTGGCTCGCGCCTGCCACTGTACGACGTCATTTCCACGGTGGGCATCGTCCGCGATGTGCCCGAGGAGTTGTCCGATTTCTATGGCAGCCTGGAGATGCTGGCGAATACCACCAAGCCCTTGGTGCTGCTGGTCTCGGATGAAGCCAGCTTCCCGCCTGTGCTGGACATGTTCGAGAAACTACACGGCGACCTTGGAAC
>CAZGFR010000037.1:0-15262 GCA_964524485.1 uncultured Anaerolineaceae bacterium | reverse complement strand
AGATCGCCAAAGTGGGGGCGGGCGGCAGTTTCCTGTCATCGCCATCCACGCTCAAACATTACAAGACGGGCTATTACAATAGCCGTGTCTATCCGCGCTGGACGATGGAGAAGTGGCAGGCCGAGGGCGAGCCGCCTGCCTGGCAGGTCCTGCGCGAAAAGACCCGCGCCCTGCTGGCGGATGCTCCCGCGCCCGACGACCACGACGACCTGTTGGCCCACGGCTCGGAGTGGATTCAGGCCCTTAAAGGCGGATGAGAAGCCCGAAAACCCCAAAAAATGGCTTTTTAAGCCTCATGGTATAATACGCTCGCAAGTTCGAACAGCAGACCATCATCGAGGAGCCTGAATTGGCCTTCAACCCTATCAACTGGCTGCTAGGCCTGTTTTCATTGGATATCGCCATCGACCTGGGCACGGCGAACACGCTGGTTCACGTGCGCGGGAAAGGCATCGTCATCAACGAGCCTTCCTGGGTGACGATTGACAAACGTTTGCGCCAGCCCCTGGCGATCGGCCTGGAAGCCAAGGAAATGGTCGGACGTACCCCCGCCAACGTGGTGGTGGTCCGCCCGATTCGCGATGGCGTCATTTCGGAATTCGATGTCACGCAATATATGTTGGAATATTTCATCGGCAAGGTCCACGAACAAAGCGTGGTCCCGTTGCCGCGTCCGCGCGTCATTGTAGGACTCCCGACCGGCGTGACCGAAGTCGAGAAGCGCGCCGTCTATGATGCCGTCATGGCCTCGGGCGCGCGCCAGGCTCTGCTGATCGAAGAGCCCATCGCCGCCGCGCTGGGGGCGGGCCTGCCCGTCAACGAGATTCGCGGCTCGATGGTCGTGGACATCGGCGGCGGCACCACCGAAGTGGCCGTGCTCTCCCGCCGCGGCGTGGTCCTTTCCCGCTCCCTGCGTGTGGCAGGCGACGAGATGGACCAGGACATTGTGCAATACCTGCGCAACAAGTACAACCTGCTGGTGGGCGAGGGCATCGCCGAGCAGGTCAAGTGGCAGATCGGTTCGGCCTATCCGCTCCAGCCCGAGAAGATCATGCAGGTGCGTGGACGCAACCTGGTGACGGGCCTGCCCGAGACGGTGGAGATCTCCTCCATCGAAATTCGCGAGGCATTGGCGGGTTCGGTGCAGGTCATCCTCGACACCGTGCGTGACTCGCTGGACGAGGTCCCGCCCGAGATCGTGGCCGACCTGATGGATGTGGGTATCTGTCTGGCGGGCGGCGGCGCGCTGCTGCAAGGCCTGGCGGAACGCATGACCGACGAGTTGAAACTGCGCGTCTGGGTGGCGGAGGATCCGCTCACCTGTGTGGCGCGCGGCGCGGCCATGATCTTCGATGATTTTGAAAACCTGAGCCACCTGCTGGCCAGCCTGGAACGCGGCAGCACCCGCCATACTGCCTAGCGTCCCCTGATGCATTGGTAAAACCTAAAACGAATGAAGGACCTGTTTTCACGTTCTTTACAGACAACGATCATATTCCTGATAGTGGGCGGCATCCTTGCGTTGGCCCTGGGGGGCTTCTTTAGTTCGGCATCCAATCAGTTTACAGGGTCCCTGGTAAACGTGCAGACCTGGGTCTCGACCCGCGTCCAGGCCTTGCAGGATTTCTTCACCGCCCCGCGAGACATCGCGTCCTTGCGCGCACGCAACGCCGAACTGCAGGCTGAGGTTTCGCAACTTCAGGCTCAGGTCATCGAGTTGCAGCAGCGCGTCAACGAGACCGAGGTCCTGCGCGCGCTGGTAGACTTCTCGCGTTCCAACCCTGAGAGCACCTACCGCGCCGCGGCTGTCATCGGGCGCGACCCCAGCCCCTTCCTGCATTACGTGGTTATCAATCGCGGCTCCAATGACGGCATCCGCCGCGGCATGCCCGTGGTCACCAACCAGGGCCTGATCGGCCGCATCGACGCCGTCATCGCGGACGCAGCTCGCGTGCAGTTGATCACCGATCCCGCCGCCTCGATCAACGTCCATCTCCAGAACGCCAACACCGACGCCGTGTTGATGGGGTCGGTCACCGGGGACGTGACCCTCGACATGATCTCGCAAGACGTCACCGTCGAACCCGGCGACCTGATCCTGACCTCGGGCCTGGGCGGCGGCTACCCCGCCAACCTGATCATTGGGCAGGTGGTCTCCGTCCGCAGCCTGGACGTGGAACTCTTCCAGCAGGCGGCGGTCCAGCCCTCGGTGGACTTTGCCCGTTTGGAGATCGTGCTGGTCATCACCAACTTCCGCCCGGTCGACATCTCGCCGCTTGTCCCCACCACTCCCTGAAACACCATGCGCAACCTGATCGCCTTTCCGCTGATCGCGCTGGCAGTCATTTTCCAATCCGCGGTGATCAGCCGGATGACCCTTCTCTCAGGCTATGCCGACCTGTTGCTCGTGCTGTTGGCAGGCTGGGCCCTGCAGCCGCAGGTCCGTTCCGCCTGGCATTGGGCCTTTGTGGCCGCGCTCTTCGTCGGCTACCTGACCAAACTTCCGTGGCCCGTGACCGCGCTGGGATACTTCGCCGTGGTGTTCGCGGCGCAGATGCTCCAGCGCCGCATCTGGCAGGCGCCGCTGCTGGCCATGTTCACGGTCACGTTCATCGGCACGATGGTGATGCACCTGCTGTCCTACGCGGCGCTGTTTGTCACGGGCAGCCCGATCCCGCTGGGCGACGCGCTCGGCTTCGTGACCCTGCCCAGCCTTTTACTGAATCTGCTGTTTGCCATCCCCATGTACACCTTCATGCGCGACCTTGCGCGTTGGGTGTACCCGGGGGAGGAGGTTGAATGAGTTCTTCGTCGCTTCCGCGCACATCACAATTCGAACCCTGGCGGCTTTTCGTCGTCTATGGGATCGTGTTCGTGGTAATGGCGATGCTTCTGTACCGCCTGGTCGTTTTACAGGTATTGACCGGTGGCGAGTACAAGTCCCAGGCCGTAGAAAATTACACCAAGTCCATCAGCGTGCCCGCTCAGCGGGGGATCGTCTATGACCGTAACGGCTATGTGTTGGCGCGCAATATCGCCGCTTATAACCTGGTCATCACCCCGGCCAACCTGCCCGACGATGATGCGGATATCCAGCGGGTATACCGTGAAGTTTCGAAGATCACCGGCGTTGCAGCAGGCGGACCCGTCACTGAAGATACGTTGAATTTTGCCAAACAGTTCTCGGCCTGTATCGACGGTCCCACCATTGCGGATATGGTCGCCTTGGGCGACTCCATTGCGCCGTACAGCCCGGTCAAGATCAAATGCAACGTATCTGAGGAGACTGCCCGTCTGGTGCGTGAACGCGCCGCCGACCTGCCCGGGGTTGGCATCGAGATCGAGCCGATCCGCGATTACCCGACCGGGTCGCTGACCGCCAACCTGGTCGGTTTCCTCGGGCCGATCCCCGCCGCTGAGGAGGAGGCGCTCAAGGCGCGGCGTTTCGTCCCCAACCGGGACAAGATCGGCTATGCGGGCGTGGAAGCATCCCTGCAGGAGATTCTGGCGGGGCAGAACGGCGAGCGTGTGATTCAGGTGGATGTGGCAGGCAAGGAGCTTCGCAATCTCGAAGCGCCCATCCCGGCCCTGCCCGGTAACAACGTCACGTTGACCATTGACACGCGTCTGCAGGCTGTGGCCGAAGCCTCGCTGATGAAAGAGATCAGTTTCTGGAACACCTATTTCAACACGGTGCGTATTTCGAGCGGCGTGGTGATCGCCATGAACCCCAAGACGGGCGAGATCCTGGCGATGGTCACCTACCCGAGCTTTGAAAACAACCGCATGGCGCGCATCATCCCGTCCTATTATTACCAGCAGTTGAGCGAGGACCCGCGCCGCCCGTTGTTGAACAACGCCATCTCCGCCGAGTTCCCGCCCGGGTCAGTGTTCAAGTTATCCACGGCCACGGGCGCATACAACGAAGGCGTGGTCAACGACAAGTCCATCATCTTTGCGCCGGGCCAGATCGAGCTGTGCGACAAGTTCACCGCCAACGAGACCTGCGGCGCGAACAACACCCGTCCGTTCGTGGACTGGATTTACGACAAGCGTCCCGAAGGCTTTGGCCAGATCGATTTCTTCCATTGCATCGCCTATTCCAGCAACGTGTGTTTCTACAAACTGGGCGGCGGCTACAAGGATGAGATTCCCGAAGGTTTGGGCATCTTCCGTTTGGGCGAATATGCCCGCGCCTTGGGATATGACCGCCGCTCGGGCATCGAACTGCTCGGCGAAGCGACGGGCCTGATCCCCAGCCCGGACTGGAAGCGCATCACCACCACCGAGGTCTGGTCCACGGGCGACACCTACATCGCCAGCGTGGGACAGGGCTACGTGCTGGCCACGCCGCTGCAGGTCATCATGTCGGGTGCGACCGTCGCCAACGGCGGCAAGTTGATGCAGCCCACCATCGTCCGCCAGGTGACCGATGCCGAAGGCAATGTGCGGGAGGTCTGGTTCAACCCCGCCGACTTCACGGTCTGGTTTGCGAAGACCGTCATCGACTCGAAGGGCGACCAGACGAAGCAATACGTCAACCCCGCTGACCCAACCAAGCCGGTAGCCAAGCCGCCCCAGGGCAGCTATCAAATCTCGCCCTTTGTCCCCAACGTGAAATGGGACATCACCAAGACGCCCGTGATCCAGCAATTCAACTGTGATGCGGGTTACTGTCAGGCGGTGGAGGGCCAGAAGAAGACGGTGAATCCCGCCACGATGACAGCAGTGCGAGCGGGGACTCGCCTGGCGGTCACCGACCCCAGCGGCACGCTCCACAAGATCTTCACAGTCGATTATCCGCTCCCTATCGCGGTGGCGGGCAAGACCGGCACCGCCGAATACTGCGACGACGTGGCCCGCAAGGCCAACCGCTGTCAGTTCGGGTCCTGGCCCACCCACTCGTGGACCCTGGCGTACGCGCCCTTCGAAGATCCCGAGATCATCGTAATGGCCTTTGCCTATAACGGCGGCGAAGGCGCCAGCGTGGCGGCGCCCATTGTGGCGCGCGTCCTGCAGGCCTACTTTGAGTTGAAGGCCATCGACATCGCGCAGGGAGGCTCGGCTGCGCCGTAAGCCCGTCTTGGGTATAATTCAAGCCAGTTTTATGAACACCGCATCTTCGACCACCGTCCAGATCAAGGGGCTGCGTGACAGCCTGCTGGTCGCGCTGACAGGCGAGACTTGGGAAGAGAACCAGTCCGCCCTGCTCACGCAGATCGACGAGCGCTCCTCGTTCTTTCAGGGCGCCCGCCTCGTGCTGGATATCGGCACCCAGGCCCTGGGCGTGGACGAAATGGTCCAGTTGCGCGACCTGCTCTCCGAGCGCGGCATCTCGCTGTGGGCCGTGTTGAGCGAGTCGCCCAAGACGGAGAAGACCGCCCAATTGCTTGGCCTGGCCACGCGCCTCTCGAATAAACCGCGCGTCGAAGAGAAGCGCCCGTCGACGGAGCTGGTTGGCGAAGAGGCAGCCCTGTTCCTGAGCAAGACTCTCAGGTCCGGAACGCGCATCGAATATCCCGGGAACGTCGTCATTTTTGGCGATGTCAACCCTGGGGCGGAGGTGGTTGCCGAGGGCAACGTCATCGTGTGGGGACGGGTGCGGGGCGTCATCCACGCGGGCGCAAAGGGCAATCGTCAAGCTGTCATCTGCGCGCTGGACCTTTCCGCTACGCAGCTGCGCATTGCAGACGAAGTTTCGGCGACGCTCAAGCCGCAGAAGAATCCGCGGCCCGAGGTTGCAAGCATTAACAAGGATGGACGGTTGCAGGCCGAGTTTTGGCAGCCGGGATAAACTCACCAAAGGGAAGCGTTCATGACCGCAAAAGTTGTCACCATTACTTCGGGGAAGGGCGGCGTCGGCAAGACCACCGCCGTCGCCAACCTGGCTGTCGCGCTGGCGGCGGACGGGAAGAAGGTCGTCTGCATCGACGGCGACATCGGCCTGCGCAATCTCGACATTGTGCTGGGCCTGGAGAACCGCATTGTCTACGATGTGGTGGACGTGATCGAAGGTCGCTGCCGCCTGCGTCAGGCCATGATCCGCGACAAGCATTTCGAGCACCTGTTCCTGATCCCCGCCGCCCAGACGCGCGACAAGAACGCCGTCTCGCCCAGCGACATGGTGCGCGTATGCGACGAACTGCGTCCCGACCACGACTTTATTCTGATCGACTCGCCTGCGGGCATCGAGCGCGGATTCCGCAACTCCATTGCCGCCGCCGACAAGGTGTTGGTGGTGACCAACCCCGAGGTCTCGGCCGTGCGCGACGCTGATCGTGTGGTGGGCATCCTCGAAGCGGAGGAGAAATATGCGCCCGCGCTGATCCTCAATCGCCTGAACCCCGCCATGGTCAAGAGCCACGATATGCTGTCCGCCGCGGACGTGCTCGACCTGCTGGCCATCCAGTTGATCGGCATCGTGCCCGAGGACGAGAGCGTGATCGTCGGCAGCAACCGCGGAGCGCCCGTGGCGCTGGAGCCCAAGAGCCGCGCGGGACAGGCCTTCCGCAACATCGCCAAACGCCTGCAGGGGCAGGAGGTTCCCTTCCTCGACCTCGACAAGCAGGACGGGTTGTGGGGCCGCCTGCAGCGCCTGACGGGCGGGAGGAAGTAGCCATGAATTTCTTCGACCGCTTGTTTGGAAATAAGCGCAGCGCCGAGAGCGCCAAGGAGCGCCTGCAACTGGTGCTGGTGCACGACCGTACCGACCTGACGCCCGCCGAGTTGGAGGCGTTGAAGGATGACCTGTTGAAGGCCATTTCCCGCCATATCGAGATCGACCCCGATGCTGTCCAGATCGGATTGGAGCGCGACGGACGCGAACAGCGTCTGGTGGCAGACATCCCCTTGCGGAGTGTGGCTCGCCGCCGGGCAGGCTAAGTTATGCTGCGTGGACTATCCTGGCGTAATTTCGATTTCCTCCTGTTGGGCGCGGTGGTGCTGGCTTCCGCCTTTGGCGTGACCATGATCCGCTCGGCCATCGCGGGGAACGAGGAATTGCTCCTGCTCCCAACCCGCCAGATGTACTTTGCCATCGTCGGTGTAGTGGTCATCTTTGTGCTAGCGAGCATCGATTATCGTTACTGGCTGTCGATCCACTGGCCGATCTATTTCGTCACGATGGCCTTCCTGGTGGCGCTTTCGAGCCTGGGCCTGGCCGCCTTCGGCGCGCAGCGTTGGTTCCAGGTGGGCATTCTCAACCTGCAGCCGACCGAGTTCGCCAAGATCACCATCATTCTGATGCTGGCGCGTTATTTCGAAAAGACCCAGAACGACGAGCGCTCCTGGCGTTGGATCTTCCGCGGTTTCCTGTGGGCTTTTGGCCTGATGTTCTGGATCCTGATCCAGCCGAACCTGAGCAACGTGGTGGTGATCATGGTCATCTTCGGGTTCATGCTCTGGATCAACGGCCTGAAGATCCAGCACCTGGTCACGGTTGCGTTGGTCGGCGCATTGGCGGTCGGGACGCTGGTGGCGTTCTCCATTTTGGGACTCAAGATTCCCGGCATCCAACCCTATCAGCAGCAACGCATCACCAACTTCCTGATCCCCGACCCCCAGGATACCTACGGCGACCGCTATAACGTACAGCAGGCGCTGGTGGCCATCGGCTCGGGCGGCCTGACGGGACTCGGTTACGGTCATGGAACACAGACCCAATTGCGCTTCCTCAAGGTGCGTCAGACCGACTTCATCTTCTCGGTCACCTCGGAGGAATTCGGCATGATCGGCGGGGTGATCATCATCCTGATTCTGGCCTTCGTCATCTGGCGTTGCATCCGCGCGGCGCAGAAGGCACGGGATGTATCGGGCTCGATGATTGCTTACGGCATCGGCGTGATGCTCTTCTTCCAGGGGGCCGCCAACATCGCCATGAACTTGAACCTGATCCCCGTTTCGGGGTTGCCGCTGCCATTCATCAGTTACGGCGGCTCGGGCCTGATGGCCTTGATGGTGGGCATCGGCCTGGTCGAAAGCGTGGCCATGCGCCACAAACAACTGGAATTTTGATTCGGAGAAACGATTTGTCCACGAAACCTGCTCGCACTCGCGTCGCTCCGTCCCCCACGGGGCATATGCACCTCGGCACGGCCCGCACCGCCCTCTACTGCTACCTGCTCGCCAAACAAACGGGTGGACAGTTCCTCATGCGCCTGGAGGATACCGACACCAAGCGCACGGTGGAAGGCGCCGAGCAGGAGTTGTATGACGGCTTGCGCTGGCTGGGTCTGTCATATGACGAGGGTCCCGACATCGGCGGCCCCTACGGACCCTACCGCCAGACCGAGCGCCGCGAGATCTATCAGCGTCACATCCAGACCCTGATCGGCAGCGGACACGCCTATCCCTGCTTCTGCACGCCCGAGCGGCTCGACCAGGTGCGCCAGGAGCAGATGAAGAACAAGCAGAATCCGCACTATGACGGCACCTGCCGCGTCATCCCGCCCGAGGAGGCCGCCCGCCGCGTCGTCAGCGGTGCGCCATACACCGTGCGTTTCAAGATGCCCACGGAGGGCGTGACAGTGGCGCACGATCACCTGCGCGGCGATATCACCATCGAGAATTCCCAGCTCAACGATTATGTGCTGGTGCGCAGCGACGGCCTGCCGACCTATCACCTGGCGGCGATGGTCGATGACCACGAGATGGGCATCACGCACGTCATCCGCGGCTCGGAGTGGCTGGCCACTTTCCCGTTGCACGTCAACATCATCCGCGCCTTTGGATGGGAAGAGCCGATCTTCATGCACCTCTCGGTCTTCCTCAAGCCGAGCGGCAAGGGCAAGATGAGCAAACGCGACACCACCGCCGCCAAACTGGACGGCTATTCGATCTTCGTCAAAGACCTGGACGAATTGGGCTTCACCCCCGAAGGCGTGTTGAACTGGTGCGCGTTGATGGGTTGGGGCGTGGCCGAAGATGATGTGATGACCCTCGACCAGATGGTCGAGCGCTTCTCCATCGACAACCTGACGCCTTCGCCCGCCGCGATCAACTTCCAAAAGTTGGACCACTTCAACGCGACGCACATCCGCATGTTCTCGACCGAGGACCTGGCCGCCCGCATCAAGCCCTACTTCGTCCGTGAGGGACTCCCCGTGGACGACGCGACCCTGCTGCAGATCGTGCCGCTTATCCGCGAGCGCCTGGTCACTCTGGACGATTGTCTCGACTTTGCGGCCTTCTTCTTCAAGGACGAAGTCACGCCCACGCCCGCGGACTTGGTTGCCAAGGGCCTGGACGCGAAGCAGTCGGCCGAGATCGCGCGCAAGACATATGAGATCCTTTCCGCGCTGCCTAGTCTCAGCCATGCCGAGGCCGAGCCGCCCATGCGCGGATACGTCGAGGCGGCGGGCCTCGCCCCGAATCAGGTCTTCGGCATCTTGCGTGTAGCGACAACGGGACAAAAGGTCAGCCCGCCGCTGTTCGAGAGCATGGAGATCATCGGCAGGGACAAGTGCCTGAAGCGTATTCAGAACGCAATCGAGATTCTGGAAAAGATGTAAACGAAGTAGGACGAGATAACATCTCGTCTTTTTTTTACGCCCTGAGCGGAGTCGAAGGGCGGGCAAGCAAAAGAACACCGTTTTTCGATAATCTCTTTTGTCTGCGCTACGCCAACCATGTAGCTACACTCAGTACAAAGATGGCCTACTGAATTCCCAACAACTGCGACACCGTCACCAACTGGAATCCGCGTCCCTGCAAATACTCGATGATGGCGGGCAGGGCTTCGGCGGTGTGCCAGCCGCGTCCGTTGGCGTGCATGATGATGATCGAGCCGTTCTGCACGGTGCGCTGGACCTCGCCCAGGATGGTGGCCGCGTCGAAGTTGGGATCGGGGTCGCCTGTGACCGAGTCCCATTGGATGGTGTAGAAGCCCATCTGTGAGATGACCTGCAGGGTGAAATCGGTGTAGGCGCCGCCAGGCAGGCGGAACAGGCGCGAGCGGCGACCCGTTAGTTGGAAGAGTGTGTCGTCGGTTTGGAGGATCTCGGCGTGGATCTGGTCCGCGTTCAGGGTGGTGAAGTCGGCGTGGTCCCAGGAGTGGTTGCCCATCTCGAAGAGCGGATGCGCTACCAGTTGTTGCGTCTCCGTGGGGTGGGTGCGCATCCAGTCGCCGCCCATGAAAAAAGTGGCGGGCACGTTATAGCGCTCCAGCACGCTGACGAGGGCGGAGTCGTAGCCCGCTGGGTAGGCGGGGTCCTGGCAGACGTCGAAGGTCAGGGCCACGAAATTGGAGGCGCGGTCCCCGTTGGTGATGAGTACGGCGGGCAGCGGTGTGGGTGTGAGAGTCGACGTCGCGGTGGGAACAGCTGTCGGCGTGGAAGTGGGGGGCGGGGTGGCGGTAGTGGTTGGGGGCAGGGTCGGCGTGGGGGACGCAGGCGTCGGCAGGCATGAAGCCAGCGACAGGGCACAGATCAAAAGCAGAGAGCGAAAGGGATGAAAAGAGGCCATGCCTGTAAGACGTACCAGACATGGCCTGCGTTCCTTCATTTCCTAAATTGCAGTTTGTCTCGAACCGCAGAGGCGCAGAGGCCGCGGAGTTTTTGGATTGCTCTGTGTTCTCCGCGCCTCTGCGGTGAGAATCTTTAAAGGGCTAGATGTCGCCAGGCTCATCGGCCATGCGGACGATGCGCGGGGTGAACTTGCCGATCACATCCACCAGGTCGTGCTGGGCGGAGATGACGCTGTCGATGGGCTTGTAAGCCTGCGGCGATTCGTCCAGGCCGCCGCCCAACAGGGTCACGCCGCGCTCCTTGAGGTATTCGTCGCGGGCAGACTTGCTGATGGAGTTGATGGCGGCCTTGCGGCTCATCTGGCGTCCTGCGCCATGTGAGGCGGATTCGAGCGAATCGCTCACGCCGCGTCCGCGCACCACGTAACCCGCGTCGCCCATCGAGCCAGGGATGACGCCCAGCACGCCCAGGCTTGCAGGCGTGGCTCCCTTGCGATGTACAATGACCGTGCGTCCGTCGAGAAGCTGCTCGCGCCAGGCGAAGTTGTGGTGATTTTCCACCACGGCGGCTTCCCTCAGGCCGACGGCGCGGGCCACACGCTGATGGATGATGGCGTGATTGGCCGAGGCGAAGCGCCCCGCCAATTCCATCGCCAGCCAGTACTCCTGGCCTTCCTCCGAATCAAGCGAGAGCCAGGCCAGGTGGCGCACGGCCTTGTCGAGTTCGGGGTGCTTTTCCATTGCCAGACGGCTGTAGCGGTCGGCGATCTTGGCGCCCACGCCGCGCGATCCGCTGTGCGAGAGCAGGGCCAGGTATTCGCCAGGCGCCAGGCCGAACATCTCTTCGTGCAGGCGGAACGCGCCCCATTCGACGAAGTGATTGCCCGTGCCGCTGGTGCCGAGTTGGGACATGGCGGTATCCTTCAAGGTCCTGAGCTGCGCCGTGGCGGACCAGGCCTCGTCGTCGAGCACTTCGTGGTCGGCCTTCTTGCTGCCCGTCCACTTGGCGCCCATGCCGAAGGCGGTCTGCTCCCAGAGCGAATCTTCGAAAGCGGACTTCTTCTGCCCGAGCAGGTGTGGCGAGACCTCGTAGATCGACAGCCGCATACGGCAGGCGATGTCCACGCCGACGGCGTAGGGGATGACGGCGTTATCGGTGGCGAGCACGCCGCCGATGGGCAGCCCATAGCCGACGTGCGCGTCGGGCATCAGCGCGCCCGCCACGCTGACAGGCAGGCGCATGGAATTGTCCATCTGGGAGATGGCAGCGGGGTCGATCTGTTCGCGGCCCCAGATGGGATAGTCGAGCGGGCGCTCGCGCGGGGCGTCGTCGGAGGGTTCATCCTTCTTCGACAGGCGGATGCATTCGCGGGCCAGGTCCGCGAAAACGGAATCGGCCAGGAAGGGTCCAGGCTCCGTGCGGACGGCGTCCAGCCGCGCCAGGATCGACTCGCGGTCCAGGCCCGAGGCGCTCAGGGTGGCGGCAGCCTGCTTGGCGAGACCGATGATCCTGCCGTCGGGCCAGCCGTGAATCTTCAAAATCTTTCCAGTGATCAACTCGTCGTTCATGACAGGGTTCCTATGATATGGTCGCGTCGCGCCTTGCGGATGTTGCTCATCCCGTAAAGTCCGATCCCAGGCAAGTGAGGCGCGACGCGCACTCTCCTGGTTTTATAGAAACTGATTGCGTTTATCTATGTGCATGATGATACTCCTTCGAAAAAAAAGACAGCCACTTTCGAAGTGACTGTCCTGGGCGGGCGCGTAGGGTGCGTCGAGATACCTGACGATGTCAACTCGAAAGGGGAATGGCGTTGGGGCCATTGGCTTTGGGGGACAGGGTTTGTATCTGGCGCATGGGCCACATTATAGCATCAAAATTCACCTGGGACAAATTTGGGAGTCGGGGATGGCGCTGATTGTCGTACAATGAAAAGAAAAACGGGTGACCATGAAACCATCTTCCACTCTTCAGGTTTGTCTTTCGCTTTTACTTGTTACAATCCTCGCTGTTGGATGTGCCTCCGCGCCCCCTGTCTCGGATGCGGACCTGCTCTCGACGGTGGTGGCCCAAACGCTGACGGCCGTCCCGCCCACCGTCCCGCCGCCGACGCTGGCTCCATCGCAAATCGTGACCGATGAGCCTGCCACCGTACCCGCGGTCACTACCACGCCCGAGGTGGCTGGAGTCCGTTACGTTTACACGGATGCGGACAACGTCAACCTGCGCGTGCTGCCTGGCACCCTGTTCAAGGTCAGCCGCGTGATGCCGAAGGGATCGCGCCTGCAGTTGGTCGGCGTGGCCCCGGGCGGTGACTGGCTGAACGTGGTCAACGACGAGGGCATCAACGGCTGGGTCGGCGCGGACCTGGTCAAGGGCGGCTTTGACGGTCCGCCCCCGCCGACGGTCACCCCGCAGGAAGTGATCACCGTCTCGGGCCGCGTAACCGATGTCAACGGGAATCCCATTTCGGGGATCGGCTTCGCCGTCATCCAGAAAACGGGCAACGGCACCTCGCGCGGCGACGGCATGACCGATGTGACGGGTACCTTCTACGTGTTTTTGCCCATCACCGCATATGGGAATTGGTCGGTGGAATTCGTCTCGGTCAGTTGCAAGAGCAATACCATGGACGCCAACTGTCAGTGCCTCAACAACGTCTGCGGTAAACCCGATCCGCAAGCCATCGAGGTCAGCCTGCCGCTGCCTGCGCCATTGAGTTTTACGTGGAAATGATACAACGGTGGTTTCGACACGGGCGGGACGATCACCTGCCCTACTCAACCACCGGGTTGACCAAAACAAAAAACATCCCGCAGTCATCACGACCGCGGGATGTCCCTTTAACCAATTCCCGATTCCCCAATTACCAATTACCCACTCCCAAATTACCCTTTCTTCTGTTCCTTCGCCCAGCTATCTTTCAATCCAACGGTTAGATTGAAGACGGGTCTTTCGGGCGTCGAGTCGAGATCGGTGCAGAAGTAGCCCTGGCGCTCGAACTGGAAACGTTCGCCAGGATGACTGTCTGCCAGCGACGGTTCCACGTAGGCGTTGCTCAACACTTCGAGCGAGTCAGGATTGATGATATTTTCCAGGTCGCCGTCGTCGGGGCGCTCGACCGTGAACAACTGTCGGTACAGGCGCACTTCGGCCTGCTGTGCGTGTTCGGCCGAGACCCAGTGGATGGTCGATTTGACCTTGCGGCCGTCGGGCGAATCCCCGCCGCGCGTGGACGGGTCGTACGTGGCATGGACTTCCACCACCTCGCCCGCCTCGTTCTTGACCACGCTCGTGCATTTGACGAAATAGGCGTAACGCAGGCGTACCTCGTTGCCAGGGTACAGGCGGAAGTACTTGGGCGGCGGCGTCTCGCGGAAGTCATCCTGTTCGATGTAGAGCACCTTCGAGAACGGCACCTGGCGCGTGCCTGCGTTCGGGTCCTCGGGGTTGTTGATCGCGTCCATTTCCTCGACCTGGCCTTCGGGGTAATTGTCGATGATTAGCTTGAGCGGCTTGAGCACTGCCATGCGGCGCAGGGCACGCTTATTCAAGTCGTCGCGGACAACCGCCTCGAACTGGGCCATTTCGACCCAGCTGTCGTTCTTGGTCTCGCCCGTGCCCGTCACGAAGGCGATGATCGCCTCGGGGGGCACGCCGCGTCGGCGCAGGCCGCGCAGCGTCGTCAGGCGCGGATCATCCCAGCCGTTCACCACGCCCGTTTCCACCAGCTTGCGCACCTTGCGCTTGCTCATCATGGCGTAGGTCAGGTTGAGGCGCGAG
Organism: uncultured Anaerolineaceae bacterium; assembly: GCA_964524485.1. Classification (GTDB taxonomy): domain Bacteria; phylum Chloroflexota; class Anaerolineae; order Anaerolineales; family Villigracilaceae; genus JACPVF01. The sequence goes on along the minus strand of CAZGFR010000037.1, from coordinate 1,016 downwards.
AATTCGATCTGGCGGCTGGGGAAGGCCTCCAGTTTTTGCAGGAACCACTCGTACAGCGGGCGATGGATGATGTATTCGTTCGAGCACAGCGAATGGGTGATGCCTTCCATCGAGTCGTTCTGACCATGCGACCAGTCGTACATCGGGTAGATGTGCCACTTGTCGCCCGTGCGGTGGTGGTGCACGTTCATGATGCGGTACATGACGGGGTCGCGCAGCAGGATGTTGGGATGCGACATGTCGATCTTGGCGCGCAGCACGCGGCTGCCCTCGGGGAATTCGCCGTTCTTCATGCGTTCCAGCAGGCCAAGGTTCTCCTCCACCGAGCGATTCCGCCACGGGGAATCGGTGCCAGGCCGCAGGGCGGATTCGGTATCGCTCCACTTGGTGCCTTTGGGCAGGGTCCCGCGTGATTGGCTCATCTCCTCCTGGGTCTGATCATCTACGTAGGCCAGGCCCATCTTGACCAGGCGCACAGCCCACTCGTAGAGCAGGTCGAAGTAATCGGAGGCGAAGGTCACCTTGGCCCACTGGATGCCCAGCCAGGCGGCGTCCTCTTCGATGGCTTCCACAAACTCGGTCTCTTCCTTCGAAGGGTTGGTGTCGTCGAAGCGCAGGTACAACTCGCCGTCGAAATTCTTGGCGGTGAAATAATCGATCAGGAAGGCCTTGCAGTGGCCGATGTGCAGATAACCGTTCGGTTCGGGGGGCAGGCGCGTGCGGACGTAGTTGAAGCGGCCCGTGCGCAGGTCTTCTTCCACGGCTTCGCGGATGAAATCGGGGATCTTGTTCTCTTCTGGACTCATGCTGAATGCCCTTCGTTGGAGGATACGGAGGCTGGATTCCCGCCGCCTTGGGCGGAGTCTCCGCTATTTTTTCTGGACCCTCGGCCTGGTCCCGTTATGGGGATGTATGTTGGGCGGTTGGGCGTGCTTATTATAACAAACTCCCATCCACAGGTATAATTGTCTTCATAACAAGGAGACTCATATGTCAGACGAAAAGAATCCCTCGGT
>CAZGFR010000036.1:14537-27729 GCA_964524485.1 uncultured Anaerolineaceae bacterium | reverse complement strand
GTCGATTTTGTTGTGGAAGGACATGTCGGGTTCCTTGAGATGTGGGAGGGGAAATAATTATACTGGATGAAAACCGATCACCCAATTGAAAACAGGCGGGGAATTTGCTATAGTGTGACTGAGTTCAGGCGGGGCGCTGGGCGGGCTCTGATAAAAAGGAGAACACATATGCATATGCAGCGCAGGCTTTGGTACGGCGCGGTGGGGTTGGTCCTGGTGGGGTCCATGTTGGCGTGCAAGGCGGTATCCTCGCTCATTCCAGGCGGATCCTCCGCCCCAGGCGTAGGGACGCCCGTGGCGAACGACAAATGGGAGGTCACGATCAGCGATCCGCGCGAGGAGAGCAGGCTGACAGGTTCCAGCAACAACACCTACACCCCCAAGGATGGCTATACCTTCCTGTTGGTGGACGCCGAGTTCCGCAACCTGGATCCCACCCAGAAGACCTTTGTCGATGGCGATACGCTGGTCCTCACCGACAGCGCGGGCGAGGAGTTCACCAACATCGGCAGCGGGTTCGGCGCGTTATACAACCTGGGCAGCAAGGTCACCTACTCGAACGACCAAAGCGATACCATGAAGTTCACCCTGGTCTTCACGGTCAAGAAGGAAAATGTCGGGCAGGAATACAAGTTCCAATTCCTCGACCTGCCGCCGATCACGTTCAAAGTACAAACGCAATAATTCGCAAGGCAAGCCCTTTCGGGGATGGAATATCCACATGAACAAACGCGGACTGTACCAGCCGCCCACCTGCCCCGCTTACGGGGCGAGTGTGGTTTCTCTGCGCCCCAGGAGCGTCGGGGAGTTCCTCAAGATCCTGTTCGCGCCTGGGCTGCTGGCATACGCGGTCCTTCGAGTCTCTCATCGAGAAGTGGCGCAGGAAACGCGCAGACCCAGACGCGGAATCCCGCCCGAAGCACAAATATACCTGCCGCTACTGTGGCCATCAGTGGGATTAAAGTACCCCAAGCCGCCGTTTGACGAAACTTTCAAACCCGCTATAATGAATCTAGCGTCGCAGTCTTCATTTTAGAAAATCTTGAAGAAAGGAGGCGCCCTTTAATGTTATTCGCACCTAAAGAGAAAGGCCAGGGCCTGGTCGAATATGCGCTGATTCTTGTTTTGGTTGCCATTGTTGTCATCGCTGCGCTTATGATCCTCGGCCCGATGATCGGCAACGTGTTCAGCCAGATCAACTCCAGCCTCGGCGCTGTGTAATCTTGCAGGCAAAAACGCCCATCAGGTTTCCTGATGGGCGTTTTTGCTTACAGCAGCGTCACTTCCACCTTCTCTCCCGCCGAAAGGCCCGTGACATCGGGGGGGATGCGCAGGAGCCCATCCGCCTGGACGAGGTTGAAGATCAGGTTGCTCTTGCCGAAGATGGGTTCCGCGTCCCATCCCCCGACTCCCGATTCCCGAGCAACCAACTTTACAGGCCACCAATCCTCGCGGCCCGCCTGGGAGGGCAGGTTGACCGTCAGCCGCGCGCGGACGCTGGCTTGCGGCCTGGGGGTCTCGCCCAGCAGCCTCTCGATGACAGGTACGACGAACAGATAGCCGTTGACCAGCGCGCTGACGGGGTTGCCAGGCAGGCCGATGACCGCCTTGCCGCCGCACACGCCCAGGATGGTGGGCTTGCCTGGCTTGGTGTTGATGCCATGCACCAGCACGCCAGGCTCCCCCAACCGCGAGATGACCTCGGCGGTCATGTCGCGCGTGGAGGCCGACGAGCCCGCCGTGATGATCAGCGCGTCACATTCGGCCAGGGCCTTGCGCGCCGCCGCCTCCAGCGCCTCGAGTTGGTCGCCGACGATCCCATAGCGCACCGCCTCCCCGCCCGCCCGTTCGATCAGCGCCGAGAGCGTGTAGGAGTTGATGTCGCGCACCTGGCCTGGCTGCGGCGACTGGGACGGGTCCACCACCTCGTCGCCCGTCGAGAGCAGTCCGACCTTTGGGGATTTGGCTACGCGCAAAGCAAGGATTCCCAGCGCCATGAGTCCGCCCACCTCGGCAGGACGCATCCTCCGCCCCCTGGGCAGGATGACCGTTTCGGCGGCTACATCCTCGCCCACGCGGATCACGTTCTCCCCTCCCGCCACGGCGCGCTGGATCTCCATCTCGCCTTCGCGGGCGGGCTGGGTGTATTCGAGCATCACCACCGCGTCCGCGCCTGCGGGCAGCATGCCGCCCGTATGGAGGATCGCGCACTGCCCCGCCCCGACTTCGAAGCGCGGCGCGCCGCCCATCGGCACCTCACCGATCAGGGACAGGTAGGCGGGCAGCGAGTCGCTTGCGCCGAAGGTATCGCGCGCGCGGACGGCGAAGCCGTCCACGGTGGAGCGCGGAAACTCGGGCAGCGGATGCGGGGCGCGCACATCCTCGGCGCAGACGCGGCCCAGGGACGAGGGTACGTCCACCAAAACGGAATCAGGCAAGGGGGCGGAAAGGCGAGCGAGCCACAGGGCGCGGGCTTCGTCGGGCGGCAGCAGGCTCAGGAACGTGGGCATGTCACCTCAGCCAGAAGGTCCAGATGAGGAAGTACACCGTCAGCCCATAGATCGCGATGGCGTTGACCGTCAGCGGCGTCCAGGCGGGCTTGCCGCCCTGGGCGATGTTGCGCAGCAGGTAGATTTGCAGGAGGGCGAAGGGCAACGTCAGCAGGGCGGGCCAGATGAGCGAAAACGAAAAGTTGAAGAAGATCGCCGCCAGGAAGAGGACGTAAGCCGCCAGGGACAGGATGTTATGCAGGGGGATGGCTCGCTCCCAACCGACGGAAACCAGCAGGGTGCGGCGGCCGTATTTGCGGTCCTGTGCGAAGGAGGGGAAACTGAGCGCGATCAGGCAGGCCAGGCCGAGGGCGGTCAGCGGGAAGGTGGCCAGCCCCAACAGACGATGTAACTCGCCTGCCTGCAAGAGAAAGCCCAACGACGGGAAGACGAATCCCAATTGGATGGCGAGGGCCGTTTCCCCGAACCCGCGGCCAACCAGCCGCATGGGCGGGACGCCGTACAGCAGGACCAGCAGCAGCGATAACCCCAGGAAGAGAAAGGCCTGCGGCGAGAGGCGTCCCTGGCTGTACAGCGCGAAACAGATCACCGCCAGCAGGGCCAGCGCCCCGATGGAGATGTACAATATCGTGTCGCGCAGGGACTTGCGCTGGGCGAGGGTCTCTTCGGGCTGGAGCGGGTCGCCGTTCGGGCGGAAGACCTCAGCCAGCAGGGACATAGCCGCCTGGGTCAGGATCACGCCGACCAGCCCCATCCAGAAAGCCACGGGGACGAAGGGGATGGCAAGGTAATTGGCCAGGCTGACGCCGAGGATATAGGTCAACGCGGCGAAGGCGAGGTAGAGGGGGCGGGTAAGGCGAAGGAGGGTCATAGGATTTTGGAATTGGTTATCGGTAAATCGTCCTGAGCGGAGCCGCTGTTTTGCGCGGCGCAGTCGAAGAGCGGATTATCCCTTGAGAAACGTTTCCAGTCTGGCGACGGCCTCGGGTAGGTTCTTGCGGCCCAGGCCGAGGCGGAAATGGTTGCGACGGTCATCGTAGACGGAGCCTGGCAGGAGCAGTACGCCCGCGCCGCGCACAAGGCGGTCACAGAAGTCTTCCACGTCTCCTTTGACGAGGCGAGGGAAGCCCATTGAACCCGCCTGCGGGCGAACCCAGCGGAAGAGGTCCGCGCGGCGGGCGAAGAGGTCGTCGATGACGGCCAGATTGGCGCGGATGATGCCCAGGTTGCGCTCGATCAACTTCCAGCGATGACGCAACGCCAACTCGGCCAGAAACTCGCTGGGGGCCGAGTTGCAGATGGTGGTGTAATCCTTGAGTGCGGCCATGCGCTGAACCACATCCTGATTCTGCGTGGCGATCCAGCCGATGCGCAACCCCGCCAGCCCGTAGGTCTTGGAGGTCACGCCCAGCGACACAGCGTGCGGACCCAGGTCACAGGCCGCGGGCAGGCGCAGGGAGGGGTCATATTCCGACTCGCGATAGACCTCGTCCGAGAAGAGCAGCAGGTTGTTTTCCTGCGCAAAGCGGTGGAGCGCCTCGAAGTCCGCGCGCGGCATGAGATACCCCGTCGGGTTATGCGGCGTGTTGACCACGATGGCTCTGGTGTTGGTGCGCATCAGGTGACGCAGCTCGTCGAGGTCGAGCGCCCAGCCGTTCTCCTCGCGCGCCATCCACGGGCTGACGTCACAGCCGATGGCGCGGGCGATCTCGGCCAGCGATTGATAACCTGGCGAGTGGACGATGATGTGGTCGCCGCGCTCCAGCACCGCGTGCATGAACAGGAAGATGGCCTCCTCCGCGCCCGCATGGACCAGCACTTGCTCGGGGCGAATGGTCGTATACAAACCACAGATGGCCTGACGCAGCTTCAGGTCGCCTTGCGATTCGGTGTAACCCAGCCAGGTCTGTTGGAAGCGCTCCTCCGCACCTGGTTCGAGGGCGAGCAGGTCCGCGATGGACATCGATTCGCAGTCCGAGGAGCACAACAGGTACTCGGTGTTGAATTCGTATTTGGCAAAGTAGCGTTCGAGTTTGAAGGGAGGGAGTTTCATAAATTCACCAGAGATGAATGGAGATAAACAAAGATGAATCGCAACGTTTGATCTTTGTGTTCCTTTGTGCCCTTCGTGGTTAAACCTTCAGGGCCCGTTTCACATCGCGGTAGTGCAATTGATTGTGCATATACAACATCCTGACCATCTCGCGGATGACCGTCTGGCCTAAAAAGGGATGGCGGCCTGGAATCTCCAGTTCCTCGTCTTTCAGTCCCTGCACCCAGGTGATCGACTCCGCGCGGACGGCTTTGTACTGTTCGAGCAATTCGGTGGGAGTCAACTCCCGAGTCTTCTCCTGCTGGGACGCGTTGTAACGGTCGATGGAAAATTCGTCGGTGACGCCGCCCCCGCCCTGGCGGATCTGCTCGAAGAGTCTGACCAATCCACGCTCAGAGGTAACGTAATGCGATAACACGTTGCGGATGGTCCAGGTGGTGCCTTCGGTATACACTTCGGCCTGCCATTGATCGCCATCCAGGGCGGAAAAGAAGGCGACCATGCGCTCACCTTCCGATTTCAATTTCTCAGCCAGCTCAGCGGTCTCGGACATAAAATTCTCCTTTGGGCAACCTGTCATATCATTAAACAAAGACCCTAAAGGCTTTGCAAACCTTTAGGGTCTGATTGTAAATCAGATCAGCGAATAGCCCCCGTCCACGACCAGGGTCTGGCCTGTGACGTATTCATTTTGGAGCAGGTACTCCAGCGCGGCGGTGACCTCGTCCAGGCGGGCGGCGCGTTTCATCGGCAGGCGCGCGACCAGGGCGTCCCACTGCTCGCTCGTGACCACGTCCGAGTGCAGCACCAGCCCAGGCGCGATGGCATTGACGCGGATGGTCGGCGCGAGCGCGCGCGCCAGGACCCTGGTCAGCGCCTCGAGGGCGGCCTTGCTGACCGTGTAGGCGGGGAAGGCCGACCAGGATTTCTGCGCGGCGACATCCGTCACGTTGACGATCAGCCCGCCCTCGGCCATGCGTTGGGCGGCGGCCTGGGCCAGCAGGAAGGGCGCGCGCAGGTTCAGGTCGAGGGCTGAGTCCCAGGCCTCGGGGGTCAACGAGGGGACGTCGGCGCGTTCCATCACGGCCGCCGAGTTGACCAGCACCTTGAGCGGGTGCGGGATCTCATCCAGCAGGGTGAGCAGCGCCTGAATGCCCTCGGGCTGGGTCAGGTCCGCGGGTTGGAGGAAAACGGGACGGTCCAGGGCGCGGATCTCCTCGGCGGTGTCGTAGGCGTCCTGCATCCCCTGATGATAATGAAGCAGGATGGCATATCCCTGGCGCGCCAAAGACAGGGCGAAGGCCCTGCCCAGTCGGTGCGCGGCCCCCGTCACGAGAGCGAGCGGAAATTCAGCCATGCGTCTGTTTTACCATAAAAAAGCAGCGCAAGAGAGTCTCCTGCGCTGCTGTGGGAGTGCCCAGACAGGCTATCGTCTGAAGAAATTCGAAATGATGAACCACAGGTTGGCGGGACGCTCGGCCATGCGGCGCATGAAGTATGGGTACCAGTGCGTGCCGTACGGGACGTACACGCGCACAGGATAGCCCTCCTTCGCCAAATTCTCCTGCAGGTCGCGGCGGATTCCGAACAGCATCTGGAATTCGAGCGCGTCCTTGGGCAGGCCGATCTTCTCGGCGTATTGTTTGGCAAACAGGATGCGTTTCTCGTCGTGGGTGCCGAAGGCGGGGATGGGCGGGAAGCGGCCGTCCTCGCTCAAACGCGGCGCGCCTGCCGCCAGTTCGCCGTCGAGCATGATCTTGGCCAGCAGGTCGAAGTTGGCGTCCACGTCGGCTTTCTTCGGGAAGGCCTTGTCCTCGGGTTCCTTGTACGCGCCCTTGACCATGCGGATGGTGATGCCGTCCGCCACCAGGCGGCGCGTGTCCGCTTCGGTGCGGTACAGGTACGATTGCAGCACCGTGCCCGTGTTGAGGTAGCCTTTCTCGCGCATGGCGTACAGCAGATCGAGGGTTTTGTCGGTGTAGGGGGTGTCTTCCATGTCGATGCGCACGAAGACGTTGCGGGCCTTGCCGCGGGCCAGGATGCGCTCCAGGTTCTGGGCGCACACGCTCTCGTCCAGGCCGAGGCCGATCTGGGTCAACTTGATGGAGACGTTCGAGCGGACGTTGGCATCGGCGATGGCGTCGATGGTGGCCAGGATGCGGTCGGTGGAGTCTTGCGCCTCCTCGGGCGTGCTGGTGTGCTCGCCCAGGTTATCAAGGGTGGCGTTGATGCCGCGCGCATTGAGTTCCTTGACGGCGCGGATGGCGTCGGGTAGTTCCGTGCCCGCCACGAATCGCGAGACGGTGTTCCACGCGAACGACCAATGAGTGAAGATGTTCTGCGCCCAGGCGGCCTTGGAGAGGTAGATCAAAAAGGAACGAAGCATGGGTTCCCTTTCAAAGATGGATTACGCCCCAGCCGCATGCATGGGCGGCCAACAGCGTTGCGGATTCGACAAAACTATTCTAGCACAAGTCCCCGGGGTGATTATGTTATACTTTTCAGTGATTTTCGTCACCTTTATTGGAGGTTACGTGAGAAGCCGCAACACCAACGTCATCCTGCGGGGCGCTTCGATCCTGCTGATCATCGCCGCCGTGGTGCTGGCGGTCACATCCCTGGTGGGATTCAGCCGACAGCGCAACAGCTACCCTCCTGGCATGACCATCGCAGGCGTCCCCGTCGGCGGGCTGAACCCAGCCGAGGCGTCTCAGCGCCTGCTGGAAGTCTATACCACCCCCATCGAAGCCCAGTACGCAGGCTCCGACATCCAGATCGACCCTGAACTGGTCGGCTTCAACCTGGACATCGACAGCATGATGGCCGCCGCCGACCTGGTCCGCACGGGCGGGCCGTTCTGGTCAGGGTTCTGGGATTACCTGTGGAATCGTCAGGCCGCCGCCGTGACGGTCCCTTTGCGCGCCACCATCGAGGAACAACGCCTGCGCGCCTACCTGCAAAACGAGATCGCGCCGCGCTATGACCAGCCGCCCGCGCCGCCCCAACCCCGCCCCGACGGGCTGGGATTCACGGCGGGCACCCCGGGCCAGGTGCTGGACGTGGAACGCGCCGTGGTCCTGATCGAGGACGCGCTGCGCTCGCCCACCAACCGCACGGTCTCGCTCTCGTACAACCAGAACGCGGTCGCGCGCCCGACCATGGAGAACCTGCGGCTCCTGCTGGAGCAGTACATCAAGGCCACCGAGTTCGACGGCCTGATCGGCCTATTCCTGACCGACCTGCAAACGGGACAGGAGATCCACTTCGCGCTCGATCAGGGGCAGTCCGTCCCCGTGGAACCCGACATCGCCTTCACCGCGTCGAGCACCATCAAGATTCCCATCCTGGTCTCGTACTTCATCAAGAACGGCGACGCGCCCGTCAGCGACAACGTCAATGCCATCATCGTGAACATGATCAAGAAATCCGAAAACCCGCCCTCGGATGCGCTCATGGCCCAACTGGACCCGAACTTCGGCCCGCTGGTGGTCTCGGATTATATGAAGTCCGTCGGGTTGGAGAATACCTTCCTGGCGGGATTCTTCGCCCCAGGCTCGCCCCTGCTCCAGCGCTTCAACACCCCTGCCAACTCGCGCCTGGACATCAACACCGATCCCGACCCGTACAACCAGACCACCCCCGCCGACATGGGCATGCTGCTGGTGGACGTATATCAGTGCGCCCAGACGGGCGGCGGCGCGCTGGTGGCCGCCTTCCCAGATAAGATGAACCAGAAGGCCTGCCAGCAGATCCTCGACTATCTCGCCACCGACAAGATCGGCGTGCTGATCGAGGCGGGCGTACCCGAAGGCACCGTGGTGGCGCACAAACACGGCTGGGTGGTGGACGTCACCACGGGCTATATGAAGAACGTCAGCGACGCGGGCATCGTCTACACCCCAGGCGGGAATTTCGTGCTTTCCATCTATGCCTACCACCCCGTGCAGGTGGTCTTCGATGAGGCCAACGCCATGTTCGCCAACCTGGCGCAGGTGGTGTACAACTTCTACAACCTTCCAACCCAATGACAAAACAAACCCGTTTTCACCGAAAACGGGTTTCTCTTTTATAATCGAGACATGAGCGCCGCACTCGGACTCTTTCGTCTTCAACAGGTGGACCGTCAGATGGACCAGGCCCTGGTCCGTCTGAACGCCATCCAACAGACGCTCGGCAATGACAGTGAACTGCGTGCAGTGCTGGACCAGGTCGAGGCGGCGAAGGCGGAAAACGCCCGGGCGGAGAAATCCCTGCGGGAAACGGAAGCCGCCGTCCAGTCCCAGCAGGTCAAGATCGAGCAGGCCGAGAGCAGCCTGTACGGCGGGCGGGTCCATAATCCCAAGGAATTACAAGACCTCCAGAACGACATCGCCGCCCTGAAGCGTTTCCTCTCCACGTTGGAGGAACGTCAGCTGGAGTCCATGCTGGCAGCCGAGGCGGCGCAGGCCGCCCTGGGGCGCGCGGAGTCAGCCCTGACTGAATTGCAGTCCCGCCGCGGCAGCGAGCACAGCCTGCTGATCGGCGAACAGTCCAGCCTGACCAAAAAGGTCGAGCGCCTGCAAGTGGAACGTCAGGCCGCCGCCAACGATATCCCCGCCCCCAGCCGCGAACTCTACGAACGCCTGCGTCAGCAGAGGCGCGGCATCGCCGTGGCCGAAGTGACCGACAACACCTGCTCGGCCTGCGGCACCCCCATCACTGCCGCGCTTCAGCAAAACGCGCGCTCCACCACCCAGATCACCCACTGCTCATCCTGCGGGCGCATCCTCTACGCCAACTGACCCATGCCCTTCTCCATTGACCTGCTTTCCTTCCTCGTTGGATTCGTCACCGCCAGTGTCTTCTGGTGGCTGATGGGCAGGGCGCGCCCCTTGTGGCGCGAACTGATGGACAACCTGCGCACCCAGCGCGAGGAGGCCCAGGCCCGCCGTTCCAGCGGCGTGGAGGAGAATCACCGCCGCATCACATTGCGGCGCGCCCAGGGCATGCATCTTGCCGCGCCGCTCTTCGCGCTGGATGAGATCCTGCAGGAGCCGCTGCTGATGGCGCCGCCGCCCATCGTGGAGCCTGGCTCCGTCCCCGCCGCCGAGGACGTCGTCACCCAGACCCTGCCCTACCTGCCCAACTGGCCCGAGATGGCGGCCTTCTTCCGCGCCCCCACGCTGACCCTGCCGTTGGCCCTCTCGGGCGGACGAAACCTGGTGTTGACGGGCCTGCCTGGCACGGGCAAATCGGTGGCGCTGGCCTATCTCGCCAGCCTGGCCGCCAACCGCGACTCGAAGTTGGGCGCCCTCCAGGAACACATCCCCTTCCTCGTTCATGTCGCGGACCTGAAACTGCCTCTCGAAGGCAAGGAAGTCCTCAACCCAATCATTGACGTGGTGGACTCCACCGCGCCTGTCTTCGACCTCCCGCGGATCAGCGGCTTCGTCCAGCAGACCTTCCGCGACGGACGCGCCCTGCTCCTGCTCGATGGCTTCGACGAATTGACCGCCGAGGGCCAGGTCACGGTGGTGGCCTATCTCAAGCAATTGTTGCAGACCCACCCCACCGTCCGCGTGGTGACGACAGGCTCGTTCGAGACTCTCGGCGGGCTGATCGGCCTGGGCTTCGCTCCGCTCGCCATGATGACCTGGTCCCCGCGCCGCATCCAGACCTTTGTCGAAGCCTGGGGCGAGTTGTGGTCGCGGACCGTCAGCATGGAGGCCTGGGCCCAGACGGGACCCGAACAGGTGGATCCGCTGCTGCTCAACAACTGGTTGGGCATGGGGAACAATAATCTCAGCCCGTTCGAATTGACCCTCAAGGTGTGGGGCGCGTACGCAGGCGACCTGCGCGGACCCAAGGTGCAGGACGCCATCAACGGCCACATCCGCCGCCTGGCTCCCGTCAACACGCCGCCTGCCGCGCTGGAGACGCTCGCCATGCAGGTGGTGCTCAATGCCCAGCCTGTGTTCGATCCGCGCAAGGCCCGAGAATGGGTCAGCCACTTCGAGGTCCCCGAAGAAGAGACGTCGCCCGCCGAAGGCCTGCTCGAACGTCCCACGGATATCGAACTCCCCGCCGAGGAAACCGAAGAAACCAAGAACAAGGACAAGAAGGCGCAGAAATCCGCCCAACCTGCCGCGCCGACCTTCGGTCTGCTCAGCAAGATGGCCACCAGCGGATTGCTGGCCCAGCACCTCAACAGCCGCATGCGCTTCGTTCACCCGATCATCGAAGGCTTCCTGGCGGGACGCGCCCTGAGCGACATGAAGTCCTCCAGCGAAAAGGTCATCAACCAGCCCGACTGGGTCGGAAAGACCGTGTCGCTGCATTACCTGGCCGCGCACGGCGACGTGTCGAAGCTGGTGGACTCGATGATCGAATGGTCGCGCCTGCCCATGCACCGTCCGCTGCTGACGGCCGCCCGCTGGCTCAAGGATGCCCCACGCGAAGCGCCCTGGCGCGGAAAGCTGATGGGCGCGCTGGTCAAATTGCTCCAGATCGACGGCCTGCCCCTCTCCCTGCGCGGACAGGTCGTGGCCGCCTTCGTGCTCAGCGGCGACCCTGGTGCGCCCGCCCTGTTCCGACAATTCATCGCCACCACCTCCTTCGAGATGGTGCAGTTATGCGCCCTCGGCAGCGGCGCCCTGCAGGACCAGAAGGCCGTCCGCGCGTTGGAAGACCTGATGGGCGCGCCCAGCCTGTTGGCGCGTCAGGCCGCCTGCCTGGCGCTGGTCTCCATCGGGACCAATGAGTCGCTCGAAGTCGTGGCCCAGACCCTACTCAGCGGAGACGAGTCCCTGCGGCGCGCGGCTGCCGAGGCGCTGGCCAACGATCCAGGCGAGGGACACGCCATGCTGAAGGAAGGCGTCACCCTGGAAGACATCCTGCTGCGCCGCGCCGCCGTCTACGGCCTGGCCCGCGTGGATGAGCCCTGGGCCGAGGACCTGCTCAAGACCGTCCAGATTCAGGACAAGGAGTGGGTGGTGCGAAATTCGGCTGCCCAGGTGCTCGAGACCAAGGCCCACGCCGTCACGCGCGTACCGCGCGCCCTGCCCGCCCCATCCGAGACGCCCTGGTTGATCGAGTTCGCAGGCAGGCAGGGTGTGGGCATCTCGCCAGGCGCGCCCGCCACGGATATCCTCGTAGGTGCGCTCCGCAGCGAAGACCACGATGCGCGCCTCGCCAGCCTGCCTTATCTCAAACAGACTCCCACCGAAGGCGTCATCACGCAGTTGTATCATTCCATGTACAAGGACGACCCCGAGTTGCGCGAGGCGGTCTATCACACCCTGATGGAGATCGCCGCCTCGGGCGTCAGGCTGCCGCATCCGTCCCAGTTCGGCATCGAATGACATGCTGATCACCGACGCCACATTGGTCACCTGGGGTTCTCCCAATCGCCTGTACGAAAGATACGCCCTCCATATCGAGGGCGCTCTTGTTCGTGAGATCGGCCCCGAAGCGGAACTGCTCGCCCGTCATCCAAACGAAGAAAGACTCGATGCGCGCGGACAACTCGTCCTGCCTGGCAGCATTTGCGCCCACACGCATTTCTACGGCGCGTTCGCGCGCGGCCTGGCCATCCCTGGCGATGCGCCGCAGGGCCTCAAGCAGATCCTGGAAAAACTGTGGTGGCCGTTGGACAGGTCATTGGACGAGGACGGCGTCCGCTATTCGGCCTTGACCTGTTTGGTGGACGCCGTCAAGCATGGCACCACCACACTCTTTGATCACCACGCTTCGCCCAACTTCATCAACGGCTCGCTCGACGTCATCGCCGAAGCCGTCGAACAGGCGGGCCTGCGCGCCGTGTTGTGCTACGAGGTCAGCGGCCGCGATGGACAGGGCAAAGCCCGCGCGGGAATAGACGAAAACGTGCGGTTCCTCAAACGGACAAAGAGTCCGCTCCTGGCTGGAACCTTCGGCCTGCACGCCCCGCTCACGCTTTCGACCACCATCCTGGAGGAATCCCGCGCCGCCGCCCCCGACGGGACGGGCTTCCACATCCACGTGAGTGAGTCGCAGGACGATGGCTACGCCATGTTCGAGAACAACCTCGGCGCCGCCTGGCCTGTGGACTGGCTCAACGAACATGGCATCCTCGGACAGCGCACCATTGTGGCGCATGCCGTCCACGTGGACGAGTACGAGCTGGAACAACTGGCCGAGACGGGAACCTGGGTCACGCATCAGCCGCGCTCGAACATGAACAACGGTGTCGGCGTGGCGCAAGTCGAAACCATGCTCGGCATGGGCATGCGTGTTTGTCTTGGCAACGACGGCTTTTCCCATCCGATGTGGGATGAGTGGAAGGCTGCTTCCCTGCTGCATAAGAACGAACACCGCGATCCGCGCCGCATGAACGGCAGTGACGTGGTCCAGATGGCGGTCTACAACAATGCCGCCCTTGCCAACACCTTCTTCCCCGAGGCTCCGCTCGGACAGATCGTCCCTGGCTGTTACGCCGATCTGGTCTTCGTGGAATACCACGCCGCCACGCCGCTCACCGCTGAGAACCTGCCCTGGCACATCCTCTTCGGCTTTCAAGGTGGCATGGTCACGACCACCATCGTCCACGGGAAGATGTTGATGAAAGACCGCGAACTGCTCACCCTCGACGAAGCCGAGATCGCTGCCAAAG
>CAZGFR010000036.1:13179-14437 GCA_964524485.1 uncultured Anaerolineaceae bacterium | reverse complement strand
TTGATGAAAGACCGCGAACTGCTCACCCTCGACGAAGCCGAGATCGCTGCCAAAGCTCGCGAGGCTGCCGCCAAAACATGGAATAGGTATTACGCGCAATTTTGATTCGCGCATCTCACCGTTATCATTCATTCTGCACACCGAGAGGTTCCCATGACTGACTCACCCATTCTTTTATCCATCGCCGTGCTCGGCGGAACAGGCAAGGAAGGCAAAGGGCTGGTTTATCGCTGGGCCAAGGCGGGCTATCGCGTGCTGATCGGCTCGCGCGCCGCCGAAAAAGCCCAGGCCGCCGCCGCGGACGTGCTGTCCATGCTGGGCGGAAGCGGATCGGTCGAAGGGCTGGATAATTCCACCGCCGCGCAAAAAGCCGACATCGTCGTGCTGACCGTGCCCTACTCCGCGCACCGCGACACCCTCGAAGCGGTGAAAGAGTCAGTGAAGGGCAAAATTCTGATCGACGTGACCGTGCCGCTCGTCCCGCCGAAAGTGGCCAAGGTGCAGATGCCGCCCGCGGGGTCCGCGGCGCAGGAGGCCAGGGAAATCCTCGGCGAAGGTGCACAGGTGGCCGCCGCCTTCCAGAACATCTCGCACGAACACCTGCTCGAGGGCGGCGACGTCGAGTGCGACGTGCTCGTCACGGGGACAGGCCCCGAGGTCCGCGCGGAAGCCATCAAGCTGGTCGAAGCGGCGGGGCTGACAGGCTGGGACGCAGGTCCCATCGAGAACTCGGTCGTCGTCGAGGGCCTGACCAGTGTGCTGATCGGCATCAATAAGAAATATGGCAGCACGCACGCGGGCATCAAGATCACGGGCGTGAAGAAGTAGTCCACAGATTGCGCAGGTTTCGCAGAAAGAACCATGAGACCCGTCGATTCTCGCGACCCACAGATCTATGCGATCATTGGAGCGGCAATGGACATCCATCGCCAGCTTGGACATGGATTCCTGGAAGCCGTTTATCAGGAAGCTGCAGTGGTTGAATTCCGTCTCAGGAACATTCCTTTCGAGCGCGAGGCTTTGCTGCCTGTCAAATACAAAGGCAATCTCCTGCCCGTCCATTACCGAGCTGATTTTGTCTGTTTCTCTGAGATCATCGTTGAGTTCAAAGCGATCTCAATCCTGACAACTGGCGACGAAGCACAAGTCCTTAATTACCTTAAGGCCACAGGTTACCATCGCGGCCTCCTATTCAACAAAAAAGACTCGTCTGGGGCCACGATGACTCGGTTCTTCCCAATGAACCAACGATTCAAGA
>CAZGFR010000036.1:6935-13079 GCA_964524485.1 uncultured Anaerolineaceae bacterium | reverse complement strand
CGCGAACACCTCAAGCCGAAAGAAAAAATCTGCTCAATCTGCGTAATCTGTGGATAACCCCTTGCCCCCGCTCACCCTCACCCCCCTTCAACAAATTCCCCTCATCCGCCAGGCTGACAATCTGGCGGATATTCTTCTGTCCTCCCTCCCTGCCTCGGGCCTGACCCTGCAAAACGGCGACATCCTCGTGCTGGCGCAGAAGATCGTCAGCAAGGCCGAAGGCCGCATGGTGGACCTGGCGACCGTGACTCCCAGCCCGCGTGCGGTGGAACTGGCCGCCCAGGCCGAGAAAGACCCGCGCGTGGTCGAGTTGATGCTGCGCGAGAGCCGCGAAGTGCTGCGCGTGCGCGTCGGCGCGGTCATCGTGGAACATAACCTCGGCTTTGTGTGCGCCAACGCGGGCATCGACCATTCCAACGTTTCCCCGCTGGGAGCAAACTCCGTGGAGCGGGCGGACAATTACGTCCTGCTCCTGCCCGAGAATCCCGACCGCTCCGCCGCCGAGATCCGCGCGAGAATCAACGTCAAAACGGGCGTGGACGTCGGCGTGCTGATCATCGACTCGCACGGACGCGCCTGGCGCAACGGGACCGTCGGCGTGACCATCGGTCTGGCGGGGATGCCTGGCCTCGTGGACCTGCGCGGGCAGCCCGACCTGTTCGGCTACACCTTGCGCGTCACCCAGGTGGGCGCTGCCGACGAACTGGCCGCCGCCGCTTCGTTGATGATGGGCCAGGCCGCCGAAGGGACTCCCGCCGTTCATGTGCGTGGTTTCCCCTATCCGCTGCGCGAAGGTACGCTCGGAGAGTTGATCCGCCCCAAAGATCAGGATATGTTCCGATAGACCCAAAGGCAGAAGTATAATTCTGCAAGACCTTTCATGAGACCTGCACGATCTGCCTTACGCGCCACCTGGGCAAGCCACTCCCTTGCAGAGCGGGCGCTGGCGTATCAACGCATCCGCATGGCGGGAAGTCTGTCCATCCTGTTCGCGCTGCTTATCATCCAGGCGATCCGACCCACAGCAGCTTCGATTATTTCCATCCTCATCACCAGCGCCGATATCGGCATTCTGCTTTGGCAGCGCAGGATGGTGATGCTGGGCCAGCCATGGATTTCCACCTGGGTCAGCCTGGTCCTGGCCGCCATCATTGCTACCATGGGGCTGCATCTCGGGGGCGGATTCATCACTCTCAGCCTCGGGATCTACCTGATTCTGATCCTCACCACAGCCCTGGTCTTTCAGAGTCGCACCTCCACACGCGTTATCGCCACCATCTGCTCGGTGTTGTTCGCGCTGCTGGCCGCGCTGGAACTCACAGGCATTCTGCCTGCCAGGAATACGACCTTCGCCCCCATCTACGATTTCTCACAGGAAGGGCGCCTCCTGATCTCGAATGGGGTGATTGGATTAATTCTCATTTCGCTCACCACCTACGCCAGCGGAGAAGCCGCCGAGATCGTCGGCCAGTGGAGCCTGGCCCTCACCCGCGAAGTCGAAGCCAAGACCCATCAGTTGAGCCAGGCGCTCAGCAACATGGAGTTGACCTACAACAACATCGTCACGGCCCTGGCCAACGTGATCGAGGTCCGCGATTACTACACGGGCGATCACAGCAACCGCATCTCCGTACTGGCCGCCGAGACCGCCCGACGCATGGGTTATGACGAGCTGCAGTTGGAACGCCTGCATCTGTCCGCCATTTTGCATGACATCGGCAAGATCGGCATTCCCGACAGCATCCTCAACAAGCCTGGCGCACTCGACCCCGAGGAGCGGCGGGTGATGATGCGGCATCCCGAGATCGGCGAGAAAGTCATCGCCGCCATCAAGGACCTGTCCGACATCGCCGAGGTCATCCGCGCCCATCAGGAGAAGTTCGACGGCACAGGCTATCCCGACCATCTGCGCGGCGAGGAGATTCCGCTCTCCGCCCGCATCATCGCCGTGGTGGATGCCTACATCGCCATCACTGACAAGCGTATTTACAAACCTGCCCAAAGCACTGAAGAGGCCATCCAGGAATTGATACATCATGCGGGCACCCAATTCGACCCGCAGGTGGTGAAGACCTTCCTCGAAGTCCTCGAAGCGGAAGAGCGTCCTGACTCGGAAAATCAGACATGAAACCAGACTCTGCTTTCTGGCTGGAAATGACCCATTTGGCGGAATCCACCCCCATCGTCATCGACCGTCCCAAGGGCAGACCGCATCCCCACTGGCCTGACTTAATCTATCCACTGGATTATGGCTACCTCGAAGGCACCTCCGCTTCCGATGGCGGCGGCATCGACGTGTGGCTGGGCTCGCTCCATTCCCGTGTGCTAACGGGAATCTTATGCACCTTTGATACACTCAAGCGCGACGCAGAGATCAAGTTACTGCTGGGCTGCACGGAAGACGATGTGCGAACCATCTCCGATTTCCATGACAACGGCATGGCTTATCTCTTCGTAAAAAATCCGCTGGAGTCCACATGAATTTCCCCAAAAAATATCTCGACCTGTTTAAGGAAGAGACCAAAGCCTTCCTCTTCCTCGCCACCACCAACGCAGACGGCACGCCGCAGGTAACGCCCATCTGGTTCGATACCGACGGTGAATACATCCTGGTCAACACCAACGAAGGCCGCATCAAGGATCGCAACATGAAGGCCCGCCCCAAAGTGGCCATGGTCATCCAGGATCCCGCCACGCCTTATCGATACCTGGGCGTGCGCGGTGTGGTGGAAAGTCACACCACCGAAGGCGCCGACGAGCACATCAACAAACTCTCGCTGAAATACGACGGCAAACCCTGGGCCTATCGACAGGGACAGAAGCGCATCATTTTCAAGATCAAGCCGACCCACTTTGACGAACACTAGCCTGCGCGACTTTCTGCGTTCCCGTCGCTCCATCCGACGCTTCAAAGCGGACCCCATGCCTGATTCCGTCATCGAGGATTTGCTCGCCACTGCGACGTTCGCTCCTTCGGCCCACAACCGTCAGCCGTGGAGGTTTGCGGTGGTCAAGGACCCCGCTGCCAGGCAGCGACTCGGCGCGGCCCTCACGTCCAAAATGCGCGCGGACATGCAGGTCGAGGGCGCACCCGAATCCGAAATCGAGTCGCGTGTGACCCGTTCCCTGCGCCGCATCGACGAAGCCCCCGTGCTAATCCTCCTCTGCCGCGACGTGACCGACGTCCGCGTGGACACGCCCGAAGAAGCGCTCATGGGCACGCAGTCCGTGGCGGCCGCGGGGTTACAACTCCTCTTAGCTGCCCACGCCGCAGGTCTCGGAGCAAATTGGATCTGCTGGCCGTTGTACGCGCAGGCAGAAACACGTGTGGCGCTGGAGTTACCTGATGCGTGGGAACCGCAGGCGATGGTGTTCATTGGATACAGCGCTGAAGGCCCAAAAGAGAAAATACAAAAGAAATTGGATGATCTGGTCAAAGTAATCTGACCGTAGACGGTGGACCGTGTATTGCGCAATGGTCTAATCTTGAGGAGACTCGATGCCGTTCAAATTTGAGCAATTGGAAGTCTGGCAATTGGCTCTGGATTATGTAGATTTGATGTACGAGTTAGCCGAAAAACTGCCCGAGAGCGAAAAGTTCAACCTGAAGTCGCAGGTCACGCGCGCTGCGACCTCCATCACACTCAACATTGCAGAGGGCTCGACAGGTCAGAGCGACCTCGAACAAAATCGTTTTCTCGGTCTGGCGCTACGCTCACTCCTTGAAACTGTCGCCTGTCAGCGCTTGATCGCCCGCCGAGGATACGTAACTGACAAGGAATATCTCGGCCACATCGACCTGAAGGCCCAGGACCTCGCCAAACGGATTAGCGCCTTCCGCCGTTCGCCGACCTCTTCAGACAAAACCGTCAGAGAGTCCAAATCCGCTTATGACCTCAACTCGATCTAACCCAACCCACGGTCAACCGTCCACCGTCCACGGTCCGAGAATCGTTGCTCTCGCAGGCGGCGTCGGTGGCGCAAAATTGGCTCACGGCCTCGCCCAAGTTCTCCCTCCGCAAGACCTGACCGTTATCGTCAACACAGGCGATGACTTCGAACACCTCGGCCTGTCCATCTCGCCCGACCTGGACACGGTCTGTTACACCCTGGCTGGACTCGCCAACTTCGAGACGGGCTGGGGCCGCGCCGACGAAAGCTGGAACGCCATTGCCAACGTCAAACGTCTGGGCGGACCCGACTGGTTCAACCTCGGCGATCAGGACCTCGGTACGCACCTCGAGCGCACGCGTCGACTCAGGGAAGGCCAGCCGCTTTCGCAGATCACGCGCGATTTCTGCAAGGCCTGGGGCGTGGACGTGACTGTCCTGCCGATGAGTGACCAGCCCGTGCGCACCATCGTCGAAACGGACCAGGGCGACCTGGCCTTTCAGGAATACTTCGTCCACCGCCGCTGCGAGCCGCAGGTCAAGGGCTTTCGCTTCGATGGACTCGATCAAGCGGAACCCGCCCCAGGCGTGGTCGAGGCCATCCAGTCGGCAGACGCAGTCGTCATCTGCCCATCCAATCCCTGGGTCAGCGTGGACCCGATCCTGAAAGTCCTGCAACGGTCCACGGTCCACGGTCTGCCGTCCACCGTCGCCATCTCTCCCATCATCGGCGGGCAGACCGTCAAGGGCCCTGCCGCCAAGATGTACGCCGAACTGGGCATCCAGCCGTCGGCGCTGGCCGTGGCCAAGCATTATCACGGACGGTTGAGCGGCTTCGTGCTCGACGAAGTGGACGCCAACCTGGCTCCTCAAATTCCGATCCCAACCTTGGTGACCAATACACTTATGAAATCCCTTACAGATCGCGCCATATTGGCCCAGGCCGTGCTACACTTTATTGAGAGTCTTCCATGACACTTTGGGCCATCATCCCCGTCAAACCGTTGCGGCGCGGAAAATCGCGCCTGGCTGGAACTTTATCGGAGGACGAGCGCGAGCAGTTGAACAAATCCCTGCTCGAGCATACCCTCGACACCCTGACCAATCTCAAGGAGATCGAACAGGTGCTGGTGGTGAGTCGCGACCCGCACGCGCTGACCATCGCCCGTAACCACGGCGCGCGCACCGTCCGCGAGGATGGGCAGCCGCACCTCAACACAGCCTTGCAGCGCGCAACCGTCGTGGCCAGGGTATATGCCACGCGCGGCGTGTTGGTGCTGCCTGCCGACCTGCCCCTGCTCAACCGCGAGGACGTGTTGACCCTGCTCGACAAGGCCAGTCAGCCGCCCGTGGTGGTCATCGCCCCTGACCGACACCGAAAAGGGACCAACGCCCTGCTGATGTCGCCCGCAGGCCTGATCGAATACGACTTTGGCGACGACTCGTTCGAACGTCACTGCGAGCGCGCGCGGCGGGCAGGCGCCCGCCTGGAAGTGGTGGAACTGCCTTCGTTGGGTTTGGATTTGGACCTGCCAGAAGATTTGGAAATGGTCCGCAAGTTGAATATGGAAAGCGTTGTGAAGTGATGATTTCGCCCTGAGCGGTGCGACGAGTGAAACGAGGAGCGCAGCCGAAAGGCGAAGGAATAAAGCAAATTCGACAACTCTCCGTACTTAACGGAGAGTTGTCTGGTTTAATCCCCGAGAATCAAGGTGAAATAGACAAATTAATGTGACTTTTCACTTAAGGAAGCGGAGTTTTTCCACTCGATAAAGGCAGGTCAAATCCTATATAATTATTGTGATTTTTGACACTAGATTCCACTACCCTGAATGAGGTGCTCCATGAACAAGACCCCCAACATCGATGATCAGATCATGACCAGCCAGCAGCTTCACGCGGAATTGCTGCGCTGCGAGTACTGCGAGGAAAAGCCCTGCAAGGTGGCCTGCCCCGTCAACTGCTCACCGTTCGACTTCATCATGGCGGCTCGCGTCGGCAACCCGTCCGACCTCAAACGCGCGGCAGCCGAGATCATGCACTGCAACCCGCTGGGCGGCGTGTGCGGATTGGTCTGCCCCGACCGCTTCTGCATGGCTGCCTGCTCGCGCAAGAAATTCGACGGTTCGATCAACATCCCCATGGTCCAGGCCACCATCGTCGAGACGGCCAAACGTCTGGGCGGGGTGCCCAGATTTGAGGTCCCCGCGCCGAACGGGAAGAAGGTCGCTGTGGTGGGTGGTGGACCTGCGGG
>CAZGFR010000036.1:0-6835 GCA_964524485.1 uncultured Anaerolineaceae bacterium | reverse complement strand
GCCATCACCGCCCGCGAACGCGGCGCCTCACACGTCGAGCTGTTCATGTTGGAGAAACTGTCCGAGATGCCGCTGACGCCCGTCGAGCGTCAGGAACTGATCGACTACGATGTCGAGATCAACGGCCGCATCCGCATCACCAAGATCCAGAGCGATGGCAAGTCCGTGACGGGTATCGAGACCAAAAAGGTGACTCTGCCCGAGGGCGAGGCCTTCAAGGTTTCCAGCATCCGCGATGTGGAAGGCACCGAAGGCGTGCGCGCAGGCTTCGAAGCCGTGGTCATGGCCATCGGCATGCGCTCCGCGATGGCGCGCGAACAGGTGGACGGAGTCTTCTACGCGGGCGACGTGGCTCACGGCCCGACCACCGTGGTGGAAGCGGTCGCCTCGGGCAAGAACGCCGCGCTCGAGATCGACGCCTTCCTCAACAAGCAGCCCAAGCCCGAGTTCAAGAAAGCCACCAAGTCGCATTACGCGCTGCCTGGCTACAATCCCGTGCCTGTTTCGCTGGCCGCGGACTTCTTCGGCCGCCCGATCAAGTCGCCCTACCTGCTCTCCGCTTCGCCGCTGACCGACGGCTACGAACAGATGAAGATCGCCTACGAACACGGCTGGGCGGGCGGCATCATGAAGACCGCCTTCGACAACGTGCCGATCCACATCCCCGCCGAGTACATGTTCACCTTCAGCCCGCTGACCTACGCCAACTCGGACAACGTCTCGGGCCACCCCATCGACCGCGTCTGCCGCGAGGTGGAGCAGTTGATCAAGGAATGGCCTGACCGCCTGACGATGGCCTCCACGGGCGGACCTGTCACGGGCAACGATGAGCACGACAAGGCAGGCTGGCAGTCCAACACCAAGAAGCTCGAAGCCTCGGGCGTGATGGGCATCGAATACTCGCTGTCCTGCCCGCAGGGCGGCGACGGCACCGAAGGTGACATCGTCTCGCAGAACGCGGCCCTGACCGCCAAGATCATCGACTGGATCATGGAAGTCAGCGACCCGAACATCCCCAAGCTGTTCAAGCTGACGGCTGCCGTCACGTCCATCGTGCCGATCCTGCGCGCCATCCGCGCCGTGCTGGATAAATATCCCGAGAAGAAGGCAGGCATCACGCTGGCCAACTCCTTCCCCACGCTGGGCTTCCGCCCCGCCACGGGCAAGGTCTGGGAAGAGGGTGTGGTCGTCGGCATGAGCGGCGACGGCGTCACCCCCATCTCCTACCTGACGCTGGCCAACGCCGTCCCCGAGGGCATCACCATCTCGGGCAACGGCGGACCCATGAACTACAAGGCCGCCATGGACTTCCTGGCCCTGGGCGTCAAGACCGTGCAGTTCTGCACCATCGCCACCAAGGAAGGCTACGGCATCATCCGCGAGCTCGAGTCGGGCACGGCCTTCCTGATGCAGGAACGCGGCATCCAGGACATGCAGCAATTGATCGGCATCGCCCAGCCGCATCCGATCACCGACTTCATGGCGCTTTCGCCGCTGAAGAAACTCTCGGACTTCGACTACAATCTGTGCACCTCCTGCGGCAACTGCGCGCGCTGCCCGTACCTGGCCATCGAATTGGATGAACAGGGCCGCCCGCACTCGGACCCCGCCAAGTGCATCGGCTGCTCCATCTGCGCCAAGAAGTGTTTCGTGGGCGCCATCACCATGCGCCAGCGCACCCCCGCCGAACTTGCGGTGCTGGTCGAGAATTAACTTAGCATGTCGTTGCGAGCCGCCGTTCTTTGGCGGCGAAGCAACCTCCTTATTCGATAAGGTTGCTTTGCTTCGCTCGCAACGACATATAAAATCAACCAAAGGACATGATTATGGCAACCAGATTTGAGAACGGAATTGTCGTCACCCTCGGCCCCAACAATCGGGTCATCTGGAACGGCGCGGTCGTCACCGAAGGCGAGACCATTGTCGGCATCGGCACCGCCGCCGAGATGAAGCGAAAATACCCCCAGGCTGACACTGTGGACTGCACCAACAAGGTCGTGCTGCCTGGCTTCATCTGCACGCACCATCACTTTTACTCCACCTTCGCCCGCGGCATGTTCATCCCTGGCGAACCCGCCTCGAATTTCGTGGAAGTGCTCGAACGCCTGTGGTGGAAGGTCGACCGCGCCATCGTCGGCGACGACATCCTGCTCTCGGCGCAGATTCCCCTCATCGAAAGCATCCGCAACGGCACGACCACCATCATCGACCATCACGCCTCTCCCTCGGCCAGCGACGGCTCGCTCGACGTGATCGAGACCGCCGTACGCCAGGCGGGCGTGCGCGCTTCGCTGTGCTATGAAGTCTCGGACCGCAACGAGCATGGCGAAGGCATCCGCGAAAACGAACGCTTCATCAAGAAGGTCGGCCAGGGCGACGGCCAGATCGCGGCTATGATGGGCCTGCATGCCTCCTTCACCGTGGCGGATGACACGGTCGCGAAATGCGTTGGCATCGCCAAGGACGCGGGCGTCGGCTGTCACATCCACGTGGCCGAGGACGCCGCCGACCGCAAGGACTCGCTCGACAAGTACGGCGTGCCCACTGTCGAACGCCTGCACCGCCTGGGCCTGACGGGCGAGAAATCCATTTTCGTACATTGCGTCCACATCGACGAGGCCGAGATGGACACCATTGCCTCCACGAACACGGTCGTGGTCCACAACCCCGAGTCGAACATGAACAATGCGGTCGGCGTGACCAAGGTGCTGAAACTGCTCGGCAAGGGCATCCTGGCTGGCCTGGGCACGGACGGCATGAACTCGGATATGCTCACCCAAATGCGCTGCGCGTACCTGCTGCACCGCCTCGACAACCATGATCCGCGCGTGGCCTTCATGGAAGCCCCGCAGATGCTCCTGAAGAACAATGCCGACATCGTGGAGCGTCAGTTCGGCATCCGCGTCGGCGAACTGGCCGAAGGCCGCCCCGCCGACCTGGCCATCCTCGACTACATCCCGCCCACCCCGATGGACGAGAATAACTTCCTGGGTCACCTCATCTTCGGCATGACCGACTCGCCCGTCGACACCACCGTCTGCCGCGGCCAGATCCTGATGAAGAACAAGCAGATCCTCACCATGGACGAGGAACGCCTCGCCGCCCGCGCGCGCGAACTGGCGCCGCAAATGTGGAAGAGATTGCAGGCGATGTAATCGGATGTCAACAAAAAATCAGTCCCCAACACGGGGACTGATTTTTTGATCCAGACACAAATAAAATACCTGGCATTCACCAGATAGAATCGGCGATCGATTTTTGTTCAAAATGCGCGATTGGAATTACGCAGCCAGCGCTTCGGCCTGCTTCGAGCGGACCAGCATCTCGTTCACGCGCGGATGCTTGCACAGGAAACAATATCCGAAGGCCAGCGCATGCTCGCATTGATTCGGGCCTTCCATCAGGCACTCGGCAAACTGATCGTCGATGCCCACTGAGGCAACGCGGCAGTCCCGAAGGTCGCATTCGGGCAGTTGTTTGTCTTTGGCGGATTGCTTGGTCATGGAATTCTCCGAGTAAGGGAATCGTTTGGGGATGATTTCCAGTATAGGACACTTCACCCAGTCCTATAAAGTGATAATGTTCACAAACTAATTGGACAATATTCCTTCCAATCATCCAGACAAATGAGAACCGATTTTCGAGCGAGGCAGGTATAATGACAAATACCATCCCCTTTGTGATGTACCGACCTCATCCTTTTCCTTCGCCAAAACAATCAAATTCCAATTGGAGGATTTTTCTGTGGAACGAGTAGCGCTTTATTTGCAGGACTCGCACGATCTGCGCGACGGCTTGGACTACGCCCGTTACGCCGAGGACCACGGCTTCGAAGCCGTCTGGCAGGCGGAATCCCGTCTGGTGCGCGATGCCATCGTCCCGATGGCGGCCTACGCAGCGGTCACGGAACGGATCAAGGTCGGCTCGGGCGTGATCAACAACTGGACCCGCAACATCGGCCTGCTGGCGGCCACCTTCCTGACCCTCGACGACCTGGCCCCCAACCGCGTCATCTGCGGTATCGGCGCCTGGTGGGATCCGCTGGCCAAGAATGTGGGCATCGACCGCCGCAAGGCGCTGACCGCCATGCGCGAAACGGTCGAGGTGCTGCGCCGACTGTTGAACATGGAGCGCGTCACCTTCGAAGGCGAATTCCACAAGGTAAACCAGATCGAATTGGACGTGGTCCACGGACGCCGCGAGCCGCGCAACATCCCGATTATGATCGGCGCTACGGGCGACCTGATGATGGAGATGACGGGCGAGATCGCTGACGGCTGCGTGATGAACTACTGCGTCCCGCCCGAGTACAACGACAAGGCTATCGAACTGCTGGAGAAAGGTGCGAAAAAGGCAGGCCGCACCCTGGATGATATCGACCGCCCGCAGCTCATCGTCTGCTCGGTGGACGAGGACCACGACACCGCCATCGACCACACCAAGGGCCTGCTCTGCCAGTACCTCGCCCAACAGCCGCACATCGCCAAAGCCTCGGGCGTCTCGCAGGAAGTCATCGGTGAGATCCAGTCCATTTTGGGCTGGCCTGCCACCAAGGAACAGATCAACAAGGCCAAGCACCTCGTCCCCACGGACCTGGTTTACCGCATCACCGCCTCGGGCACGCCCTCCGAAGCCCGCGCCAAGGTCGAGGAATACAAGAAGCGCGGCTGCACCTGCCCCATCCTCTACCCCGTCGGCGGCAATTTCAAGTTACTGATCGACACCTTCGCGCAAAGCTAGAATCGCACGAGACCCATCCCTTCGGCTTCACCGAAGGGATGTTTTTTATCGAAGTCGCCTCAGGTATAATCCCTTCGCCATGACCGTCGACTCCTCCTTTCGTGACCAGCTCAAGCCCTACCTCACGCAGATGCGATTCCCGTCCGCGCTGGAGCAGGCCTTTCAGGACGAGTACTATGCCCAGGCGTTGGGCATCCACCGCATCGCCATCTGGACGGCGGTCGTTGCGTACGTCATCTTTCACCTGCTCGACCTGGGCGGCGAGCCGCAGGTGGTGGCAAAACTGGCGGTCATCCGCTTCGGGATCTTTGTTCCCATTTTGCTGTTGCTCTTCGCCTGTTCCTATCTTCCGTTCTACAAGCGCGTCTTCGACTGGATGACCAGCGCGGGCATCATCGTGGCAGGTGTGGGCGTGATGATGGTGCAGGTGGTGGTGGACCGCTCAGGATTTCCGCTCTTCTCCACCAGCGTCATCCTGGTCATCCTGAGCGGATACACCCTGGCGCGCCTGCGTTTCGTGTTCGCCTCCATCGCAGGCTGGACCCTGTTCGCCATCCACGTGTCGATCTCCATCTTCGTGGTGCATGGAAATCCATTGACGGTCGTGATGAGCGCAGCCTTCCTCGCCCTGACCAACGTCATCGGGATGATCAGCGCTTACTATGCCGAGCGGTACATGCGGCGTGACTTCATCCAGCGCCTGATGCTGGACGAGGAGCGCTACCGCTCCGAGAACCTGCTGCTCAACATCCTGCCGCCGCCCGTGGCCGAACGCCTCAAACGCGGAGAGTTGGTGGCGGACTCCTTCGAGAGTGCCAGTGTGCTCTTCGCCGATATCGTGGACTTCACACCCTGGTCCTCCAGCCGTCCGCCCGAGGAAGTGCTCGCCAAGTTGAACGTGGTTTTTTCGCGCTTCGACAACCTGGCCGACAAATACGGCCTCGAAAAGATCAAGACCATCGGCGACGCCTATATGGTGGTCAGCGGTGTGCCCCTGCTGCGCGCGGACCACGTGCGGGTCATTGCCGAGATGGCGCTCGAGATGCGCAGCGCCCTGGCCGAGATCCGCGACCCTGACGGACAGCCCTTCGACATCCGCATCGGCATCCATTGTGGACCGCTGGTGGCAGGCGTGGTCGGCAGCAAGAAGTTCATCTACGACCTGTGGGGCGACACGGTCAACATTGCCAGTCGCATGGAGTCGCATGGTCTGCCAGGCAGGATTCAGGTCAGCGAGGCGGTGTACCACTGTTTGAGCGCGGAGTATCGCTTCGAAGAGCGCGGTCCGCTGGCCGTCAAAGGCAGGGGTGAGATGATCACCTATTGGCTGATCGGAAGAAGAACAACATGAAACTCGTTCTCCTGGGCACAGGTGGCTTTCTCCCCACCGACGCGGCTCAAACCGCCTGTTATTTTCTGCCCGAGGTCGGCGTGATGCTGGATGCGGGCAGCGGCACGTTCCACCTGCCGAAACACCTTCAACGCCCCGAACTGGATGTCTACCTCAGCCACGCGCACGGCGACCACACCAGCGGACTGGTCTATCTCTTCGCCTCTTATCTCACAGCAGACTATCTGCGCCGTGGCGAGACGCTCGACGCCGATAACATCTCGGGCTTTGTGCAGCGCGCCAACGAAGCCCTGCCACGCACCCGCATCCACGCGGACGAGAAGACGCTGGCCTTCGTCCAATCCATTCATGCTTATTTGCCTTATCAATGGCTTCCTTTGCAGGCACAGGAGTCGTTGCCCAACGGCGGCACCCTTACTCACTTCATGATGGAATGTGAGACCGTGGGCTACCGCCTCGACTGGCCTGGACATTCCCTGGCCTATATCACCGACACCATCGCCCGTCCCGACTCGGCCTACCTCGATCCCATCCGCGGCGTGGACCTGCTCCTGCACGAATGCAACGGCCCCGACCACCTGTCGGCGCTGACCAAGCACATCGGTCACAGCTACCTCACGTCGGCGTTGGAGGCTGCGGCTCGGGCGCAGGTCAAACGTCTGGTGCTGATCCACTCCAGCCCGATCGAAAGTCTCGACTATTCCAAAGACCTTGAATCCGTCCGCTCGATTTTTCCCAACGTGG
>CAZGFR010000035.1:0-28775 GCA_964524485.1 uncultured Anaerolineaceae bacterium | reverse complement strand
CGGTCCTGCATCAATTCACCCTGGAAAAAGAATTACAAGCCAATCTGGCTATCTATCAAAAATTTGGAGTATCGAAGTGAACCATCGAATGGAACATGACCTGCTGGGGGAACGAGAAGTACCGAGCGAAGCCTATTATGGCGTGCACACCCTGCGCGCGCTGGAAAATTTCCACATCAGCGGCATCCCGCTCAGCACCTATCCCAACATGGTGCGGGCGCTGGCCTGCGTAAAGCAGGCTTGTGCGCTGGCCAATCGTGAGCTGGGCCTGCTGGATGAAGCACGCGCGGACGCCATTGTGCGGGCCTGTGAGGAAGTGCGCGCGGGCGAACTGCACCAGCATTTCGCCGTGGACATCGTCCAGGGCGGCGCGGGCACCTCGACCAACATGAACGCCAACGAGGTCATCGCCAACCGCGCGCTCGAACTGCTTGGGCATGAACGCGGCGAGTACAAATTTTTGCACCCGCTCGAACAGGTCAACCTGAGCCAGAGCACCAACGACGTCTACCCCACCGCCATCAAGGTGGCGCTGCGTTTCGAGATCGACGCGCTGATCGAGGCCATGGAAGTGCTGCGGTTGTCGTTCGCCGCCAAGGCCGCCGAGTTCAAGGACATCCTCAAGATGGGCCGCACCCAGTTGCAGGATGCCGTGCCCATGACGCTCGGTCAGGAGTTCAGCACCTACGCCGTGATGCTCGAAGAGGACCAGCAGCGTCTGCGCGAGGCAGCGCTCCTGATCCAGGAGATCAACCTCGGCGCGACGGCCATCGGCACAGGCATCAACGCGCATCCCGATTACGCCGCGCTGGCCCGCAAGCACCTCAGTGAAGTGACGGGGATTCCGTATGTGACGGCAGGGAATCTAGTGGAAGCTACACAGGACGCGGGCGCCTTCGTGCAGCTTTCGGGCGTGCTGAAGCGCGTGGCGGTCAAGCTCTCGAAGATCTGCAACGACCTGCGCCTGCTCTCTTCTGGACCTCGGGCTGGGCTCGGCGAAATCAACCTGCCCGCCGTTCAGGCTGGTTCCAGCATCATGCCAGGCAAGGTCAACCCCGTCATCCCCGAAGTGGTCAACCAGATTGCGTTTCTGGTCATCGGCAACGATGTGACCGTCTCCTTCGCAGCCGAGGGCGGACAGTTACAGCTCAACGCCTTCGAACCCATCATCGCGCACAGCCTGTTTGACAGTCTCATCTATCTGCGCAATGGCTGCCTGACCCTGTCCGAGCGCTGCGTGAAGGGCATCACCGCCAATCAGGAGCGCCTGTCCGAACACATGAATCGCTCGATCGGCATCGTCACCGCGCTGAACCCGATCATCGGTTACGAGAACGCAACTTCGGTCGCCAAGGAAGCGCTCGCCAGCGGCAAGAGCGTGGCGGAGGTCGTGCTGGCGCGCGGACTATTGACTCGCGAGCAATTGGACGAGATCCTGCGTCCCGAAGTGCTGACCCAGCCGAGATGGTTCAAGCGGTAAACGGACACAGGTAAAAGACTTTAATTTGGTATCGTCTGGCAAATACAGGTGAAACATGGATACTCTCTTTAATTCGACGGAAACCGTAAAAACCGAGCTTAATCGGCAAAAATACATCGCCTCGGACGAAATTGCCACCATCGTGTACCTGGCGCAAAAGCTGGGCAAGCCGCTCCTGGCGGAAGGTCCCGCGGGCGTGGGTAAAACGGAACTGGCCAAGGCGGTCGCGTCCGCCACAGGCCGCGAGTTGATTCGCTTGCAGTGCTACGAGGGTCTGGACGAGTCGAAGGCGCTCTACGAGTGGGAATATTCCAAGCAGCTGCTTTACACGCAGTTGCTGCGCGACAAGTTGAACGATACACTCGGCAAAGCGGAATCGCTCAGCGAAGCAGCCGACCGCCTCGCCAAAGAGGAGGACGTCTTCTTCTCGGACCGCTTCCTGTTGCAACGCCCGCTGTTGAAGGCCATTTTGTCCGAGCAGCCGACCGTGCTGCTGATCGACGAAATCGACCGCGCCGACGCCGAGTTCGAGGCTTTTCTGCTCGAAGTGCTGAGCGACTTTCAGGTCTCGGTGCCTGAACTGGGGACGCTCTCGGCGAAGCACAAACCGTTCGTCATCCTGACTTCCAACAACACGCGCGAATTGTCCGAAGCGCTGAAACGCCGCTGCCTGTACCTCTTCATTGACTACCCCGACCTGCAGGAGGAACTGGCCGTGGTGCGGCTCAAGGTCCCAGACCTGAACCCGAAGCTGGCTCAACAGGCCGTGGAATTCGTCCAGCGCCTGCGCAAGGCCGACATGCGCAAATCGCCCTCCATCAGCGAGACGTTGGACTGGGCCAATGCGCTTGTGGCGTTGAATGCGTCCAACCTGGATAAAGCCGTGCTGGAAGACACACTCTCGGTGCTGCTCAAGCATGAAGCGGACCTGCAGAAAGCCAAGCGTCAAATGATCAATCCGCCGCAACCCAAGCAGCGCCCCAACGATGATTTCGGTAGGTTTTCTGGAAATTAATGGTTTGATAGGGGCCCAGCATGTCGTGCCCCTACAAGGATTGTGATTTATGGAATCCCGCATTTTGCAGTTAATTGCCGCCTTGCGCGCCAGCGGGGTGCGCGTTTCGTTGGCGGAATCGGCCGAGGCCTTTTCTGCTGTGGACCTGCTGGGGATTCAAGACCGTGAGCAATTCCGCCTCTCGCTACGGGCCACGCTCGTCAAGGATGTGAAAGACCTGACCACCTTCGACAAACTTTTTCCGCTTTTCTTCGGCTCGGGCCAGCCGCCGACCATGGGCGGGAATCCGTCCGAGGAGTTAACGCCCGAGGAGATTCAGATGCTGGCCGAAGCGCTGCGGCAATTCGCCGAGACTCTCCGTCAGCGGATGGAACGCCTGATGAACGGCGAGCCGCTCACGAGGTCCGAACTGGAGTCGCTGGCGCAGATGGTCGGGCTGAATCAGGCCGATAACCTCGACTATCAAAACTGGATGACCCAGCGCATGATGCGCGCGCTGGCCTTCCCCGAGGTCCAGAAGGCGATGCAGGAGCTGATGGAACAACTCCAGCAGATGGGGATGAGCCGCGAACGCGTCGAGCAGATGCGTGAGATGGTGCGGCAAAATATGCAAGGCATGCAGGAGCAGTTGCGCCAGTTCGCGGGGGAACGCATCGCCGAGAACCTGAGCGAACGCCCGCGCGGAGAGGATGTCGACAGCCTGATGAACCGCCCCTTTCAGGCGCTCTCGGACGCGGACAAGAAAGTCCTGCAGCGCGAGGTCAAGCGGCTGGCGGCGGCGCTGCGCACACGCATCGCCCTGCGCCAGAAACGGATGAAGAGCGGGCAGCTCGACCCGAAGGCCACCATCCGCGCCAACCTGAAATATCACGGTGTGCCGATCGATATCCGCCACCGCGACCGCGTGCGCAAGCCGAAGATCGTGGTCATTTGCGACGTCAGCACGTCGATGCGCTTCTGCTCCGAGTTGATGCTGAGCTTCCTGTTCGCCCTGCAGGGACAGGTGCGCAAGACGCACGCCTTCGCATTCATCGACCATCTCGAGTCCATCTCGGAAGATTTCCACGGCGCAGATGCCGACGAGGCCATCCAATCCGTGTTGTGGCGCATGCCCAGCGGACATTACAACACCGACCTGGGCTGGTCGCTCAACGATTTCCAAAGCGGCTACATGGATACGCTCAACAGCGGCACCACGCTGATCGTGGTCGGCGATGGGCGCAACAATTACAACGATCCGCGCCTCGACATCTTCTCCGCCATGGCGCGCCGCGCTGTGCGCACCATCTGGTTGAATCCCGAACCGCCCGTCCTATGGCATGGGGACAGTGATATGCCCAAATACGCGCCGCTGTGCGACAACGTGCTGAAGGTCAGCAATTTGAAGGAACTCGCGCAGGCCGTGGACACTCTGATGACTGGATAATAAAAGACGGCAGCCTGATGGCTGCCGTCTTCATTTCTTTCGCATTTCTACTCTTTTGCATTTCTACCATCTGCTATCCACCCCGTAACGCTCGTACATACGCTGGAAGATGATCGAGTCGTCGTAAGTCAGGCTCCCCACCTCAAAACCGACGTTATACAGGTTGGGTTCGAGCTTGTCCATCGCGCACCAACGGCTGCGGCCCGTGAAGACAAGGTAACTCTTGTTGGCTACGTCCTGGGTCAGGTCCACGCGCAGTTTGTAGTTCGCGTTGACAGGCAGGGGCCTGTCGCTATCCAGGCGGAAGCCCGTCGGGCTGATGTCTGTCAGATGACCGACGAATTGCAGCGTGTTGGCGTCGATCACCTGCATGTAGTAGGTGAAGCGGCGTCTCTGTTGTTTGCGGCGATCCGTTTCCATGAAGATGCTCCTTCAGTCAAAAGCGCCTGGGCTGCATTCACGGAACAAAGAGGCGGGTTAAACTTGTATGGACATAGTATATCGATTTTCTGGACAATTTCAATGGGAATTTTGGCGCACCAGAAAAAGCGCAGGACGGCCTTTCGGCCGTCCTGTTTGGTCTAGAACCCTTCCGCCACGTACTCACCCCACACCCCTCTCAGCGTATTGCAGATCTCGCCGAGGGTGATGTCGTGCTCCACACACTCGATGAAGAGCGGCATCATGTTGTCAGTACCTTGGGCGGCCTCGACCAGTTTCGCCAGAAGGCGCTCCACCGATTCCCGATTCCTCGATTCCCGTAGTTCCTTCAACTTCGCCTTCTGTCCCATCTCAATGGACGGGTCGACCTTGAGGCGTTCGAGGGTCATCTCCTCAGCCACCTGGAACTGGTTCACACCGACCACGATCTGTTCCTTCTTTTCGATGGCCTGCTGGGCGGCGTAGGCGGCGTTCTGGATCTCGTTCTGCATGAAGCCGCGCTCGATGGACTGCAAAGCGCCGCCCATCTCGTCGATCTTGGCGATGTAATCGAGGGCGCCCTTTTCGATCTCGTCGGTCAACTGCTCGATCAGGTATGAGCCCGCCAGCGGATCGATGGAATCGGCCACGCCCGATTCGTAGGCGATGATCTGCTGGGTGCGCAGCGCCACCCGCACCGACTTCTGTGTGGGCAGCCAGAGCGCCTCGTCCATGCTGTTGGTGTGCAGGGACTGGGTCCCACCGAGGACAGCCGACAGCGCCTGCAGGGTGACGCGCACCACGTTGTTCTCGGGTTGCTGGGCGGTGAGGGTCGAGCCCGCCGTCTGCGTGTGGAAGCGCAACTGCCACGAGGACGGCTTCTGCGCCTTGAAGCGTTCGCGCATGATCTTCGCCCACATGCGGCGCGCCGCGCGGAACTTGGCCACCTCTTCGAGCAGGTTGTTGTGAGCGTTGAAGAAGAACGAAAGTTGGCCCGCAAAATCGTCCACGTTGAGGCCCGCCTTGAGGGCGGCTTCCACGTAGGCCACGCCGTTCGCCAGGGTAAAGGCCACTTCCTGCACGGCAGTCGATCCCGCCTCGCGGATGTGGTATCCCGAGATAGAGATGGTGTTCCAGTACGGCACATCCCGCGAGCAGAACTGGAAGATGTCGGTGATCAGGCGCATGGACGGCGCAGGCGGGAAGATGTAGGTACCCCGCGCCACGTATTCCTTGAGGATGTCGTTCTGGATAGTGCCGCGCAGCTGACGCATGTCCGCGCCCTGACGCTTGGCCACCGCAATGTACATGGCCAGCAGCACGCCCGCGGGAGCGTTGATGGTCATCGAGGTGGAGACTTTGTCGAGGGGAATCTGATCGAAGAGCTGTTCCATATCGCGGATGGACGAGATCGACACCCCGACCTTGCCCACCTCCCCCGCTGCGATGGGATCATCCGCATCGTAGCCGATCTGCGTCGGCAGGTCGAACGCCACCGACAAGCCCGTCTGTCCCTGTTCGAGCAGGTAGCGATAGCGCTTGTTGGATTCCTCCGCCGTCGAAAAGCCCGCATACTGACGCATGGTCCAGAAACGCGAACGGTACATCGTCGGCTGGACGCCGCGGGTATAGGGATATTCGCCAGGGAAGCCGAGTTTTGTCTCGTATTCGGCATCCTCGCCCGCAGGCATCGCCACACGCGGAACCTCGATTCCCGCCGAGGTCTCGAAGCGCGGCCTGCGCTCGGAGAATTTGTCCAGCGATTTCTTGAGGGACGTTTCCTGCCACTTTTGGAATGAGTCTTTGAGGGTCATGTTAATCCTTTTTCGTCACAGCCTATCAGCAAATATATATTCGCAAATACACCAAAGATTGCTTCGTCGCGAAATGCGCTCCTCGCAATGACAGGGTCAAGTATACCGTCCAGTCTCTCAATCAGGACGGGATAAGCGGCCTGTTTTCTTGTGAATTTCATCACACAATAATAGTGAAGAAGGAAAAACGGCAAGCCATAAAACTGGACAACAATGGGCTAAATATCGGGACAAACGTCACATGCCCGAAAACAACAAAAATGCTACACTTTCCGTATATACAACCAGGAGATTTGTCATGGGAAAAACCTTCCTTTACATCGGTGCGGGAGTCCTGTTTCTGATCGGTTTGTGCCTGCTGGCTTTTGGGGGAATCACGCTTTATGGCTCCACAGCCCCCAACGGTCAAACGAATTGGGTGCCCATCGGGCTGGCCCTGGGTATTTTCGGAGTGCTGGTCATTGCGGGCGGCGCGGGCATGGTTGTCGCTGCTATGCGCGGGACCAAGACCGAGGTCGTGCAGCAGGTGACCATGAAGATGGACTTGCCAGGCCAAACCAAGATCGAGGAAGTCAAATGCCGTTCCTGCGGCGGGACTCTTTCCGCCAAGGACATCACCCTGGCCAACGGCGCACCCATGGTCAACTGCCCGTATTGTCACACCATCTATCAATTGACCGAAGAACCCAAGTGGTAGATCTCGACACGATATATCCAAGGAGACTTCATGCGTAGAAGACTTCTCGCCTCTCTGATGGCCTTGCTGCTCGCGTTCGGACTGGTTTCGAGCGCCTCGGCCCAATCTTATTCCTTCAGCCTGCCAAAGGAAGTGGTCGACGTGTACTGGAACGCCGACGGCACGCTGGCCGTGAATTATGCCTTCACGTTCACCAATGAACCCGGCGCGCACGTCATCGACTTCGTGGATGTGGGCACGCCCAATTCTTCCTACGACGGCAGCCAGATTCGCGCGGACGTGAACGGGAATCCCGTCACCATCTCCACCGATTACCAGGGCACGGGCTCGGGCTTCGCCGTGGACCTGGGCGGGTACGCCATCCAGCCTGGGCAGTCGGGCACGGTCAACGTCTATATCGGACGCGTCAACAACGTGCTGTACAAGGACGACCAGGACGAAACCTACGCCTCGGCCGTTTTCGAGCCGACCTATTTCGACGGCAGCTTCGTCAATGGCAACACCGACCTGACAGTCACCTTCCACCTGCCGCCTGGAGTCAAGCCCGAGGAACCGCGCTGGCACAGCGCCCCGTCTGGATTCCCCTCCGAGCCTGTCACGGGCCTCGATGAGCAGGGCCGCATCACCTACACCTGGCAGAATCCTAATGCAAGCGGTTCCAGAAATTACGAGTTCGGTGCATCCTTCCCCAAATCCTATGTGCCCGCTGACGCCATCGTCACCGCTCCGCCTGCGCCCGCCTTCAACATCAGCGGGGATGCTTTGGGCGGCTTCTTCATGTTCTGCTGCTTCGGTCTGTTCTTCTTTGTCATCCCTGGCCTGACCGCCATCCAGAACAACCGCCGCAAACTGCAATACATGCCCCCGCGCGTGGCTCTCGAGGGTCAGGGCATCAAACGCGGCCTGACCGCCGTCGAAGCGGCCATCCTGCTCGAACAGCCGCTCGACAAGATCATGACCATGATCCTGTTCGGCGTGGTCAAGAAGAACGCCGCTGAGGTGGTCCGCCGCGACCCGCTGGAGGTCAAGGCCATCGCCCCCCAACCCGACGGGCTCAATCAGTACGAGGTCAACTTCCTGAAGGCCTTCGAGCAGCCCGCAGGCGCGGGTCGCCAAAAAGCGCTGCAAGACCTGATGATCGCGTTGGTCAAGAGTGTTTCTGAAAAGATCCGCGGGTTCAGCCGCAAGGAAACCGTGGACTATTACAAGTCCATCATGGAACGAGCCTGGCAGCAGGTCGAAGCCGCGGACACGCCCGAGGTCAAGAGCCAGAAGTTCGAAGAAGCCATGGAATGGACCATGCTCGACCGCGACTACGACGACCGCATGCGCCGCACCCTGCATGGCCCGATCTTCATGCCGATGTGGTGGGGCCGCTACGACCCGACCTTCCGCCCCGCCTCGCTGGGCTCCGCGCCCCGAACCGCCGCGCCGACCAGCCAGGGCGGACGCGTTACCCTGCCTGGCGCGGACATCGCCGCCTCGATGGTCACGGGGGTGCAGACCTTCTCCAGCAAGGTGATGGGCGACCTCAACACCTTCACCAGCCGCGTGACCAACGCCACCAATCCCCCGCCCAAACCGTCCACGGGCTCCACGTATCGCAGCGGCGGCGGCAAGAGCGGAGGCTGCGCCTGTGCGTGCGCTTGTGCGTGCGCGGGCTGCGCCTGCGCCTGTGCAGGCGGTGGTCGGTAATTTGGAATCGACGTCACAAATTTACAGGTGAGACATGGCTTTCTTTAATTCGGTCAAAAACATCTTCCAACCACGGTCCGTGGTTCACGGCCCATTGGCGGGGCTTTACCACTACACCCGCGAGGATGCGTTCGAGAAGTCACGCATCCATTTGCGCCTCGACGCGGACGGCCACGGCACGTTGATCGTCAACGCCAACCGCGTAATGCATCTGAATCCGACTGCGGCTTTCATGGCATGGATGATTCTGGAAGGGAAGGCGGAAGAAGAGAGGATCCGTGCGATCACGTCGCGCTACTCGGTCTCGAAAAAGCAAGCCGAGACCGACTTATCGGATTTCAACTTCCAACTCGACGAATTGCTGCGCCCCGACGGCGCCTGCCCCGTCCACGAACTGGACACTGACACGCTGGCTCCGTTCAGCGCGCGGCCGTCCGCGCCCTACCGCATGGACCTGGCTATCACCTATCGCTGCAACAACGACTGCGCCCACTGCTACAATGCCCGTGAGCGGAACTTCCCCGAACTCAGCACCGAGCAATGGAAAAGAATTCTCGATCAACTCTGGGCTTTGGGCGTGCCGCATATCGTCTTCACGGGCGGAGAGGCCACCCTGCGCAACGACCTGCCTGAGCTGATCGCCCACGCCGAGTCCAATGGGCAGATCACGGGTCTCAATACCAACGCCCGTAGGCTCGCGGATATATCCTATGTGCAAAAGCTGGTGGACGCGGGCCTGGACCACGTGCAGATCACGGTCGAGTCTTGCGACGAAGCCATCCACGACGAGATGATGCGCGCAAAAGGCGCCCACAAGCAGACCATCCACGGCTTGCAAAACGTGCTGGCAACGCGCCTGTACGTGATGACCAACACCACTATGCTGCGCACCAACGTCGACAGAATTCCCGACACGCTGGATTTCCTGGCCGACCTGGGTGTGCCGACCGTCGGCCTGAATGCGCTCATCTACTCGGGCAACGGCCTGACGGTGGGGACGGGTCTGCGCGAAAGCGAACTGCAGCCCATCCTCGACATGGCCACGCGCAAGACCGCCGAGCGCGGACAGAAATTGATCTGGTACACGCCCACGCAGTATTGCCAGTTCGACCCCACCGCCAGCAACCTGGGCGTCAAGGGCTGCACAGCGGCGCTGTACAGCATGTGCATCGAATCGAACGGGAACGTCCTGCCGTGTCAGTCATACTACACACCCATCGGAAACATCCTGAGCGACTCATGGGACTCGATCTGGAATCACAGCCTGTCGTCGCAATTGCGCGAGCGGCAGGGATTGCCCGAGAAGTGCAACGGCTGTCCCGTGGTGGCGGAATGCGGCGGCGGCTGCCCGCTCAAGTTCGAACATCCTACCCTCATCCAAATGGAAGTGCCCGCATGAACGAACACGCCTGGGTCAAGGAATTTCCCGCTGCGGTGACCGTCTGCGATGCAGACGGAATCATCCTTGAAATGAATGACAAGGCTGCCAGGACCTTCGAGAAGGACGGCGGCTACAAATTGATCGGCTCGAACATGCTGGATTGTCACCCCGAGCCTGCGCGCACCAAGACCGAACGCCTTCTGGTTGCCCGCGAGAAGAACGTTTACACCATCGAGAAGAACGGCGTCAAGAAGATGATCTTTCAAAGTCCGTGGTATCAGAACGGTGAGTATGCGGGCTTTGTGGAACTCTCATTGGAGATTCCCTTCGAGATGGAGCACTTCATTCGGAAGTAACGCAATTCCATGACCACGCTCGCAAATGCCGAGATCTGTTACCTGTTGGCCTTTCCCGACACGGCCGAAAAAACCACGGAACCTTCCCAGACGATCCGCGGTCTTAAGGACGCGCCCTACTTCCAGCCGTTGGACATCACCGTCCGCACGCTGAGCCAGGTCCAGGTCGAGGCGATGGGCGCGGGCGTCACGGTCACCCGCCAGAAGTTCGATGAACGCATCCAGATGGTCGAGTGCCGATTCAGCCTGCCCAATATCCTCACTGCGGAGTCGAACCAACTCTGCGAGGCCATCCAAAAGGCACTGACGGGTACGCTGGTGCCACAGGAACATCAGGAAAAAGGGTTGTTCGAGCAATACGTCATCCTGCTGGCCCGCCTGCCAAACGGGACGCCCGACGAATTTGTCGAAGCGAATGCCGCGGCCCTGGCGCGCTTCATCCGTACCCAGCGCGAGGTCTTCGACCAGACTCAGATCGACGAGATCCTCAGTTCGCGTGTGCGCTACTCGCAGGACGACCTGACCCTGGTCGACTGGGAGGGTGCGCTGGTCATCGCCCGCGATGGCGACTATCAGTCCGACATCGAGCTGCTCAAGGTCGGCAACTACCAATTGCTGCGCTACCGCATGGTCGACCAGACCCTCGACGGCAGCCTGCGCCTGATCAACGAGAAGTTCCGCGCCAATCCGCGCCGCTTTCTGCCTGGCCCCACGCGCGGACAGATCCGCCGCATCGTGCAGTTGCGGCTCGATATCATGCTCGACTTCGAGCATACCGAGCAGAACCTGCTGCTGATCGGCGACTGGTACACTGCGCAACTCTATCACGCCATTCGCGACGAGTTCTATCTCGAAGAATGGAAGCAATCCATCAAGGACAAGCTCGACAATCTGCAGGATATCATCCAGACCATCCAGGAGAATTTCTCGCTCACCTGGGCGGGACTGCTCGAACGTGTGGAACTGATCGGCTGGATCCTTTTACTCATCGGCTATTTCGTGCTCTTCTTCATGGAAGAGATCTTCAAGAACAAACCCTGATTCGGAGGGACGCATGAACTTCATCACCCGCCTGTTCTCCAAAGTGGAACCCCTGCCCGAGGGCACGCATCACATGCAAGCCCAACTCGACGAGAAGCCCTACCGCCTGCACCTGCGCCTGCGCGGAGATGGCTCCGCCATCCTGGTGGTCAACGCCGCCACGGTGCTGCACCTCAACCCCACCGCAGCGGAATTCGCCTACCACT
This sequence comes from uncultured Anaerolineaceae bacterium, assembly GCA_964524485.1. Lineage (GTDB taxonomy): Bacteria > Chloroflexota > Anaerolineae > Anaerolineales > Villigracilaceae > JACPVF01. The sequence continues at coordinate 17,244 of CAZGFR010000035.1, read as the reverse complement.
TCGTGCGCGGCACCAACCCCGTCGACGCGGCCAGGGAAGTCGCCGCCCGTTACCGCATCAGCCGCAAGCAAGCCCAGAGCGATTACCTGACCTTCGTCGAGCGCATCCACGCCCTCATCTCCACGCCCGATCTAGACCCCGTTTCCTTCCTCGACTTCGAGCGGGCCGCCCCCTACTCCGCAGACTTGAGTGTGCCCCTGCGCCTCGACTGCGCCCTGACCTACCGCCTGCCTGAGGGCTCTCACGCCGACACCGCCCCCGTCAAACGCGTGGACCGCGAGTTGACCACCGACGAGTGGAAGGCCATCCTCGACAAGGCCTGGCGCGCGGGCGTGCCGCACATCACCTTTACGGGCGGCGAGCCGACCCTGCGCGAGGACCTGCCCCAGCTCATCGCCCATGCCGAGAAGAACGGCCAGGTCTGCGGCCTGCTGACCGACGGTCTGAAACTGTCCGACAAGAGTTACCTCGACCTGCTGCTCCAGACGGGCCTCGACCACGTCCTGCTCATCCTGCAGCCCGATGTCGACACTTGCTGGAAGGCCATCGCCGCCATCCTGCCCGAGGACCTGTTCCTGACCGTGCACATCACGGTCCATGAAGCCAACGTGGCGCAACTGCCCACCTACCTCGACCGTCTCGCCGCGCTCGGGGTAAAATCCCTGTCTCTCAGCTTCAGCGCCGACCTGGGCGAAGAGACTCAGTCCGCGTTGCGCAACACCGCCGCTGACCTGGGCTTCACCCTGCGCTGGGACCTGCCCGTGCCATACTCCGAATCCCACCCTGTGGCCTTCGAGACGAAGGAAGATTCGATCCCCTCGGGCGCGGGTCGGGCTTGGATGTACGTCGAGCCCGACGGCGACGTGCTGCCCACCCAGGGCGCGGCGGATCGAATCCTCGGCAACCTCCAGGTGGATGCGTGGGACAAGATCCATCTTTGATGCGAGGCGACTTGGCAAATTTTGCGATTCCTTTCCATGAGGCCTGGTCCAACAGGATCAGGCCTTAAGAGAAAGGGGGCCAACTCCATGAGAAAAAACGAAAACAATCTCTTTCCCATTTTGGCGGGTATCTTCACCAGTCTGCTGTGCCTGACGATCATCGGCGGATCAATTTACTTTGGAATCCAGTATTTCAAGGATCGACCCGTCGTCGAGATTCCCGCCTCCGTGCCCGAGAGCGTGGACCAGGTCAAGGCCGAGTGCGCCGACGGTCAGTGCATCGAAGGTTGTGTCGCCAAGGCCGCCAGGGCCGTCGGCAGCGGCATCTATCCCAGCGCGATGGAACCAGGCTACGAGAGTCTGCTCGTCTCGTACAAGGTGGATGGAAATGCGATTTCCAATCCCAGCTACCACTCCGCGCCCGCCAAGTTGTTCGTGTACGCCCACAATAACGGAGTCCACCACCGCATCTGGGATTACTTCACGGGTGTGGTCCCGCTCGAACAACGGCCTGGCCTGCAAGAGTTCGACATCTACGCAGGCGGCGAGTCGGGGGCGCAATTCTCGCCCACCGACGACGGCGGCTGGATCCTGCGCTTCAACGTGCTCGCCAGCACCGACTCGAATTACCTCACCGAAGCGCTGATCCACGAGTACGGGCATTTCCTCACGCTCAACCCCACCCAGCAGGCGCCTCTAAAAGCAGGCGAAACCTGTCCGCAGGAAGCGCTTTACGAATGTCCCGCGCCCAACTCCTACGTCAACCAGTTCTTCGAAAAATTCTGGCGCCCGATCTATCACGAGTGGACGGGCGCGCGCGGCGACTCAAATGCTGGCTATCAGTTCTACCTGCGATACAGCGACCAGTTCGTCACCGAGTACGCCGCCTCCCAGCCGCTCGAAGACATTGCCGAAAGCTGGACCTATTTCATTGTCCACCCCAAACCCACGGGCGATACCATCGCCGACCAAAAAGTCCTCTTCTTTTATCAGTTCCCCGAATTGGTGGACCTGCGTTATCAGTTGATCTATGGGATTTGCAACTATGAACCGCCTGCGCAATAAGAATCTCCGCCTGCTCCTCCTGACCCTCGGCCTGTTGACCGTTTCCCTGGCTTGTGCCACCGCTGAGACCCTCGTCAATGGGACCGCCACACCCGTCCCCACGTCCACGGCCACCCTCACCCCGACTCCCGCCGAAACGCCCACGGCAACCGTCATCCCAACCTGGACACCCATCGCCTGCGAAGGCGGAGATTGCATCGACGCCTGCATGGCTCGCGTGGAGGTCCTCCTCGAAATCAGCCCATACAAGGATCTGACCGACGAGTTGAAAAGCGACTCGACCAATTACGACCTCGCCACCTATCCCGTGAACGGAAACAAGATCGGCGCAATCGAAACCTTGTGGGCTCCGAAGGAATACAAGATCTTCCAGGAAGATCAGGATACGCATCGCCGCATCTGGAATTATTTCACGGCTGTCATCCCCGCCGAGATGCGCAAACGAGTGGACGAGTTCATCATTTTCACAGACGGACCCCGCAATCGCCTGGCGTACGTCAAGCCGACCTCGAACGACGCTCTGACCTGGGCCATCGCCTTCGACATTCTGGACTCCGACTACCCGCCTTATCTGACCGAGACTCTGGTCCACGAAGTTGGGCATCTCGTCACGATCGATGCGGCACAGCTCAACACGGACAATCACTCGGCATCGGCCTGCAAGACCTTCCTCCTGCCCGAGGGATGCAGCACCGAAGACTCCTACATCAGCCAGTTCTACCAACGCTTCTGGCCTGACCTGGCCGACGAGTGGAGCGAGGTGGAGGCGGCGCACAGCGAGGCCGAATATCACATGCTGGTCGAGAACTTCTACCGTCGACACGCCAACGAGTTCGTCAGCTCCTATGCCGCCACCAGCCCCATTGAAGACATTGCCGAGAGTTGGGCCCTCTTCGTGCTGACCCCCAAACCCGAGGCAGAATCCATCGCCGACGAAAAAGTGCTCTTCTTCTACGAGTTCCCTGAATTGGTGATCTACCGTCAGCAGATCATCCAGGGGTTGTGCTCCTACACCCAGTGAGGCGGAGTTGCTTTGTTTGATGGTATCCTTGCCGAGATTTTCGCGGAGGCTTTATGAATAAGAGCATGGTTTGGATCGTCGTGGGGTTGGTCTTTTTGTGCTGCGCCCTGGTCTTTTGCGCGGGCGCGGTCGGATATTATTATTTCATCGCCACGGAACAAACCGTCAGCGGCACCGAGCTTCCGCCTGCCGTGGACAGGCCGCAGGTCACCGAGCCGCCGTCGGCGCCCGTCGCCGCCTGCCCCGCCTCGATGCAAACCGTCCTTGACGCCGCCCAGTACTCCGTCTACAGCCCCGACGATTCCTCCACCGCAGACGATCCCGACGCGGTCAACCTCGTCATCTACAACGTGGAAGGCGACCAGATCAGCGACCCGCAACTCGAGGAGGTTCCGTCCAACCTGAAGTCCCTGCAAAAGGATACCGCCTCCCAGCAATTGGCCTGGGACTTGTTCGCGAAACTGATCCCCGCCGACCAGCGTCAGGTCGTCTCCGAATACATCGTCTTCACTGACGGTCCCAGCAACCTGCTAGCCGCCGTCGAGCAATCCTATACCGACCCCGAGCACTGGATAGTCGAAGTGGACAGCGCCGACCTGGACGACCGCGACAACCTGTATTTCACCCTCGTCCACGAGTTCGGCCACCTGCTCACCCTCGGCCCCAGCCAGGTCCCGCCCGATGTGGAAGTCTACAACAATCCCGACGACGCCGACCTGTACGACCGCAAGGTGGCCGCCTGCTCCACTTACTTCCCTGGCGAAGGATGCAGCCTGCCCGCTTCGTACATCAACGCCTTTTACGAACGCTTCTGGACAGCCCTGGTGGACGAATGGCAGCCCATCGACAACCTCGGCTACGGCGACGACCTCGAGACTTATTACGACGAACTCTACGCCTTCTACGAACGCCATCAGGACGAGTTCGTGGATGACTACGCCACCACCAATCCATCCGAGGATATCGCCGAGTCCTTTGCCTATTTCGTCTTCTCGCCCAAACCCGCAGGCGACACCGTGGCCGAGCAGAAGATCCTGTTCTTTTATGAGTACCCCGAACTGGTGACCCTGCGCTCTGAGATCCTGGCGAGCTTCTGTCAATTGGAGGAGTGACCGTGGACGAACGTCCCATCCCCGAGACCTACTGGGTGGAACCTGGCCGACTGCTCGCTGGGGAGTATCCTGGCCGCCCAAGCGACGAGGCCACCCGTCAGCGCCTCGACCGTTTCCTTGCCCAGGGCTTCGACACTTTCATTGACCTGACCACCGAAGGGGAAATGCCGTTCTATCACCCCATTCTGGTCGAACAAGCCCGCGTCTACGGTCTGCCCGTCCGTCACCTGCGATTCCCCATCGGGGACTTTGGCCTGCCCACCCGCGAGGGCATGACCGCCATTCTGAATGCCATCGACTCCGCCCTGGCCGAGGGCCACAAGGTCTACGTCCACTGCTGGGGCGGCATCGGGCGGACGGGCACTACCGTCGGTTGTTACCTCGCCCGCCGCGGGTTGAGCGGCGACCAGGCCCTTCGTCAGTTGGCCGAATGGTGGCGGGGAGTACCCAAAAGCGCCGTCCACCCCCATTCCCCAGAAACGCTCCAGCAAATGCAATTCGTGCTGGCCTGGAAGGAGTAAACCCATGAAACCCGTTCAACGTCTCCTCGTCGCGCTCCTCATGCTCTTTACGTTCGTCAGCCTGGCTTGTCAGACTGCCACCAATCTGGTCATCACACCCACGCCGACGGCTTCGCTCACCCCCACTATCACCCTTACCCCCACGCGCACCCCGCGTCCCACCCAAACCTTCACACCCACTCCCACACCCCTGGTCATCCAGGTGGAGAACATGCGCAAACTGCGCAGCGGCGGTTTCAGCTTTGCCGTGCTCGATGGGTTGAAGACAGAGATCGGCAATCATGATGTGCTCATGTACAGCGAGGACGATAAACTGAACATCTACCTCCTCGCGCAGGTCCCCTACCCGGGCGAGCACATCAATACCTCGCTCAAGCACTACATGGAATGGGCCAACAAGCAATTCCGCAATGTGGTCGAGGGAGAGCGTCAGGCCTTCACCCATGCGGGCGTGGAAGGGACGGGCACCTCCTTCAGCGGCCTCACCAAGGACGGCGAACCTTTTCAGGCCCGCGCCGCCTTCCTGCGCCCCGAGCAGGGCAAGATGCTCACCCTGCTGGTCTACGCCTACGGCGAAGGCGCCTGGGAGCAGTTCGGCGAGAAGGCCTATCAGACCACTCTCGACAAGCTCACCTTCTTCGAGATCACGCCCTGGGAGGGCTGTCCCATCTCGACCGACGGATCCTACGGCTTTTCGGACAGGAATCCCGTGCCGCTGGGCGGCGAACTCTTGCTGGGCCCCAACCGCGAGGAGGAGTATCTGAGCGCCCTGCTCGGCAAGGATGGCGAGGTGGTCTTCTATTCGCGCATCGATAGCGTCGAGGTCAAAGGCAAGACCCTCGACAAATACATCCTGCGCGTCGGGAACGGCGGCAGTAAAACCCTGTTCATTGACCTGTACAACGCAGGCCCCGTCCTTGCGCCCTCGGGTATGACCTGTTCCAGCCCGCTGCCCATGCCGCTCGGCAACTGACGTGGACTGGCACACCCGCTACCTCCAGCAAGCCCGTTGGACGCGCGACCTGCGCGCCTATCTGTTCGAACGTGCAGGCGGGAGGGAGGCGCGCCGCGCCCTGGAAGCGGGCTGCGGCACGGGCGCGATCCTGCGCGAGTGGGCGGGTCCCGCCGCCCTGCACGCCCTGGACCTGGATCCTGCCTCCCTGGCCCAATGCGGACTCCACGCCCCGGGCGCGCACCGCGTCCGCGCCGACGGGTTGCACCTGCCGTACGCCGCTTCCACGTTCGATATCACCTTCTGCCATTTTTTCCTGCTCTGGGTACGCGATCCGCTGCAAGCCCTGATCGAGATGAAGCGCGTCACCCGCCCGGGCGGCAGCATCCTGGCGCTGGCTGAACCCGATTACACGGCGCGCGTGGATGAGCCGCCCGAACTCCGTCCGTTGGGACGCTGGCAGGCTGAGTCGCTGCGGCGGCGCGGCGCGGACGTAGGCTTCGGCGCGCGCCTGGCCGAGACCTTCTTCCAGGCGGGGATTCCGCTCGTCGAAACGGGGCCCATCCAAAGTCGAGGAAGCGAGTCCGCGCCTGGGGAACGGGAACTGGAATGGGCCGTGCTGGAGGCCGATCTGGCGGGAGTCGTCCCGAGCGAAGACATCCAGGCCATGAAGCGGCTGGACGAGCAGGCCTGGGTAGACGGGACGAGAGTCCTGCACGTCCCGACCTATTTTGCGTGGGGAAGGGTCTGAATTGCAGTTTCAAATTAAGCCTTTCTAAGGTTGAACAGGCGGGGCGGAAATGGTTGTATAATTTCGCCAGAAATTATCGGAGGCAGATTTTGGAAGCATTGCAACCTGAAGACCAGTTGGAAAACCAGCCGACCGTCGCGGAACAAACTCCCGAGCACGAAAAAATTAAGTGGGGGCAGATCCTGTTGGACATCGTGGAAACGGTGGTGCTGGCGCTGGTCTTGTTCCTTGGAATTAATGCCGTCTCGGCGCGTGTGCGCGTGGACGGATTCAGCATGAACCCGACTCTGATGGACGGTGAATTTGTGCTGGTCAACCGCCTGTCCTACCGCGTCGGCGACATGCAGCGCGGCGACATCATCGTCTTTCGCTCGACCACCAACCCCGACCTGGACCTGATCAAGCGCATCATCGGCCTGCCCGGCGACCAGGTGGACATCCACGACGGCCAGGTCTTCGTCAACGGGAAGATGTTGAGCGAGCCGTACATCGCGGCTGCGCCCAATTACCGCGGTTCCTGGCAGGTACCCGATGGACATCTGTTCGTGCTGGGCGACAACCGCAACGACTCGTCCGATTCGCACCAGTGGGGCTTGCTGCCGTTCGAGAATATCGTCGGCAAGGCCGTCTTTATCTACTGGCCGTTCCCTGAGTGGGGCGTCATCCGCCACTACGATCTGATGTCGGCTTCATGAGGCCCGCCATGACCAAACCTCAACCATCCGTCGTGAGTAGTTTTCCCTGCACCGAGTGTTCAGCGGGCATCATGCAGCCCCGCCTGTTGACCTATTTCACCTGGTTGAACGAGGAGTTAATCACCGTCCCCGCCTTCCCTGCCTGGGTGTGTGACGTGTGCGGCCGCCGCGAATACGACGAGCGCTCCATCTCGTGGCTGGACATGCTGCTCGATCCCAACGCTGGCGAACCCACCCGCAGGAAGAAGGTCGCGCCGCGCGCCCGCCCTCAGCCTCGGCCGTCGCGTCCCGCGCCCGAATCATAGTCCGAAGGAATCTCCCATGGCAATGGACACTTCCCGCACCTTCCGCTTTCTGCCCGCCGACATCCTGACCTCAGGGTATCGCCTGGTTGGCAAGGTGATGGCGGGGAGCACGGGTGTCCTCGGCATGTTGAACGACACCACCCATTCCACGCTGGAAATCCACGACGCGCGTATGGCCCGCCTGCACATGCCCACCAAACTGGTGGACCACTTCGAAGTGGTGCGCATGACCAAACAGCGCGTCCACGCCCTTTGCATGGCCCGCCGCGAGGACCTGGGTCCGCAGGCGCTGGTGCGCGGCGGGTACACCAACATCTCCGAATATCCCGCCCGTATCACCACGCAGGTCTTCGAGATCGAGGGCGTGCTGGAGATCCCTGGGCGATTCGATTTCACCGCGTTGATGTCGGAGGGCGCGCGCGAGTTCATCCCTGTCTTCAACGCCACGCTGACGGCCATCCTGCTGCCCAACCTGCGCGTGGAGAGCCCCGCCATGCTGATCAACCGCCGTCAGGTGGACATGATCGCCTTGCTGGGTCAGCGCGTCAAGGCGGAAAACAAAAAATAGGCTGACCGTCCGAGTGTAATTTCAAGATCGTCTTCAGGAAAAGCATGTCGGGAACATGCTTTTTTATTTTTTGCATTCAGCAAGAATCGGGTCGCCCGCAGGTTGCATAATCCATAGAATCGGCGTTATAAGAAAGGAGACCCCATGAACCCATCTTCCTATTCCCAACTCGCCGAAGATTACCAGCGCATCGAACAGGCCATCCAATACCTCGACGACCATTATCAGGACCAGCCCAGCCTCGAAGAGGTGGCCGCCAACCTGGGATTGAGTGAGTTCCATTTTCAACGCCTGTTCACCCGCTGGGCAGGCATCAGTCCCAAACGCTTCCTGCAATTCGTCACCAAAAAACACGCCCGCGACTTGCTGCATCAATCCGAGAATTTATTGGACACCACCCACCAGGTCGGGCTCTCCAGCTTGGGGCGTCTGCACGACCTGATGGTCAGCACCGAGGCCGTTTCGCCGGGGGAGTTTAAGTCGCGCGGCGCAGGCTTGACCATCCGCTACGGGTTGCATCCCTCGCCCTTCGGCCCGTGTCTGATCGGCCTGACCGAACGCGGAATTTGCCACCTGAGCTTCGTCCAGGAGAGCGAAGGAGGCGCCATCGACGCCCTGGTGGCGGATTGGGCCTCCGCCAAAATGGTCGAGGACCAGAAGGCCACCGCCCCGTGGGTGGGTCCCATTTTTGACCTGACCCAGCGTGGAGACCGCCCCCTGCATCTGTTCCTGCGCGGGACGAATTTCCAGCTCAAGGTGTGGGAAGCGCTGTTGAGCGTCCCCGCCGGGACGGTGACCACCTACGAACAGGTCGCCGCGCAGATCGGCAAGCCACAGGCGCTGCGGGCCGTCGGCACGGCCGTGGGACACAATCCCATCGCAGTGCTCATCCCCTGTCACCGCGTCATCCGCAAGGTCGGTGAGTTCGGCAACTATCGCTATGGACCTGCCCGCAAGAAGGCGCTGCTCGGTTGGGAAGCTTCACGAGTGCAAGCGCAATAGAACATGGAGCGCGGATTGAAGTCCGCAACATGCGGCAAACTAAAGTCTGCGCTCCGCTAAAAATTTGGAGAGAAATGAAAACCAAGATCTGGATCGCTTTACTGGCACTGTACATCGTTTGGGGCTCGACCTATCTGGCCATCCGCTTCGCCGTGGAGAGCATCCCGCCCTTCTTCCATGCGGGGCTGCGTTTTCTAATTGCGGGCCTGATCCTGCTGGCCTGGCGCAAGGCGGCAGGGGACCCACTTCCGACGCGGAAACAGTGGGGCTCGCTGTTCGTGGTCGGCACGTTGTTGCTGCTGGGCGGTAACGGACTGGTCTCGTGGGCTGAGCAGACCATCCCTTCAGGGATCGCGGCCTTGATCGTCGGCGCGGTGCCCATGTTCCTGGTGATCGCCGAGGCCATTCGCCCGGGCGGCGTCAAACCGACCCCGCGCGTCATCGTCGGACTGTTGATCGGCTTCTTCGGCATCTACCTGCTGGTGGGACCGTCCGAGTTCTCGGGCGGGATGCACCTCAACCCGTTGGGTGTCATTGCCTTGCTGGCCGCGGCTTCTCTGTGGGCCACGGGTTCGATCTACAGCAAACACGCCGACCTGCCCAAGTCCGCGCTGATGATGACGGGCGGCGAAATGCTCATGGGAAGCATCTCCCTCTTCCTCGTCAGCCTGCTGACAGGCGAACTCAAAGGATTCAGCTTCGCGCAGGTGACGACCAACTCCTGGCTGGGGCTGGCTTACCTCATCACGGTCGGCTCGATGATCGGCTTCGTCTCGTATGCCTGGCTGCTGCAAAACGCGCCGATTTCGCTGGTGGCCACCTACGCCTATGTCAACCCGTTGGTGGCGGTATTCCTCGGCTTTCTCTTCGCCAGCGAGGACCTGTCCCTGCGCATCCTGGCGGCCTCGCTCATCATCATCGGGTCGGTGGTCTTCATCAATAGCGGAAGCAGGCCCAAGGTCCAGGCAGAAACCCACGAAGCGGTGATCGCAAAAGAGGGCTGATCGCCTTTCGAGTATACTTTTTGACATGTTCCGAAAATTCAACCTTCTGCTCCTCCTGACTTTGATCCTGCTCCCCGCGCTGACGGCCTGTCAGCCCGCCGAAGTCCTCGCGCGCGGCGGGACCCTGCAACTTGTCTCGGCCACCGAAAATTATGTGGAGGTGTCCATCGCCCTGCAACGCAGCCAGAATGACACCTACACCCTGACCGCCACTTTCACCCCGCTCGAAGCGGGCCTGCACCTCTATAGCAAGGATATCCCGCCCACGGGTGTGGACGGCCTCGGCCGCCCGACCCTGCTGACCCTGCCCACGAATTCCGCGCTCATGCAGGTCGGCGAGACGATGGAGAGCCAGCCGACGCAGGACCCGTTCGAGGGACCGAGCGAACTGCGGGTCTATCCTGAAGGCCCCGTCACATTGAGCATCCCTGTTCTGCTGCCCAACGGGGAAGACTGGCTCAATCAACAGGTCCTGGTCACCTACATGGCCTGCAACGACCGCGGCTGCCGCGCGCCCGTGGAGAATAAACCCATTGCCATCCGCATCCCTACCAGGGGAATGCTGCAATAGGCGGGAGGAAACGTGTCGAAGAAATTTGCATGGATGCTTGTTCCGCTGTTGATCCTGGCCTGCAATGCGTTCGTTCCGCTTAAACAGGTTTCAGCCACACCGGGGCCTATCACGACAAAGGAAGCCATTCCACCGACCCTGTCCGCGCCGCAGGCCACGCCGACCGAATCCGTGGACCACGTCGTCACGCGACTCTATCAATCGGGCGGCGACCTGACCACCCAACTGGCGGAACACGCCCAAAAAGCCGCGGACCTGGGCCTGATCCCCGTCATCGAATTTGACGCCACCTGGTGCCCGCCCTGTCAGGCCGTGGCGGCCAGCATCGAGGAGGAGAATCCGCTGATGATGAAAGCCTTGAAAGGTGTGTACCTCATCCGCGCGGATGCAGATGTGTGGGGCTGGGATAATCCAGGCCTATCCTTCGAGGCCATCCCCGTCTACTTCAAGCTCGACGCCAAAGGTCAGCCCACAGGCGACCAAATCGACGGCGGCGCCTGGGGCAAGGACATTCCCGAAAATTTCGCGCCTGTACTCGACAAGTTTTTTCACCAATGAAAGAAGGCGGTCACTTTGAAAGTGACCGCCTTCTTTATTTCTTGGAAGTCCTGCTATTTTCCTTTTCCGTCCAGCACCGAACTGAGACTCTTTCGATACTGGTCAAACGCCGACTTCCCTTTGGAAGTGAGGCGGTATTCCGTATGCGGCATCTTCCCGCGGAAGGATTTCTCCGCCTCGACATAACCTGCCTCTTCCAGCTTCGACAAGTGCACCGAAAGATTTCCTTTGGTCAGTTCGCTTTCCTTCAGCAGGTAGAGGAAGTCAGCAGATTCCACCGCAGACAGCAACGCCACCAGCGTCAACCGCGCTGGCTCGTGGATGACACGGTCCAGCCCAGACAGGTTCTGAACGGATGCACTCATGACTCCTCCACATACGGCGTGGGGTTGGCCTTGCGATAGCGCAGGAAGGTCACCAGCCCCGAGATGATCAGAGGCAGGCCAGAGATCAAGACCAGCAGACCCAGGCCGCTCAAGCCGCGGTTGACGACCTCCTGAACCGCAGGCTGGTCCAGCGCAGGCCGCACGTCAGCGGGCAGTGCGGATAGTCCCGCCGTCCATTGCCAGATGCCCACCGCCAGGCCAGCCAGCAGGAACAGGAGTCCCAGCAGGCGGAAACGGGCCACGCCTGTCCATTCCCCTGCCAGGATGCATAGGGCAGCCCAGATCGAGCCCACGCCAATCGGGAACCAGACGGGCATCGAGGACAACACGCCGCCCACAGTCGCCAGAAACACGGAGATGATCAATAGCCCGAAGATCGGCAGCAGCAGGAAGAGGATGGCGTTGCGCAGCAGGGTCAACACTTGTGCAGCGGTCAGCCGATTCCCTCTCGCAAAGCCTGTGCGCGGATAGGTGAAATTATCCTTCAGCCACCACAGAGCCAGCACGATCACCAGGAAACCGAACAGCTTCACCAGCGAAATGATGCCCACCACCGAGAGGACGTGAGAGGGGTTCGAAGCCTGAAACACGTTTCCCTGCAAGAGCAGGATGCCTGCCAGCAGAATGAAAAAGACACCTGAAGCGATTTCGATAAACCCGTCCACGAACCAGTATCCACGGGCACGCTTTACAACCGAGTCAATTTGAACATTTGTCTGCATTCTTGCTCCTTTTACAAACTAGTTTGTATAATAAACTAGTTTACACAAAGAGTCAAGCCCTCAGATTGGCAACGCAATGGAATCAAAAAGGCGGCATAAGCCGCCTTGAGTAAACGCTGTGCAACTCTGCCCTTTGACTACAGGACTGCGTCCCCCCGCTCAGGACGAAGAATTAATGATCCCCGCCCCTCGCCAGCGCCATGACCTCATCCTTCGTCTCATAGACCTGCACCAGCTTGCCGTCGCGCATTTGGAGCACGCGGTCCACGTATTTGCACATACGCAGGTCGTGTGTGACCATGATGCCCGCGCGGCTGTTCTCGTGGATCAGGTTGGCGAAGGTCTCCACCACCTGGAAGGCACGCTCGGTATCGAGCGAGGCCGTCGGCTCGTCGGCCAGCACCACGGTCGGATTGTGGATCAGCGCGCGGGCGATGGCTACACGCTGCTGCTGTCCGCCCGACATTTGCGCGGGCAGGTTGTGCAGGCGGTCGCTCAACCCCAGGCGGGCCAGCAACTCCTGCGAGCGCATGCGTCCCGCGCGATTGGCCTTGCCGTTCAGGCGCAGCATGAACTCCACGTTCTCCTTGGCGGTCAGGTACGGAATCAGGTTGTTGGATTGGAACGTGAAGCCGATCTTCTCACGGCGCAGCACCACGCGCTGCTTCTCGCTCATTTTGGCCAGGTCCTGGCCATCGATCAATACCTGCCCGCTGGTGGGAGTCAGCAGCGCGGCCAGGATGGACAGCATGGTCGTCTTGCCCGAGCCGCTCGGGCCGACCAGCGCCACGAACTCACCCGCATGAACTTTGAACGAGACATCGTCTACGGCGTTGATCTTGCCGCCGTCCACGGTGAAGGTTTTGACAGCATTCTTGACTTCGAGTGCGACAGTGCTCATCTCTCACTCCTTATGAAAGGCGCAGGGCCTTGAGCGGTTCGATGCGCACCGCATAGATGACGGAAACCAAGCCACCCGCGGGGCCGATGAACAACAGGGCCGCGATGGCCAACGCTGAGGCGTTGCCATTGAACACCAGCGGAATGGTCGGCGGGAAGAACAACGAGAAGACATACGTCAGCAGGCCTCCGATGCCCACGCCGATAGCGGTCACCACCATGATCTGGATCACGGCCGCCAATCCCACCACCCCGTTCGAGGAGCCAATGGCCTTCAACACGCCGATCTGCGGCACCTTCTGTAAGACCTGGATCTGGAAGAAGCCGCCGATGACCAGCACGCCGATCAAGAGTGTGAACGCGCCCTGGGTCTGCACCGTGCCCTGCTGGGCCGAGTAGCCAGGGATGTTCTGGATGGTTGTCTCGATGTCCGCCACCTGGACGTTGGCCACGTTCGCCAAGATCTTCGACTTCATCCCCTCGACCTGGCTCGGGTCTTCGAGTTTGACGGCGATCACGTTGATGTCGGGGACGGTCTTGTTGGCCTCGGCCTCCGATTTAGGCCGCACCCGCTCCCAGGTCGAGGGCGGGACGAAGATGGTCGGCGCAAAGAAATACGCCTGACCCTCGGTCAGTCCCACCACCTTGAGGGTGAAGAACTCATCCTTCGTCCCCTGGGTGGAACGGATGGTGATCTCGTCGCCGACCTTGATATCGGAGCGCAGCGCCACGTTTCGGTCGATGACGACCTCTTTGGCCAGCTGTGTCTGATAGGTGCGACCATCGATGACAGGCGGCAGACCCGGGCGGCCAGACTCAACGCCCAGCATGGACACCTTCAACACCTTCCCATTGTCGAGCATGATGGCGGTCGACGATGTCGAGATGGGGCCCGCGTCGGCAATGCCGTCCACGCGACGGACCGCCTTGAGGGTCGACTGATCGAGTCGGCTGGAGGTGATGATGTAATCCGATTTATCCAAAAAGACGACCAACTGCGCGTCGAGGTTGGCCACATATTGACGGTTATTGGTGCCCAGCCCCTCGCCGAGCGCGGCAATGAATAGCACCAGCAGCGTGATCAGCGCAATAACCAGCGCCACGAGCAAGAAACGTCCGCGGTTGCGCCAGATTTCCTTGAGAGCAAGATAGGTTGAAAGTCCCATACAGTCCTATTCGTGAAGCGGTTTTTCGAAAGGTTCCGACCATTTCAAACCCATCAAGCCGTGCAGTAACAAATCCACGGGCGGATGGTCGGCGATATCTTCGTAATAATACGGCAGGCGGATGCGGCCATCCGCGCCGATGATGAACGTACCCGACATCTGGAAGGCGTCCTGCCCAGGCGGCGGGGTCTCGGGCTTATAACCCTTCGTCTGTTCCAGCTGACGATTGGACCGCCAGATATTGGGCGAGAGCAGCGTCTGCCAGAGCGTCCCGCGCCCCAGACCGTAGGCCTGATACGCCGCCCGATCGGGGTCCGCCAGGCAGCGGATACCTGGGGCGCGTTTGGCGCAAAACTCCTTCGTCTCGGCAGGCGTGGCATGGGTCACCAACGCCAGGGCCAGACCCTTCTCCGCCAGTTGCGGCTGGACCTCGACCAGGCGGTCGGCCAGGTCCTTGCATTGGGGACAGCCGAAGTGACGGGTGAAAGCCAGCACGAGGACCTTGTCTTTCCAGAGCGAAGCCAGTTGGACGGGATTCCCCTCCGTGTCGAAGAGTTCCACGTTCGGGGCGGGATCGTTGAATTTGAGAGAAGCGAGTTTTGCCATATGTGAATTCTATCACCTTAGGTGCATAAAAATAGAAAGCGGTCAGTCCTGAAACTGGCCGCTATTTTCAACCAAAAACCCTTGCAAAAACTATCAAGATGCACAGGTTTTGCACAGATTTAACGTGGATCGCTGTAAGTGCATTCTTCACAAGGCAACCATTGGGCGAAAGAAGGCAGCCTTTGCAAAATGCACTCACAACGACAGAACAGATGGCTATGCGATATGCAGGATGGATTTCTCCACCTTGTTGCCCACCTTCTGCAGGCGGCGCCAGCTGGAGTTGTCGTTGAGCGTGATCCAGCGGCGCTCCTCGGTGCGATAGAACCAGTCCTTATCCTGCTGGTAGAAGACCTGTACGTCGGTCGATTCCCAAATATTGAGGATCTCGTTGCCGTGGGCGTGGGTGTCGTCGAAATCGGTGGTGGCGCGCTGGCCCATCTCGCTGTACAGTTCGTTCAGTTCCAGCAGCAGCGAGTTGACCTGCGGGTCGAGCCGACTGACGTTCAGACCGATGCGCTGGGCCTCGTTGTACAGGATCGGGTAGCTATGCGACGGGTACTTGGAATTCAACGTGGACGCGATCTGGTCGGCGGTCTTTTCGTCCTTGATGTGGTGCGAGAGGATTTCCTTGCACAACATGATCGAAAGCGATTCAGCGCGGTCCACTGCCCCGATCACCAGCGGATGCACATACTGGAAGAGTTCCTGATAGGGATTGCCCTTGGCGTCGGAATTCTGGGCCTGCCACAGGCGCACGACGCGGGTCAACTCGTCCAGGCTGACGCTGACGCGGTCGTTATCACGGTCGATGGGCGAAAGGGAATGGGTCAGGGACGTATCCACGGCGGTCAGATAGGCCATCGGTCCCATCTGGATCTCGTTCGCGCCGAGGGCGATCATCGTGGCGGCCGAGGCGCATTCCAACGGGATGACGGCCACGACCTGATCACAGTGCTGGCGCAGCAGGTTGACCAGCAGCAGGGATGACTGTCCGCTGCCGCCGCTGGATTTAATG
Organism: uncultured Anaerolineaceae bacterium; assembly: GCA_964524485.1. Lineage (GTDB taxonomy): Bacteria > Chloroflexota > Anaerolineae > Anaerolineales > Villigracilaceae > JACPVF01. The sequence continues at coordinate 1,380 of CAZGFR010000035.1, read as the reverse complement.
AACAGGTAGATGGTCTCCTGTTTTTCGAGGTTTTCGAGCAGCTCGTAGAGCGCCACCACGTCGTCCTGGCAGACGCTTCCGCGCGGATTGTTCCAGTAGGTGATGAGCCTGCCGCCCAGCATCTGGTTCAGGCGCGCGATCAGGGCTTGGGTCTTGTCGAACAAAACGGGCGGTTGCTTGACCTTGGGGGTGCTGTTGGTGTTTGTCATGGACTCTCCTGGGCATCAGTCTGGTTGACCTTTTCGATCATGCGGCAGAACGAACACAAATCGGGCGCGGTGGTGGGTTGTCCACAGCGAGTACACGGATGCAGATTTTGCACCACTTCATCCTGTTCGCGGAATAGCCCATTGGTGCGGGCTTCGAGGAAGCGCAGGTAGAAGGTCAACTTTGCGCCTGGACGGGTGGTTTCCAATTGGTTGAGCAGTTCCTTATAGTAAATGGAGGTGGAACCTTCCGCGAAGGGACATTCCTCATAGATGTACTCGATGTCCGACAACAATGCGTACGCGGCCATCTCGCGCTCATAGAAACGGCACAACGGCTTGACCTTGCGCGCCAGCCCGTCAGCCTCTGGCAGGACGGGACCCTGCCGCAGCAGAAACATACTCTCCCAGGCCAGGGTGTTGCCAAAGAGCACGGCCGCCTCGTCGTCGAGGTTATGGCCGGTCGCCAGGACGTTATAGCCCAGGTCGCGCGCGATGCGGTTCATCTCGTGGCGCTTGACCAGTCCGCACACCGAGCATGGCTTGCCGTATCCACGATGGGTCTTCTCGGCCAGCATGGGAATCGACTGGCCATACTCGCGCTCCACGTCCACTACGTGCAGCTTCAATCCGCGCGCGTCAGCAAACTGCTGGGTCAGGCGGTGCGACTCGGACGAGTAGTCGACTCCCCCGTCGATGCCCAGGCCGATGTACATCCCGTCGGCTTGGTAGCCGAGTTTGACGAGGATATCCCATAGCGAGAGCGAATCCTTGCCGCCCGAGACCGCCACCAGGATCCTGTCATGGTGGCTGAACATTTCGTATTTCTTGATGAAACGCTCGGTCTGCTCGGGGATCCACTCCAGATAATGCTCCTTGCACAGCGCCATGCGGTGCTGGCGCATGTTGACCGAGGCTTTGTTCCCGCACTTTTTGCACTTCATCGACTAACCTCCCGAGATGACGGCCACCAGTTTGATCACGTCGTCGTTGCGGAGGATTTCATCTTCGACGATCATCTCACCGTCGCGCACACCGATGACCGATTCGGGCACGATGTTGCTCTTCTTCAGCGCATCCAGCAGGGTCATGCCTGCGCGCACTTCATATTCTTTACCGCGTAAAATCAATTTCACTGTCATGGTTACCTCGATGAGTCATTCTACCAGAAAAC
>CAZGFR010000034.1:22570-29549 GCA_964524485.1 uncultured Anaerolineaceae bacterium | reverse complement strand
CCCCTTAAATGCGAGAAAGCCAGGGTTCTGACCCTGGCTTTCCCTTTCAAGAGGAGGAGAAGAGAAATCACCTTGCGACGTCAACTGTATCACGGGGCGGAAAAGACTGCTGGACGGCTCCCCTACGCCGTCCAGACGATTGCAATACGAGCTGAATGAGGATTTTTTAACAGAGACCTGACAGGTTTTGGAAACCTGTCAGGTCTTTACACCCGTTCCCCACGGAACTGCGTCTCGTACAACTGACGATACAGCCCGCCCAGCGCCAGCAATTGCTCGTGCGTGCCCTGCTCCACGATCTGACCGCGGTCCATCACCAGGATCAGGTCCGCGGCGAGGATGGTGCTCAGGCGATGCGCAATGACGATGCTGGTGCGACCGTCCATCACGCGCTTGAGCGCGTCCTGGATCAGAGATTCCGATTCGCTGTCGAGCGAGCTGGTGGCTTCGTCCAGCACGAGGATGCGCGGGTCCTTGAGGATCACACGCGCCAGGGCAATGCGCTGTTTCTCGCCGCCGCTCAGGCGATATCCGCGCTCGCCGACGATGGTGTCGTAACCGTCGGGCAGGTCCATGATGAAGTTGTGGATGTTGGCCGCGCGCGCCGCTGCCTCGATCTCAGCCTGGGTCGCGTCGGTTTTGGCGTAGGTCAGGTTGGTGCGGATGGTGTCGTGGAACAGGTACGTTTCCTGCGTCACCATGCCGATGGCGGCGGAGAGCGAGTCAAGGGTGACATCGCGCAGGTCGTGGCCGTCGATGCGGATCGTGCCGCTGGTGGGGTCGTACAGGCGCGGGATGAGATACGTGACCGTGGTCTTGCCTGCGCCCGAAGGGCCGACCAACGCCACCAACTGTCCCGCGCGGGCCTGGAAGGAGATCCCCTCCAAAGCGGTGGTCCGCGCCTGTGAGACGGGACCCGCCTCCCCGTCGGCTGATTCCGTTTCCTCTTCCTTTTTCTTCCCGTTGTTTTTCTCCGTCAAAGACATCACCGCCTTGACGTTGTCCAGGCTGCCGTAGCGTTTGACCTCGCTGAGCAGTTTGGTGTCGTCCACGTCATACTTGAAGGCTACGTTCTCGAACTCCAGGTCGCCGCGCACGTCCCGCAGGGTCAGCGCATCCTCTTTCTCGGCGATATCCTGCGGCAGGTCGATGACCTCGAAGACGCGCTCGAACGAGACCATGCTGGTGCTGAACTCGACGGGCGCGCCCGCCAGTCCCTGCAAGGCGCCGTAGAGCTGGCCGAGGTACGAGCCGAAGGCCACGATGGTGCCGACCGTGAAGGCGCCCTGGATGACGTACCAGCCGCCCAGGCCGTAGACCAGCGCCGTGCCCACTGCGCTGACCAGCCCGAGGATGACGAAGAAGGTCGAGCCGATGACCGCGCGCTTGACGCCGATGTCGCGCACGTTGGCCGCGCGCTGGCGGAAGCGCGTCTCCTCCTCCCTGGCGCGCCCGAACAGTTTGACCAGCAGCGCCCCGCCGATGTTGAGCGTCTCGTTCATGTGCGCGTTCATCTGCGCGTTGAGGTCCATGCCTTCGCGGGCAATGTCGCGCAGCACCGTGCCCAGCCGCTGCGCTACGAGGATAAAGATGGGCAGGATGACCACGCTCAGCAGGGTCAACTTCCATTCCAGCGAGAGCATCACCGCCAGGATGGCGGCCGCCTCGATGACGTTGGTCACGATGTTGACGATGGTGTTGCTGATGGCGTTCTGAGCGCCGACCACGTCATTGTTGAGGCGCGACATCATCTCACCGACCTTGGTGTTGGTGAAGAAGCGCAGCGACATGCGCTGCAAGCGCGCAAATAGTGAAGAGCGCAGGTCGTAGATCACGCCCTCGCCCACCACGGAATTGAGTCGGCGCTGGACGACCGAGATGCCGCCGTTGAGGATCGGCAGGAACAGTAATGCCACCGCCAGCAGAACAAGTTGATTAACATTCTTCTGCGGCAGGACCGTGTCAATCAGCGCGCGGAAGATCAACGGCGAGACCAGGCTCACGCCCGTCCCAAGCAGGATCGTCACCAGCATCCCGCCGATCTGCCCCCAGTACGGTCGGGCATAATTCAGGACGCGCAGCAGCAATTCCTTCGTCACTTTGGGCTTCTGGTCGCCCGAGCGCATATATTGAAACCAGGCTCCGTGCATAAAGTCATCTCCTCGTCTTTTTCAGGTGATGAGACTATACGCCCAAGGCGGCGATCCCGCAACTGGACAAGCGGGGAGGTTAATAAAAGTCTGATGGGCGGCAAGTTTGATATACTGCGGACATCCTTCGAACGGAGCAAAGCCATGTCCAGGACCCCTGCCATGATCGCCGCCACACTGACCGCGCTGTTGTTGACCGTCCTCGCCATCCTGTTCATGCTGGTGCAGATGCTGGCGCTGAACGGCGTCAGCGAGCGCCAGGGGACCACCGCCCTGGGCCTCTCGCTGGCCTGTCAGGGGGTGAGCATCCTGCTCTCGGGCGGATTGGCCTTCGGCCTGTCGCGCCTGTTCGTCGAGAGATTCAACTGGAACAAAATCCTGGCCGTTGTGCTGGCCGTCGTCGCAGGGACGGCGCTCGGGCTGGGGCTGTCCCTGGTCTCGATCTTCGTCGGCATGCTGGCGACAGGAATTTCGTGACATTTGTCCATTCTCAAGCACAGCGCGGGCAGGTATCATCTATTCATCGGCGCCAGCATATCAAAGTCGTAGCCGCGACTCCTCCCCCACAACCAGCGGTCAACCGAATACGACAGGCGTCCTCAACCTGAGAAACTGAGGAAACCATGTCACCTGCTTCCACCAGCCATACCTATCTGGCAGACGATGTATCCCATCACCTGCACGGCGATCCGCACCGCCGCGCCTCGGGCCTTTCGGATTTCATCCTCGGCGCGCAGGACGGGCTGGTCAATGTGCTGGGAGTGATCCTCGGCATTGCGGCCGCCACCAATGACGCCTACCTGGTGCTGGTGGCGGGACTGGCCACCACCTTCGCCGAATCCATCTCGATGGGGGCCGTGGCCTACACCACCACCCTGGCCGACGCGGACCTGTATCAGAGCGAGCGCGAGCGCGAATATCGTCACATCGAAAAGATCCCCAACCTGGAGATCCAGGAAGTGCGGGAGATCTACGCGAAGAAGGGCTTCCACGGCGACCTGCTTGAGCGCATCATCGAGACCATCACCTCCAACCAGGACGTGTGGGTGGCGGTGATGATGGCGGAGGAGCATCAGCTCGCGCCCGTGGACCGCAAGTCGGCCATGCGCGCGGCGCTGGTGGTGGGCCTCTCAGCGGTGATCGGGTCGCTGGTGCCGCTGGCCCCGTTCCTGTTCCTGTCCGTCTCGACCAGCATGTGGGTCTCCGTGCTGGTGACTGCGTTGGTGCTGTTCGGCATCGGCGCGTACAAGAGCAGGCTGACGGTGGGGCACCCGGGCCGCAGCGGGCTGGAGATGGCGGTGATCGGCACGCTGTCAGCGCTGGCGGGCTACGCGGTCGGGGCCCTGCTCAAGGTCCCGGCCGCGCCTTGAGCGCACACATCCCATTCCTCAGGTAAACAAACATGTCTCATACAAGTCCAAAAAATGAAAGCCGCACCTCCCTGACGCGCTATGCGTGGCTGTCCATTGGCGCTGCGGTGGTGACCATCGCACTCAAATCTGGCGCATATCTGTTGACAGGCTCGGTGGGCCTGCTCTCAGACGCCATCGAATCGGGCGTGAACCTGGTGGCGGCGCTGATGGCGCTGGCCATGCTGACCGTGGCCGCGCGTCCCGAGGACGACAACCACGCCTACGGCCACAGCAAGGCGGAATACTTCGCCAGCGTCGTAGAGGGCATCCTGATCCTCGTCGCTGCGGGCAGCATCATCTGGACGGCGGCCGGGCGCCTGATGCATCCGAAGGAATTGGAACAGGTCGGCTTTGGCCTGGCTGTCTCGGTGGGCGCCTCGGTCATCAACCTGGTCGTGGCGCAGATCCTGCTGCGGGCGGGAAAGAAGAATAACTCGATCACTCTCGAAGCGGACTCGCACCATCTGATGACCGACGTGTGGACTTCGGTGGGCGTGGTGGCCGCCATCGGCGTGGTCGGGCTGACGGGTTGGCTGATCCTCGACCCGATCATTGCCATCGCTGTGGGGTTGAACATCGTCTGGACGGCCTACCAGCTCATCCGCCGCTCGGTGGAAGGGCTGATGGATGGGTCGCTACCCGCCGAAGAACAGAAGCAGATCGAGGAGGTGATCGCCCAGTATCGTCAGCGCGGGGTGGAGTTCCACGCCCTGCGCACGCGGCAGTCGGCTGCGCGGCGTTTCGTCTCGGTGCATGTGCTGGTGCCCGGCGCGTGGACGCTCCACGATGCCCATCACGTGGCCGAGGACTTCGAGGGCGACATCCGCAAGATCCTGCCCGAGACCATCGTCCACACCCACCTCGAGCCCATCGATGACGAGATCTCGATGGACGACATCCACGAGAAATAAAAAAAACGGGCGGACCGAATGGTCCGCCCGCAGTTTTTCACGGGGGAGAGCTAAGCCAGCAAGGCCAACTTCCTGGAAGGGTCGTAGCGGACGGACACCGAAGCGCCCGCCGTCAACTTGGCGGCCTGCGAGGACCTGCAGCGCATCTGCGCTTTGAAGGCGGGACCGTCGGCGGGTTTCACCTCCACGGGGACGGCCACCCACAGGTCCGCGCCGCGTGCGTCGGAAAAGTCGTTGGCCAGCACGGTGGCCTGCGCCTGTTTCCCGTCGCGGGCTACACGTTTGGCCCAGGAGGGCGGGATATACGGTGCAAAGATGTAAATCACCATGACGATCAGCACCACCAAAAAGAGCGGGGCCACCGCCACGGATGGGATGATATGCGCGATCGACAGCCCGAACAGGATTCCCAGGATGACATACATCCCCAACATTTTCATGGTCCGTGTTTTCATACACACTCCTTGCGTTTAAAAGCAAGGCTTATTTTAAGCCGTCCCCGCCCGTTTGCCATGGGACAAACGGCACAGTAAGGGAACTGTAATGCGAGGACTCAGGCCTGCGCCTTTTCCCACTCGGCCAGCTTCTGATCCATGTCACGCTGGAGGCGCTCGTAGTCCTTGCCGAGCTGAGCCACCACCCCCGCATCCGCAGGCGGATTCTCCAACTGCGCGGTCAGGTCGGCCAGTTTTTTTTCGAGGGCGGCGATGGTGTTCTCCAGCTCCTGCAACTGGGCGATCTTTCTTCTTTCTTCTTTCGTCTTGACGTTCCTCGCCTTGCGCTCGTTGTTCGAGGTGCGCGTTTCGACCAGTTCCGCCTGTTGCTCGGCCAGTCGCGCGGCCTGTTTTTCGCGTTCCTCTTTCATCTGCGAATACGTGCCCTTGAAGACCGTCATCTGGCTTTCGTCAGGATCCACTTCCCAGATCTGGGTGGCGAGGGCGTCGATCAGATAACGGTCATGGCTGACCAGCAGGATCGTGCCCTGATAGGCATCCAGCACGGCCTGCAACACTTCCTGCGAGGTAATGTCGAGGTGGTTGGTCGGCTCGTCGAGCAGGAGCAGGTTGGTATCCTGCAACGCCAGCTTGGCCAGGGCCAGCCGTCCGCGTTCGCCGCCTGAGAGCATCGAGACCAGCTTGAAGACGTCGTCGCCGGAGAAGAGGAATTTCCCGAGGTATTCACGTCCCTGGAAGGGCAACATGCCAGGCGAGGCGGCCAGGATCTCGTCGAGGACGGTCTTCTCGGGGTCGAGTCCCTCGTGGGCCTGGGCAAAATAGCCGACATGCAAACTCGCACCGAGCAACACCTCGCCTGCCAGCGGGGTCAACTGTCCGAGGATGGTTTTGAGGAAGGTGGACTTGCCCGCGCCGTTGGGGCCGATCAACGCAGCGCAGTCGGTGCGGCGCAGTTCCAGGTCGGGTGCGGAGAACAGCAGCTTGCCCGGGTAGCCGACCTGCAGGTCGCGGGTACGGATGACCAGCTCGCCGGAGCGCTGTTCGGAGCGCAGATGCAGGTGCAGGTCGGGCATGGTGCGCACGGGCGGACGCAGCGAACGCACACGCTTCTCGGCCTCTTCCACGCCAAACGAGCTGGTGGTAGTCTCCACGTCGAGCTGCGACCAGTTGATGTTGAGCGCCGCGTCCATGCCGACCTGTTCGATGGCCTGCACCAGGCGCGAGAGGCGCTTGAGCTTGCCCTTGGCTTGCAGCGTGTTCTGGCCCGAGATGTTCTTCTTGATGTACTCGACTTCCTTGACCAGCTTTTCCTTCTCGCCTTCGAAGATCTCAGCGCGATAGTTCCAGCGGATCTCGCGTTCCTGCAAATAGATGCTGTAGTTGCCGCGGTATAACTCCGAGCCCGCGGGCGACATTTCAAGCAGCACGTTGCAGGCGTGGTCGAGGAAATAGCGGTCATGTGAGACGATGATCGCCGCACCATCCCACTGCGTGAGATACCCTTCCAGCCACTCCACGGCCTTGATGTCGAGGTGGTTGGTGGGTTCGTCGAGCAGCAGCAGGTCGGGGTTGGTCAGCAGCAGGCGCGCAAGGTGGGCGCGGGTGCGCTGTCCGCCTGAGAGATGGTCGAGCGACATGTGGAAGTCGGGTTCGTCGAAGCCCAGGCCCGTCAGCACCTGCTTGATGCGGATCTGGTAGAAGTAGCCGCCGAGACGGTCGAACTCGTGCTGCAACGGCCCATAGCGGACCAGCGCCTGCTCCCGTTTCGACGGGTCGGACATCTCCGCTTCGAGCCGCTCCACTTCCCCCTGCATGCGGATCAGGTCCGCGAACGGTTCGAGGCACACGTCCCACAGGACGCCCTGTAGCGAGAAATCCGCCTCCTGCGAGAGGTAGCCGATGCGCAGTCCGCGCGAACGCGTGACCTGCCCGCCCGAGGGCTCCTCCTCGCCGATCAGGATGCGCAGCAGGGTGGTCTTGCCGATGCCATTGGGTCCCACCAACGCGAGGCGGGCGCCTTTGGCCACCGAAAAGGAAACATTGGCGAAGAG
>CAZGFR010000034.1:0-22470 GCA_964524485.1 uncultured Anaerolineaceae bacterium | reverse complement strand
TTCGATGGATTTTCATCGTCCTTTGACCAATTCAATGGATTCGCTTCAATGTACCGTTTGATTCTATCCCACTCTTTTTCATCACGGACCACATGCTCGTAATAATTCCTCTGCCAGACAGGGACGCCATCTGTTCTGCGCATCAGATTGATTCGGTAGGCAACGGCTGCCTTGTATGCGCGGACCACGGTTGGAATGGAGCCTTTGACTGGTTTTTGGAAGTGTTCCTGTGTAGGGGCACGGCGGGACGAATATTCAAGAGAATCCATTGCACCCTCTGCCGTGTCCCTACGGTCGGTGATCACCAGGATGCCATGTATATGATTGGGCATGACCACAAAGGCGCTTAATTCAATCTGGGAGAATCGTTTTGACAATTTCTCCCATTGCTGTTTTGCCACGAGACCGTATGGACTCAATTTCATTTCTTCGTCCACGATGGCCCCAAACAGACATTCACGTTGAAAAGTCACGATCGTGATGAAATAAGCGCCAGGCTGAGTGTAATCATATTCTTTCAGCCGAATGGAACGGCGATGATGTTTTTGGGGATCGAATTTCATTGGATATTTCCCTCTTCTTTGGATCAAGAAATTTTACTTCGGCCAATCCATCAGCAGGACCTCGGCCAGCAGGCGCGGGTTGACGTTGCGATCCATGCGGTCGAGGGCCAGTTCGAGGTCGCTGACGACGCGGCGCACGGCGGGGAGCGTCAGGCGGGCAGCCAGGGATTCGATCTCGGGGGCGTAGTCCACGTTGGTGATGGAGACGGAGGCATGGCTGGCTTTGAGCAGCACGTCACGCCAGTACGAGAGCCAGAAGGTGATGGCCTGACGCATGCCGTCCTTGTCTTTCGAGAGCTTGTCGGCGTAGCTGAACTTCTTGACGCGCGTGCTCTTGAGCAGGGCTTGCAGGTCGTTGAGCCGCTCGGCCCGCGTTTCGAGCAGGCTCGAGTCTTCGAGCAGGCGGTTGGCGTAGCCAGGCCGTCCGCCGCTGATGTGGGCCAGCAGGCGCGCGCGGTCAGGCTCCACGCCTTTGGCCGTTAGCATCGACTCGACTTCCTCGACGCGCAGCGGGCGCAGGCGCAAAATTTCGCAGCGCGAAATGATGGTGGGCAGCAGCGACTCGGGTGTGTCTGCCGTCAAGAGCAGGATGGCGTGCGCGGGAGCTTCCTCCAGCGTTTTGAGCAGGGCATTGGCGGCGTTGTCATTGGCTTCCTGAAAGCGCAGAAAGAGCGCCACGCGATATTTCGACTGATACGGCTTGAGCGACAGCGAATGCTGCACCGCGCGGACCTGGTCCACTTTGAGGGTGCCGCCTTCGTTCTCGGCCTGGATCACGGCCAGGTCGGGGTGCTGCATGGCGGCGATCTGGCGGCAGTCACGGCATTCGCCGCAGAACTCGCCCGGGGCGGGCGGGTTGGTGCAGTTCAAGGCCTGGGCCAGGTGCACGGCCAGGGTACGGCGACCCAGCCCGGGCGGTCCCGAAAAGAGATAGGCGTGGCGCGCCTCGCCGTTCGCCACGTGACGGCGCAACAAGTCCACGGCCCAGGAGTGTCCGACCAGGTTCCAGTTCATGGGATGTATTTTACTGCGAATAGTGAAGGGATGAGAGCGAACTCAGTTGGTGCGCAAACGCAGATAGGACTCGTAGCGCTCGCGGTGAATGCGTCCCGCTTCGAGGGCGGCCAGCACGGCGCAGCCTGGTTCGTGGGTGTGGGTGCAGTCGCTGAACTGACATTGCGCCACCAGCGGGGCCAGCTCGGGAAAGTAGGCGTCCATCTCTTCGGGCTCGGTATCCCACAGGGCCAGGCTCTTCCAGCCAGGCGTATCAGCCACGTAGCCGCCGCCTTCGAGCGGAAAGAGCTGACGCGCGACCGTGGTGTGCTTGCCCTTGTTCATGAAGGTGCTGACCTCGTTGACAGCCAGCCCCAGCCCGGGCTGCAGCGCGTTGAGCAGGCTGGACTTGCCCACGCCACTCGGCCCTGCGAACGCGCTGATCTTGCCGCGCAGCACCTCGCGCAATTCCTCGATGCCGCGCCCATCCTTGACGGACGTATAAATGACGCGATAACCCAGCTGCGTGTACATGCCGAAGAGTTCCTCGGCGTTGGGCAGCAGGTCGGTCTTGTTGGCGATGATGATGGGTGGAACCTTTTGCTTTTCAGCCACCACGAGGAAGCGGTCGAGCATGCGCAGTTTGGGATCGGGATGGGCGCAGGCGAAGACGAAGACGGCCTGGTCGGGATTGGCCAGCAGGACCTGTTGGTAGATCCCGCGTGGACGCGGGTCCAGGCGGACGATGGCCCGCCGCCGTTCCTCGATCTCTTCGATCACGCCCGAGCCGTCGGCCAGAACCGTGACCTGCACATGGTCGCCAAGTGCGGCGATGTCGCCGGTGGCGCGTCCCTGCTTGAGGCGTCCGCGCAACTGACAAACGACGAGGCCCTGTCCGGTCTCCACGAAGAAGAAACCAGACTGGGCCTTGACGATCAAACCGGGAATGGGGGTATCGCTCAAAGGGGACGAGGTCTTCAATCTTTCTTCTTTCCTCTTTCATCTTTTGCGCGACGAAAGAGGAAAGAGCTATGTTACGGTCTCGGCGTCTTGGTGGGGATGCCACCGATGGGGGTCGGGGTGTATGGGTCGCCGATGGGACCAAACCACGGAACGGACTGCGGCGTACCATAGATGTAGGTCTCGACCATCCAGCGGAAGATTGGCGCGGCGTAATCGGAGCCTTCGCCGATGTTCTCGACGATGACTGCCACGGCGATATCGGGTTTGCCCGAATTTTGCTCGTCCATGGTGTAGCCCGCGAACCAGGCATGCGACCTGCCGTTGCCCGACTCAGCGGTGCCCGTCTTGCCCGCCGCGGGGATGTTCAGTCCGCGCAGACGGAAGTTGGCCGTGCCGCGCGGATTCTCGATCACGCTGATCATGGCATCCTGGATCAACTTGAGGCGGTCGGGCTGCAAGGGCAGAGTGCCGCGCGCCTCGGGCTTGAAATTCAGGACGATGCCGCCGTTCACGTCCGTGATCTTCTCGACCAGTTGCGGACGATAGAGGGTCCCGCCGTTGCCGATGGCCGCGATGAAGGTCGCCACCTGCAGGGGCGTGACCTGGGTCTGGCCCTGGCCGATGGCCAGGCTGGTGGCGTCCACTTCGTTGGCGGGGACGGGGATGTTCCCAGACGCCTCGGGGATCTGGTCGATGCCGGTCGGCTGGCCGAGACCAAAGGCGCGCGCCATGTTGGCAATGTCGTTGGCGCGGTTGTTGCGATACAGGTCGAGGCCGATGTGATAGAAGTACGGGTTGCACGAGCGCATCAGGCCTTCGGGCAGGGTCAACAAGCCCGAGGGCTGGCTGTCGGATGTTTCGCAGGTCCGCCCCGAGGCAAGGCGATCCTGGCAGTGCTGCCAGGTCCAGTCGTGCAGGGTCGGCCCGCCGAAGGGCAGCAAATCGGTAAACTCGTACTGGCAATCGTAGGTCGTTTCGGGCAGGTACAGCCCGCTCTCCAACCCGGCCGACATGGTGATGATCTTGAAGACCGAACCCAGCGGATACTGTCCTTGCGCGGCGCGGTTGAGCAGAGGGTTGTTCTGGTCATTGAGCAAGGTAGTCAACAAATCACTGTTGGGAGTGTTCGGGTCGAACAGGTTGGGATCGTAGTTGGGTGAGGACGCCATCGCCAGCACGCGGCCGGTATCGCGTTCCATCACCACCACCGCCCCGCGGAAGTTGCGGATGGCCTGTTCGGCGTAAAATTGCATATTTGTGTCGATGGTCAGGTAGACCGAGTCGGCGGCCTTGGGAGCGCTTTCGCCCAGACGGGTGACAATCTGCCCGTCGGGGTTGACCACGTAGAGCGAGCCGCCGTGCTGCCCGCCCAGATAGTCCTCGGCCCACTTCTCGATGCCCTGCTGACCGATGCGCTCGTCCCCGCGATAGCCTCGGCGGCGGTACTCGTTCAACTGGTCGGGGCTGATGGAGAGCATATAACCGGTGATGGGGGCGGCGAATCCCTGGTTGGCGTAATAACGCGTGGTGTAGGTGGTGTATTGCAAGCCCGCGGGGAAAATGCCCAGCAGACGGCTGGCTTCCTCCTTGGTGGCTTCGCACATCGAGAGGCGCCAGCCCGGGCCCGAGGCCAGGATCTGGTTGAGAATGTCCTCGGCCTTGTATCCGCACAGGCGGGCCAATTCATTGGCCAGGGTCTCCTGCGAGTCGGGCGTGACCAGGCCGGTGTCCACCCAGAAGGCGTAGACTTCGTTCTGCGTGGCCACGGGCAGGCCGGCGCGGTCGTAGATGTCGCCGCGGGCCGGGATCTGGTAATCCATCTTCAGGACGTTGCCGCCCACCAACTCGGGCAGGATCAGGCCCTCTTCCCACTGGACCTTCCACTGGCCGTCCTCGAGGGCAAGGTGCATGATAATGTCGCGCTGGATGTCGCCGACCAGCGCAGTTTTGTAGGTGATGCTGAAGGCGACTTCGGCCGCGTACGGGCTCTTCTTGTCCGCCGTGACCTGATAGTCGATGGAACCCGCACTCATTTCGTTGAGCGCGTCGTTATACCGCTTGGAAAAATCGTCCTGCGTGATCGATTCCTGGCTGATCTTTGTCAGCATGGAATACATGCTCGCGTAATCGCCCGTCTTGAGTGCGTCCAGGTAGGCGCCGACTGCGGCACGCGCGTCGGGTGCGGGCGTGACGTTCACGTGCGCCGTGGGCAGGGCGATGGGCGTGTCAGTGGCGAACAGTTCTGAAATACCGCCGCTGCCTCCGTTGGAGCCGCAGGCGGTCAGCACAAAGGCAATCACAAGCAGGATGATAAGGACGCGGTATAACTTCATTCTTTCCTTTCGCTATCCCACGTTTTCGCCGCGCAGGATCGCGCGCGAGACGGGGCACTGATAATCGAGGTAAGTCTGGCAACTGGTGGGGACGTCCGCCGCGGGAGGCAGGTCCAGTTGGCGCAGGGTGCGGACCAGGTGGCAGAGAGGTAATCCCATCACGCTGGCGAAACAACCCGAGAGTTTTTCCACGGGCTGGAAACGCGGATGCTGGATGGCGTACGCGCCGGCCTTGTCGAGCGGGTCACCGGTCTGGATGTAGGCTTCGATCTCTTCGTCGGAGTAGTTCCGCATCGGGACGTCGGTCACACACAGGTCGGTGACCAGTTTTCCGTCACGGACGCGCAGGGCGGCGATGCCCGTGTAGACCTGGTGCGTGTGTCCGCGCAGACGCTTGAGCATCTGTTCCGCTTCGACCACATCGGCGGGCTTGCCGAGGATGTCGGACCCGTCCACCACGCTGGTGTCCGAACCGATGACAATATGCTCGGGGTGAGCCTGTTCGGCCACAGCCCGCGCTTTCGCCTCCGCCAGCCGCAGGACATAATCCGCCGGGGATTCAGAGGCACGCTGGGTTTCATCGGCATTGGACACCATCACGGTGAACATCCAGCCGCCCAAAGAGATCAATTGCCGTCGGCGCGGAGAATTGGACGCCAGCAACAGCACTGTTTTTGAGCCCACGCGCGGATTCTAACACAGTCTCTTTTGCCCACTTAGACGGTCTTATCTCCTACTCAGTTCCCTCTTAAAAAGTAGCGCGAGACTCTGTCTCGCGCTACTGCTCATTTCATGACTTGAACGCGCATCACATGGCGTTTGACCGCGCCAAAGCGATACTTGTATTCCTCGTCGCCGCGCATGAAATCGAATTCGCTGCGACCGTTCTCGGCGGCCCACTGCAGGACGTAAGCCAGCAGAACCCAGCCCGGCGAAAGTTCCATGAAGCGCACGTCCACGCCGGAGTTGTAGCCCCACAGGCGGTTGCGGTAATCGAAGTTCAACGCGGCGGCGGCCTTCTGTCCGTCCACTTCGAGGAAGGCCAGCCACAGCCAGCCGTGACGAAAGGCGCTGCGGATGCTCTCGCGCATCTGCGAACGCATCACATCGCTGAGGAATTTGGCCTTGTTCTCGTCCATCTCCATCAGCGCCAGGAAGGCGTCGATCTCCGCCTCGAGCGTGGCCTCGTCGCGGACGATGTACCAGCGCACGTTACGTCCGCTTTCTTCGGCGCGTCGCATCTTGCGGCGGATCTCGTGACGCTGTTTCTTGTCCACGGTGGCGAGATAGGCTTCGAAGTTCCCGGGCAGCACCACGGTGGGCGTGGGATGGTAGATGTCTTCAGCGTAGGTCCAGCCGCGTTTGACGGATTCCGCTTGCAGGGCGGGCAGCGTGGGCGACCCCTCGGGCAGGTTGTACCAGTCGAGTCCGCGCCAGGCCTCGGGGCGGAAATCCGCCAGGAAATCCAGCAGCCCGGAGAGGAAGCGCGGCAGGTCGTCGGCGCGCACGATCAGGTCGAGATAATCGGAGATCTCGATGCTCCCAACCAACAACAAAACGGGACGCCCATCATACTCCGCGAGGAACAGCGGGGCGATGCCGACCAGGCGGCCATCCTCGCGCGCCGAGATCAGCATCAACTCGGCCTGCTTCCACTCGCCACCCCCGCGCGTGTCCCACCAACTGCTGAGATATTCATAGCGCAAAAAAGGAACGTCGCTGATGCCCGCCTCCACCAACGCGTTCCATTCGTTCGGGTCGAATGATTCGAAATCCGTATGAACTTGAAACTCCATGCTTTGCTCCACCGCACAGCGGTGAAATCCCTTCCCAAAAAAGATGTCTGGCAGATTTTACCAGTATAATGATAGCGAATTTCCCTTCATTCTTACCCACCGCCGTGTCCCTCGACCTGACCCTCTCCCCGCTCTACCGAATCCATGGACAGGAAGCCCCCGCCCTGCCGGGCTTGCTGGCCCTGGCCCCGCCGCGCAAGACCGCGCGCGGCCGCGAACAGGACCGCCTGGTGCTGTACCTGTTGCTGACCGGCAACGCCACCTTCACCAGCGCCGAATATACCAAGCTGGCCGAGGACGCAGGCGCAGCTTTCCATCAGACCGCCGGTCCGCTCACCTCCGCGCTGCGCGCGGTGGCGGGCTTCATCAACCAGACCCTGCTCGACCGCAACCTGTCCACCAGCGGGCGCGGACAATACGCCATCGGCTGGCTGGCGCTCATGGCCGTGCGCGATACGCAATGCACCTTCCTGCTCAGCGGCCCGATGCACGCCTATCTGCTCGGGCAGGAAGCGCGTCACATCTTCGAGCCCGGGCTTTCGGGCAAGGGTCTGGGCGTGGGGCAAGCCGTCCCGCATTACTTCACCCAGACGACCCTTGCGCCCAACGACCGCATCCTGTTGACAGGCAAAGTGCCCGCCGCCTGGGAGTCCACGCTGGCTACGCCGGGCGCCGCCTCGCTGGAGGCCACACGCCGCCGCCTGCTGACCCTGACCACCGAGGACCTGCACAGTGTGTTGATGCAGGCCACCCCTGGCGCAGGTGGATTCTCCGTCTTGCAGCGGACAGCCCCGACTGTGGCGGATGTCCCACATGAGGAAGCGCCTGCGCCCGTCCCCGCCGAGCCAACCCCCGCCTCGACCGAGAGCCTGCCTCCCTCCGAGCCAGCGGACTCGGCCCCCGAGCCTGAATCCACCGAACCCGAGCCCCAACCTGCCGAGTCCTATCCCGCGCACGTAGTCGGGCCGTCGGCGTATGCCATCCCCCCGGAAGAGACAGACTCCGCACCCAAACCGGTGGCGCGTCCCCTGCGCGCCGACGACTTCCCCGCCTCGATCCCGCGCGCCAAGCCCCGGGCAGCCGACCCGCTCCCGATGACGGAGCCCGCCCCCATGTCCGCGCCGGAGCCCGAACCAGAATCCGCCGAAGCAGAAGCGCCCGCCGCACCGCGTCCACGCCGACGGCATCCCTCGCGTGCAGCGGAAGAAGCCTCGCCCTTCCTGCGCCAGACCGCCAAACTGGTCCTCGGCGCGATGGAGGGCGGGCGCCGCCTGGTCCGCCGCAGTGACGAGGGCCTGCGAAAGTTCCTGCCGCGCCTGCTGCCCGGCAACGAGGCCGGTGAGACCCGTCCCCTGCCCGACGCCACCCTGCTTTTTCTGGCGCTGGTCATCCCGCTGATCATTGGCACGCTCGGCCTGATGGCGTATTTCCGCTTTGGGGTCAGCCAGCAATATGAAACCTACTATGCCCAGGCCGTCAACGCCCGCCAGACGGCCGCCGGCCAGACCGACCCAATCATGCAGAGCAATACCTGGAGCGAGGTGCTGCTGTACGTGGACAAGGCCGAGTCCTATCGCAAGACGGCGGAAACCGCCAAACTGCGCGAGGAGGCCAATGCCCAACTTGACCAGTTACAGGGCGTACGCCGCTTGAAATTTCAGGCCGCCTTCAGCAATGGGCTGGGCATCGAAATCAGCCGCATGGCCGCTACCGAGTCGGATCTATATCTGCTGGATGCCAAGACCGGCGAGGTGCTGCGCGCCAGCATTTCGGCCAATGGAAACTTCCAGATCGATAAGACCTTCAATTGCAAGCCGGGCGAGTATGGGAATTACAAGGTCGGGCCGCTGCAAGACATCCTGGCCATGCCGTTGATGAACATGGCCAACGCCAAACTGCTGGGCGTGGATGGGGCGGGCAACCTGTTGTATTGTGCGCCCAACCAGGTGCCCGTGGCCAAGCCGCTACCCGCCCCGAACACGAACTGGGGCCTGCTCAAGGCCGTCACGCTCGACAGCGGAAACCTGTACGCGCTGGATGCGCCTTCAAACGCGGTATGGGTTTACACCGGCAAGGACAGTGAGTTCGTCGACCTGCCCTACTTCTTCTTCAGCTCGCAGGTGCCCAGCCTCCAGGACGGCATCGACCTGGCCGTGCGCGCCGACGAGTTGTATGTGCTGCACGCCGATGGTCACCTCACGCGCTGTTCGTACAGCCGCCTGGACGTGCGTCCCACCACCTGCCAGGAGTTGACCCTGGTCAACCCCTTCCCCGCCCTGCGGGATTCCAACCTGTTCGCGCAGGCGCACTTCACGCAGATGATCTACACCGTCCCGCCCGACCCGACCATCCTGTTGCTCGACGCCGACAACCAGGTGGTGATGCGTTTCTCGCCGAACTCGCTCGAACTGCAGAACCAGTTCCGCCCCGTGGCGGGGACTGTCCCTTCGGGCATGATCGGCGCGATGACGACCAGTCCGAACCATATCTTGTTCCTGGCCGTGGGAGACCAGGTTTATTACACGACAGAGATGCCGTAGTGAGGCTGCCATGAACAAGTTTCTCGAGTCGCTGTTGGCTTTGTTCGGGACGAAGAAACCGTCCACGCCGCCCGCGCCTGTCCCCACCCGCCCGGCCGACAGTCCCAACGAGCCCGCACAGGTCACCGTCAGCCGCGTGCTGGTCATCGTCTACGACCCGGTCATGGATCCCGCTTCGGGGAAGAAACTCTCCCAGCAACAGGGCTGGTACCGCACCGAGGACCTGGTCACAGGCTTCATGACCGACCTGCTCAAATTTAGCAGCGGGATGGCGCGCTACCAAATCGCCGAGCGCATCGACGTGGACGAGTTCCCCGCCAAGACCGACGGCTTCCGTTACACGCCGCAGAGTTACCTCGCGGTGCTGCGCGGCGAGTCCGCTCCGCACATGCCACAGGAAGTGGATTGCAACGCCCTGCTGGCCCAATTCAAGGTGCTGGAGCGCGTGGCGAAGAACGAGATCGACGAGGTATGGGTCTTCGGGTTTCCGCATGCAGGCTTCTACGAATCCAGCATGGGCGGACCGGGCGCGTTTTGGTGCAATTCCCCTGCCATGAAAAACACGGAGTCCGCCAAACGCCGCTTCGTGGTGATGGGCTTTTCGTACGAGCGCGGTATCGGCGAAATGCTCGAGTCGTTCGGGCATCGCTGCGAGTCGATCCTGCTCAAGACTTTCGAGAAACTGAGCGGGGACGCCAACTTGTGGACGCGCTTCACGCGCTATGAGAAGATCACCCCGGGCAAGGCCGCCATCGGCACGATCCACTATGCGCCCAACAGCACCCGCGACTACGAATGGGACAGTCCGACCGTCGTCAAGAGCGAGTGTTTCGACTGGCTGAACAATTTTCCCAACTTCAAGGGCGACATCCGCGATGTGAACAACCTCAACTGGGGCGGCGGCGACATCCGCGCGCATCACCAGTGGTGGCTGAATCACCTGCCGCGCGTGGCAGGCCGCAAGAACGGGGTCCACAACAACTGGTGGCAGTACATCGTCAACCCAAATAATGTGAACTAAAAAACAAGAGCGCAGACTTAAGTCCGCGCTCCGCTTTTTTCCCAGACCTGATACAAGCCCAACCTTCCCCCTTCCCCATCCGATAAAAACGAATCGATCACACGAAACCCCGTCCGCTCGGCCAGCGTGGACAGTTCCTCCGCGGAGAAATGGTGTGCATAGCGCAAGCCCGTCCCGCCGCGCTTCCAGTCAAGCAGATAGTCGCCTTCGTCCACTTCTGAAGTGGAGAGTCCTGCCGCGGACCAGGGCTGGATGCGCGCCTTGAGTTTGTCGCTGTTGAGGAACTGCCAGTTGGAGAGGATGAAGCGGCCCTCGTCCGTCAACAGATCGTGGATGGCGCGGAATAATCTCAGGCGGATCTCATCGCTGGGGACGTGATGGAAGACGGCAAAGGCGGTAATCAGCGGCCACGTTCCACTTTCAAACGCTAGCTGGGTCAAATCCATTTCGCGGAAGGTTGCCTGAAAGCCCGCAGGCTGCGGAATTCCCCCAAGCGGAGACTCCGCCGCTCGCAACAGGGGCAGGCTGAAGTCCAGGCCGAGGTAGGGGGCGCAGTGTCCACGACGGGCCAACTCGCGGGCCAGTTCGCCATTTCCGCATCCCAGGTCGAGGATCGACTCATCGCCGCGCAGGGAATCCAAAATCCGCATCACGCCGGGCTGGAGACGTCCGCGCGTGGCGGAAAAATCCTCTCCGAAGCGGTCGTAGAACTCACGGTTGAGCGCGATCAGGCGCGCGGCGGTGGTCGAATTCATGGGGTGATTATAACGGGTATAATGCCGACATGTTTTCGGCCCGTGAGATCGCGAACCTTTCGCAGGAATTCGAGACCAAAGCGCCGCAGGAGATCATCGCCTGGGTGATCGACTCGTTCTGGCCCGAGGTGGCGCTCAGTTCGTCGTTCCAGACGCAGAGCCTGCCGTTGCTGCACATGGCCTCGCGCATCCGCGCGGATTTGCCGATCCTGTTCCTCGACACGGGCTATCATTTCTGGGAGACGCTCATGTTCCGCGAAGAACTGGCCCAAAAATGGGACCTGAACGTGGTGGACCTGTACCGCGACTCACGCTGGGACGTGTTCGTGCGTCAGCGCGTGCGCAGCCTGCCCGTGGAAGACCCCAACCTGTGCTGCTTCATCCACAAGGTCATGCCGATGCAGAAGGCCATGCAGGGCGTGAAGGCCTGGATCAGCGGCATCCGCCGTGACCAGACCTTCGAGCGGGCCGGCGCGCAAATCCTGGAACTCCAGAAGGATGGCCTGGTCAAGGTCAACCCGCTGTTGAACTGGACCCGTCAGGATGTGCAGGCTTATATGAAAGAACACAACCTGCCGAAGCATCCGCTGTTCGACAAGGGCTACCGCAGCGTGGGCTGTGCGCCCTGCACGGTGGCCGTCGGCGTGGACGAGGACGACCGCGCGGGACGGTGGGCGGGCCGCGGCAAGACGGAATGCGGGCTGCACACCAAACTGTTCGAGAAGAACCTGACCGAAGCTCAACCTGACTTTGTGTTGCAACCCGCCCTGAACGGTGAGCCCAAATGAATCTTTCGGAACGCCAGGAACTCTGGCGCGCCCGTCAGGCGCTGACCCCTGAACGCCTCGACCTGGCCCAGCGCGTGCTGGAGCAGGTCCGCGCGGGCAAGGACGTGATGCGCGCGCTGCGCTCGTTCCCCGCGCCCGGCGGCGGCTACTTGAGCAAGGCCATGCTGGTGGCGGCCTATCAGCAGATGGTGGATAACGATGTGATCGAAGAGGACACGGCCTTGCTGGAGCGCATCCGCATGAAGCCGGTTCGCACGCTCTCGGGCGTGACCACCGTCACCGTGCTGACCAAACCGTATCCGTGCCCGGGCAAGTGCATCTTCTGCCCCACCGACGTACGCATGCCCAAAAGCTATCTGCCCGACGAACCGGGCGCCATGCGCGGACTCGAACACAACTTCGACCCGTACGCGCAGGTGGCTTCCCGCCTGACCTCGCTCGAAGCGCTCGGCCATCCGACCGACAAGATCGAGCTGCTCATCCTGGGCGGAACCTGGTCCTCGTATCGGCGCGATTATCAGGAATGGTTCATCCAACGCTGTTTTGACGCGATGAACACCCCCGCGCCTTCGGCATCTCCCCATTTTGCGCAGCATCATGGGGAGAGTGAGGGGGGCCTCTCTGAAGCCCAACTTCTCAATGAAAACGCCCCGCATCGAAATGTGGGGCTGGTCATCGAGACCCGCCCTGACGAGATCACACCCGACGAACTACGCTGGCTGCGCCATCTCGGCGTGACCAAGGTGCAGATGGGCGCGCAAAGCCTGGACGATCACATCCTCGAGATCAACAAGCGCGGACACGACGTCGAGTCCACGCGCAAGGCGGTGGCACTGCTGCGGGCGGCAGGATTCAAGATCGTGCTGCACTGGATGCCCAACCTGCTGGGCGCGACGCCCGAATCGGACCGCGTCGACTTTGCCCGCCTGTGGGATGGCTTCTGCCCCGACGAGATCAAGATCTATCCGAATCAATTGCTCGCCAACGCCGAATTGTACGAGTACTGGCAGCGCGGCGAGTTCACGCCGTACACCACCCAGGAATTGATCGACCTGATCGCGGACGTCAAGCCAAGCATCCCGCGCTACTGCCGCGTCAACCGCGTCATCCGCGACATCCCATCCAACAACGTGGTGGAGGGCAATCGCCGCACCAGCCTGCGGCAGGATGTGCAGAATGAGATGAAACAGCGCGGTACCCGCTGTGAGTGCGTCCGCTGCCGCGAGGTGCGCGGGAGACCCGTCCGCGCGGACCAGTTGCGGCTGGATGACCTGGTCTATCAAACGGGGACGGCCGAGGAGCATTTCATCTCCTTCGTTACGCCCGACGATGGGCTGGCGGGATTCATCCGCCTGTCGCTGCCCAATGCGGATGCACCCCAAACGGGCCTGCGCGACCTGGACGGCGCGGCGCTCATCCGCGAGGTGCATGTCTACGGACAGTCTCTGCCCGTCGGCGCGGAACAGGTCGGGGCGGCGCAGCACGCGGGCCTGGGGACGCGCCTGCTGCAGGAAGCGGACGCCGTGGCAAGGGCACATGGCTATCGGCGCATGGCCGTCATCTCGGCGGTCGGCACGCGTCCGTATTACCTGGACCGCGGCTTCGAACGCGGCGAACTGTACCTGGTCAAATCGCTGTAACTTCAAAGGATTATGGACATTCTTCTCCAACTCTTCTGGACCTTCCTCAAAGTCAATTTGCTCAGCACCTCGGGTCCCGCCTCGGTCGGGCTGCTCTATCACGAGGTGGTCGGAAAGATGGTGACCGAAGCCCAGTTCGTGCAGGCGGTGGGACTCTCCTCCGTGCTGCCGGGCAGTGATGCGCTCCAACTGGCCATGTACATCGGCTACGCGGTGGCGGGCATCCCCGGCGGATTGGTGGCCCTGCTGGCTTCGATCCTGCCGCCCACGGTCATCATCCTCGGCGTGACAATGGTCCTGCACCGTCTGCGCCGCGAAGCCTGGGTGCGCAGCTTCGTCGAAGGTCTGGCGCCGGCCATTTCAGTGCTGATGCTCTTCACCGCCTGGAAGATCTTCGAGAAGGGCGGCGGGGAATCCTGGGCGGGCATTGCCATCGGCATCGTCAGCCTGGCAGCCATGCTGCTCAAGGCGCCCGAGCGGCTGGTCGTGTTGATCGCTGGCATCGTCGGGGTCATCTTCCTTTCATGAACCAGTCCAAATTCTCTGTCTGGATGCGCCTGTTGTGGATGTTCCTCAAGGTGAACCTGCTTTCGCCGTCGGGCCCAGCCTCGGTCGGGCTGCTCTACAAGGAAGCGGTCGGCAAGATCATGACCGAGTCGCAATTCGTGGAAGCGGTCGGATTTTCCAACGTGTTGCCGGGCAGCGAGGCGCTCAAGCTGGCCATGTTCGTCGGCTTTGCGGCGGGCGGAATCCCCGGCGTGCTGACAGCGCTGCTGGGTTCGATCCTGCCGCCCACGGTGATGATGCTGATCGTGGCCTCCGTGCTGCAACGCTTCCAGCACGAGAACTGGATGAAGGGCTTCGTGACCGGGATGAGTCCCGCCGTGGCAGCGCTGATCGTGGTAGTGGCCTGGGAACTCTTCCGCGCAAGCAGCAAGAAGAGTCTCAACCGCCGCACCTTGTTGATCGCCGCCCTGAGCGCGGTGGCTTTGTATTTCGACGTTCCATCGCCGTTGGTCTTGTTGGGAGCGGGCATCCTCGGCGTGATTTTGTTTCGGAGTGGAGTTTGAGCCGTGGAAGTATTGATTGCCACCAACGGATATAAAGGAACCTGGCCCGCCATCGAATACGGGGCGTGGCTGGGAGGTACTCTTGGCCTCAAGGTCAACCTGCTGGGCGTGACCGAGACGCTGAATCCCGCCCAGATCGACGACCACCACCCGCTGGAGGATGTCTTCAGCCGCGCCGTCGAGGTGTTCGAGCGGAAGGGGCTGGCGTACAGCCTCGAGGTCCAGAACGGGGATGCAGAAGAGGTCATCCCGCACAAAGTCCAGACGGGTGACTTCATCACCGTTACGGGACCGCTCGGCCGTCCGCAGATCCGCCGCTGGCTGACGGGACGCTCGATCCACCACCTGATGGAGCACATCAGCGGGCCGATCCTGTACGTGCCCGAGTCGCGCCTGCCGCTGTGCAAGGCGCTGATCTGCGTAGGCGGGCTGGGCTACGAGGTGACCGCCGAGAACCTGGCGGTGCGGCTCTCGGGGCTGGTCCAGGCGCACATCACGCTGCTGCACGTCATCCCGCCCATGGACCTGGACTATCCGACCGCGCGCGAGGTCATCAAGAGCGCCCAGCACCTGGTCGACTCGGAGACGCCCATCGGGCGCGCGCTGCGCAAGGGCGTGGAGATGGCTCAAGCCGCGGGCCAGACCGCCGAGGTAAAGGTGCGCGAAGGGAACATCGTGGAGGAGATCCTGGCCGAGATCAAGGCGGGGGAGTACGACCTGGTCTGCATGGGGTCGCCGTACAGCACAAACGCGCTGCGGCAGATGTATGCGCCCAATGTGGCCGCCGAGGTGGCCAACGTCATCCACAGGCCGATCCTCATCGCGCGGCACAAGCGCGAAGACTAGGCAGGAATCAAAACTGGACACGGCTTCGTGTCCAGTTTTTGTTTGCGTTCGATCGGAATTACCCAGGCGTGAACTTCTTTTCCCATTCCGCGATGGCGGCGCGGATGGCGGCCTGGATCTCGGGGCTGGGAACTTCGCCAACCCCCGCGTAGCGGTTCAGGCCGACAGTGACCGTCACTCCGCCGCCCGGGGTCTCGGTGAGTTTGATGCCCATCTTCTCCAGCGGGGTGCCGACCATGTGTTTCTGCAGAATCTCGTCGATCTGCGTCACCATGGACTGCGGCGCAAGCGTCTCCTCCTTCTTGGCGGGCGCAGGGCGGGTGGGTGTCGGCGCGGCGACGGGGGCGGGCGGGATGGCCTGGGGCGCGGGAACAGGCGCAGGCGTCGGGACGGCGGCGCGGGTGTCGATCCACGGGCGCATGCGCGAGACAATGTCGATCAGCCGCCGGCGCTGTTCGGCGGACATGCTCTCCGCATCCACGGTCTGGCCTTCGAGTTCGAGGCGCAGGCGTCCCCGCACATCGCGCAGGGCCAGCAGAGCGGGGTCCTCCTGCCGCGCAGCGGGCAGCGTGGGCGACTCTTTCTCCTCAGCAACTTTCTGCTGGCGCTCGCCCGACTCGTATTCCTTGAGTTTGCGGCCCCATTCGAACCAGCCAAAGCCGTACCCGAAGAAGACGCTCAACAGGGCCACCACGGTGACGACGATCCACAGGCTATTGAGATTCATGCTTCACTCCACTTTCTGACAACGCGGACAAATGTGCGTGCCACGCTGACCGACCACCAGCCGTTGGATGGGCGCGCCGCACACAGGGCACGGCTCGCCCTCCCGCCCGTACACGCGGAAATAGTTTTGGAACTCGCCGCCGCGATAGACCCAGTCGATGCTGGCGCCGTTGCGGCGGATGCCTTCGCTCAACACGGCGCGGATGGATTCGTGCAACGCCTCAGCCTGGTTCCGTTTCACCGAGTCGGACGCGGCGAGCGGGTGCAATTTGGCCCGATGCAGGGCCTCGTCGGTGTAGATGTTGCCCAGGCCCGCGAGAAAGGACTGGTCGAGCAGCAGCGGCTTGAGCTGACGATGGCGCGAGCGCAGGTTCTCGTACAGCCATTGCGGCGTGAACTCGTCGCTGAAGGGCTCGGGGCCGAGATCGCCCAACACCTCAGCGGGATTCACCGTCAGCCACACGCGGCCGAACTTGCGGGTGTCGTTGAAGACCAACTTCTCTAGTCCTTCTCCTTTCGGGAGAGGGGACAAAGCCAGGATCAGTCGGTCGTGTTTTTCGGGCGCGGCGTCCGCTTCTTTTATAAACAAATCGCCGCTCATGCGCAAGTGGACGAACAGGTGATAATCCGTCAGACGCAGGCTGAGGAACTTGGCGCGGCGGCCGACCTCCTCGATGCGCTGGCCCTGGATCTGCTCGCGAAACTTCCGCGCCGAAGGAGTCGCCAGCGTGCGCGCCCAGCGCAGGTCCGCGGACAGGATGGTCCGCCCGACCAGGTGAGGCCGCAGTCCGCGGGCGATGGTCTCGACTTCGGGAAGCTCAGGCATATGGTTTCAGGTTTGAACGTTTGAAGATTGCAAGTTGAACTTTTCGACCTTTCAACTTGCAATTCTCCTACTCGTTGAACATCTCGCCGACCGAGCGGCCTTCGTGGGCGCGCTTGATGACCTCGCCCAGCATTTCGCTGATCGACAGGATGGTGATGCGGCCTTCGAGGAGTTTCATCTTTTCGGGCGGGATCGGCACCGTGTCGGTGGTGATGATGTGTTTGACGGGTGAAGCCACCAGCCGCTCGACGGCGTTGCGCGAGAAGATTGGGTGGACAAAGGCCAGGTACACGTCGCGCGCGCCGTTCTTCTTGGCCACATTCACGGCCTGTAACACCGAGCCGCCCGTATCCACTTCATCGTCCACGATGAGCACATCGCGGTCTTTCACGTCACCGATCAGGGTCAGGGCTTCGGCCTTGGCCTCGTTCCCGATGCGGCGCTTCTCGATGAAGGCGATCGGCATCTCCATGTCGGCGGCGTAGTTGCGGCCCTTCTTGGCAAAGCCCAGGTCCACGGCCACCACCACGGGGTCCTTCATGGACGGGCGCAGGTGGGAGTTGATATGCTCCACAATCAGGTGTGAGGCGGTCAGCACGTCGCCGGGGATGGAGAAAAAGCCCTGGAGTTGACCCGCATGCGGGTCGTACGTCATGTAGCGGTCAGCGCCCGCCGCCTCGATCATATCCGCCACCAGGCGGGCCGTGATCGGGACGCGCGGTTGGTCCT
The DNA here is from genome assembly GCA_964524485.1 of uncultured Anaerolineaceae bacterium. Lineage (GTDB taxonomy): Bacteria > Chloroflexota > Anaerolineae > Anaerolineales > Villigracilaceae > JACPVF01. The sequence goes on along the minus strand of CAZGFR010000034.1, from coordinate 4,881 downwards.
TCTTGTCCGAACGGCCGTAGCACAGATACGGGACCACCGCCGTGATGCGGGCCGCCGAGTCCAGCCGCAGGGTCTGGATCATGATCAGCAATTCCATCAGGTTCTTGTGTACGGGCGAGGCCGTGGTCTGGATGACGTACACGTCCTGTCCGCGCGCGCTGCCGCCCAATTTGACGAACAGGTTCTCGTTCGGGAACTCGATCACCTGGCGTGGACTGAGCGGCTGGCCGAGGTAATCGGCAATGCGTTTGGCCAGCTCGGGCGACCCCTCGCCAGCGTAGATCTTGATGCCGCCGTACACTTTCAAATCATGGTGGATGTGAGCCATCAACTCTCCTTGCGCGCGCTCCACTCGGAAGCCAGCACGCTCATCAAAATAACGTCGCCGTAACGACCGTGTTTATACACCGCCTGACGCAGGCGGCCTTCCTCCACAAAACCCGCCTTGACGTAGGCGCGGTGGGCGCGGACGTTCTCCGCGTACACCCGCAGGCAGATACGGTTCAGGTTCAAGGTCTCGAAGCCGTGCTTCAGCAGCAGGGTCATGACCTCGGTGCCGTAGCCCTGGTTCCAGACCGATTTCTCGCCGATCATGATGCCCAATTCCGCCGAGCGAACGACCCAATCGAGGTCAAACACCGCGCAGTTCCCGATCAGCATCCAGCTGTCGCCGTCCCTGACTTCGATGGACATCGGCCTCTGGTGTAGATCGCGGTTCTGCAGTCCTTCGAACCACTTTTCCTCGTCGAGGGTGGAGAGGGGCAGGTAAAGCGAAAGTCCGCGCGTCACCTCGGGATCGTTGACCCAGGCGTAGAATTTCTGCACATCCTCGCGCTCGACGGCGCGCAGACGCACGCGCTTCCCGTAGATGATGCTCATTCGGGCGCTCCGTTCATCAGGAACTTGGCCGCCTCCCAGGGCGAGAGGTCGCGCTTCACCATGCGCTCGATGGTCTGCTGGACCTTCTGCGGCGGGACGCTCGCGCTGAAACGCGCCACCAACGCCTCCTGGATCAACATCTCCAACTCGACCTCAAGCCTGGCCCGCTCGCGAGCAGCCCAATCCCCGCTTGAGCGGAGATGCTCCGCGTGACGGGCGATGGCCTCGGCCAATTCGGGGATGCCACGCCCTTCGGTCGAGACCGTCTTCTGGATGGGCGGAATCCACATCTGCTTATCGATGGGCAGGTCCACCGCCGCCGACATGTACTGGCCGTGGTGACGAAAGACACGCTGGGCCGGGTGAGCCAGCTCCAGCGTGGTCTTGAGTGCCCGTTCGGTATTTTCAACCCCGGGACGGTCGGCCTTGTTGATCACCAAAATATCGGCAATCTCCAGGATGCCCGCCTTGATGGCCTGGATGTCGTCACCCAGACCGGGAGCCTCGACCACCAGGGTGGTATGCGCCAGGCGCGCAATGTCCACTTCACTCTGGCCCGCGCCCACGGTCTCGATCAGGATCACGTCGAAGCCTGCCGCATCGAAGACCTGCACCATGCCAGCGGTGGCCTGAGCCAACCCGCCGAGCGATCCGCGCGAAGCCATCGAGCGGATGAAGACGTTCGGGTCGCCGCTCAAATCGCGCATGCGTACGCGGTCACCCAGCACCGCCCCGCCCGTGAATGGGCTGGACGGGTCCACGGCCACAACGGCCACGCGCTGGTCCGCTTGTTTGCGGTAGTGCAGGGCCAGTTGGTTGACCAGCGAGGACTTGCCCGTGCCGGGTGCGCCCGTCACGCCGACCAGGTGCGCCCGTCCCGTGTGCGGGAAGAGCTCCACCAGCGCGGCGCGGCCTTCGGGCGAATCGTTCTCGACCTGGGTCAACAAGCGAGCCAGCGACAACCTGTCGCCGGCCAGGATGGAAGCGGCCAGCGTCACGAGCGGTTAAGCCTTTTCAGCCAGCGCGCCGCGGATGTCGTTGATGATGTCCTCGGTGTTGGCGCCCGGGCCGTACACGCCGGTCACGCCCATTTCCTTCAGGCGCGGCAGATCTTCATCGGGGATGATGCCGCCCAGGAAGACCTTGACGTGCGTCTGGCCGTTGGCTTTGAGCAGGTCCAGGATGCGCGGGGCCAGCGCCATGTGCGCGCCCGAGAGGATGGACAGGCCGACCACATCTACGTCTTCCTGCAGGGCGGCCTCCGCGATCATTTCGGGGGTCTGGCGCAGCCCGGTGTAAATGACTTCCATGCCCGCATCGCGCAGGGCGCGGGCCACCACCTTGGCGCCGCGGTCGTGACCGTCCAGGCCGGGTTTTGCGACGAGTACACGGATCTTCTTTTCAGACATACAACCTCCACGAGGGATAAGTGTTTGGATTATACTAGAGGTCTTTTAGGAAAAGAATTTACGAATCGTAATAAGTTTTTGGGCATACAAAGCGTCTAAAAAGGTACCCAAAGGATTGGAGGTTCCGATGCGTGATTTAACGAACGATATCCTCGAACTGATTCGCCGCACGTCCAGCAGCCTGCCGAAGGATGTGGAGGAGCGTCTGCGCGCGGCGGTGGAGAAGGAAGCGCCCGGCTCGGCGGCGCGCGGCGCGCTGGAAACCATCCTCAAGAACATAGAACTTTCGCGCGCCAATTCCACGCCCATCTGCCAGGATACGGGCACACCCATCTTTTACGTACATTATCCGGAAGTCTGTTGCAGTACGCGCAAGATCAGGGAGCAGATCCGCGCCGCTTTGGCGGAAGCCACCAAACTGTCCTATATGCGGCCGAATGCGGTGGACGCCATCTACGACAATAATACCGGCGACAATCTGGGCGGTGACGATTTTCCATATATCCACTTCGAAGAGGTTGAGCCTGACAAACCGCTGGTCATCGAGTTGATGCTGAAGGGCGGCGGGTGCGAGAACGTCGGGCGGCAGTATTCCCTGCCCGATAACAACCTCGGCGCGGGCCGCGACCTGGCGGGCGTCCGCAAGGTGGTGCTGGACGCCGTCCAGAAGGCCCAGGGGCAGGGCTGCGCGCCTGGCATCCTGGGTGTGGCCATCGGCGGCGACCGCGGCACCTCGTACGCGAAATCCAAGGAGGTGCTGTTCGACAAGCTCGGCACCCGCAACGAGGACCCGAAGTTGGCCGAACTGGAAGAGCGCCTGACCGGGGAGGCCAACACGATGGGCATCGGCCCGATGGGGTTCGGCGGCCAGACCACGGTCATCGATACGAAGATCACCGGCCTGCACCGCCTGCCCGCCTCGTATTTCGTCTCAGTCTCGTACATGTGCTGGGCCTATCGCCGCCGCAAGATGACGGTCTGGGAAGATCGGGTCGAATACGATTAATCGTACGGGCGTCCCGGCGGGACGCCCGTACAGGAGAAAACCATGCGATCTATTACCACCCCCATCAGCGATGACCTTGTCCGCGAACTCAAGGTCGGTGAACCCGTGCTCCTCTCGGGCGTCATGGTCACGGGCCGCGACACCGCTCACAAGTGGATGATCGAGACCTTTATTAAGAAAACCCGCGAGCCGAAGGAAGGCGACCTGCAAGTGTACGAGGACCTGAAGAAACTCCTAAACGGCAGCATCATCTACCACTGCGGACCCGTCGTCAGCGGGCTGGACACGAAGGAATACAAGTTTGTCGCCGCGGGGCCCACCACCTCGATCCGTGAGGAGCCGTACCAGGCTGACGTGATGAAGCACTTCAACGTCAAGGGCGTGATTGGCAAGGGCGGCATGGGCGCGAAGACGCTCAAGGGCTGCCAGGAAGGACCATTCGTGTACTTCCATGCCATCGGCGGCGCGGCTTCGTACATTGCCCAGTCAGTGCAAAAGGTGCTGGGCGTGTACAAGATGGAATTCGGCGTGCCCGAAGCCATGTGGGTCATCGAGGTCAAGGACTTTCCCGTGGTGGTCACCATGGACTCGCACGGCGGCAGCCAGCATGCCGTCATCGATGACAGTTCGAAGACCGTGCTCGACGATCTGCTGGCCAAGCCCTATTAACGAGGCATATCAACGCGAAAGCAGGGACAATCTGACGGTTATCCCTGCTTTTTGATTTGGTGTATACTGACGGCATCTCTCCCCGGAGGCATCTACTATGAAACGAGCAGTCAGCATTAGCATCGGGTCTTCCAAGCGCAACAAGGCCGTGGAGGTGACCCTGCTCGGCGAGAAAGTCAGCATCGAACGCATCGGCACCGACGGCGACATGGAAGCCGCAGCCCTGAAATATAAGGAACTCGACGGTCAGGTGGACGCTTTCGGCGTGGGCGGCGCGGACCTGGGGGCCATCGTCGAAGGCAAGTTTTATCCATTCCACTCCGTGCAAAAACTCGTCCGCTACATTCAGAAGACCCCCGTCGTGGACGGCGGCGGCCTGAAGAACACGCTCGAGAACCGCGCGCCCGCCTTTATCGATAAAAAGCTGAGCGAGTACATCAACGCCCGCGGACGCAAGGTCATGGTCACCGTGGGCGTGGACCGCTGGGGGCTGTCCAAGTCCTTCGTCGAGGCGGGCTACGAGACGATCTTCTGCGACATGATGTTCGCGCTCGACATCCCCATCGCCATCAAATCCCTGAGCGGACTGCGCACCCTGGCCGCGCTCATGATCCCCATCGTGACGCGCTTTCCCTTCGAGTGGCTGTACCCGACGGGCGAGAATCAAGACGTCCGCAAGCCGAAGTGGGAGAAGTGGTATCAGTGGGCCACGGTCGTGGCGGGCGATTGTCACTATGTCAAGCGCCACATGCCCAATGACATGACGGGCAAGGTCGTGGTCACCAACACCACCACGCCCGAAGATGTGGAGGAATTCCGCAAGGCGGGCGTGAAGTACCTTGTCACCACCACCCCGGTCATGGACGGACGCTCGTTCGGCACCAACATGATGGAAGCCGCGCTGGTGGCCGCCTCGGG
>CAZGFR010000033.1:0-29627 GCA_964524485.1 uncultured Anaerolineaceae bacterium | reverse complement strand
GTGGATAAAAAAACAGCATAAGGTCATGTTTTGATAGTGTAAGTACTTATTATCATTAACCATGGCCCAGGAGGATATATAATGCCCATAACCCAAATGTAATAGCAAAAGTGAGTAAGTCATTATCTACTAAGCCAAGTTGCGCAATAGACCACGATCCAAAACTCATATAAGGACTAAAAAATGGAGAAGCGGAGACTGCACACGCATATTTTTTGCGTGCTATGTATAGCAGAGCCAGTCCAATAGGTATAGAATACGGAAACATACTTAAATTCCAAGATGCAAACATCAAATTATCGCTCTTGCCAATCAGCCAATTCCCAAACAAAAAAAACGATATGGCTATTGACATTATCACAGGTGAGAATGTCTTGCCAACATTTTTTATTCCGCCACTTTTGTATGATGTCCATAACCAGTAGATTGCAACGGCAATCCCAATTTGTGGCTTCAATAACACGAAGAACAAGCCTAGCGATGGCGGCATTATAAATCCAAACACAACCAACCAGTCTATATTACCGAGCATTAAGTTGTATGCAATCAACGGCGAACTCATATATAAAATTAAGGCGATAGGCGATGCGCCTAATACTCGCGCAACATATGCATACATAACAAATGCCACAAAAAACATAATAATCTCACCCCATTTTTCCCCAGTCAAAACGAATGGAATTAATGGAAATAACCCCCAGATTGGGTTGTGTAAAGTTCTAACTAAATAGGGATTCTGTCCATGTAGTAAAAGTGTGGTTGCTGGGTAGTAAGTTTCTCGCCAGTCTACACCGAAGTTTACAAAAGTATGTTCCTCATACAGGCATAGAACGATAGCGTACAAAACGAGTAATGATACAACAATGCTGTTTTTCATGAATTTTGATTGCATCGGGAAGCGCTTAACGGTTTGCGTTGTGCCCCTTGGGGCGCGTGTGGGAGGGCATGGACAATGCCTGGGAGCAGAGAAAACTCGAAGCCACGCTTCGCGAACTATTCACCGCAGGTACCGTTCGCCCCGTGAGCGAAGTGAAACGGGGTGAGGGCTGTGTTGGGTGGTGGTTTGGCAAGATAACTCTGTATTAATCAGTTTCATAATCTTTTCGATATACAAGGACATCTTGTATCACTTGAAAATCAAACGACTCGTAAAGCCGAAAAGCAGTATTTCGATAGTTGTCTGTTTCAACAAAAATATTCTGCGCTCCAAGAGACTGGAGACGGCGCAATCCTTCTGAAAGAGCGACTCGCCCAAGCGCATACTGCCGAAAATCTTTATGGCTCCCTAATGGCTCAACATGGCCTGTCATTGAATACTTATCAAACCAACAAATGCAAAAGGCAACCAAATTTCCGTTAGGGGATTCGACTACAATATCTAACTCGGGCATGTAATCAGGGTGTTGAAGTGTGCGCATTCGCCAATCGATTGTCATATTTTTACTTTCAAAAACGGATTGGTGAAGTTCAACATAATTCTGTACTTCTTTTTCTCCTGCCAATGAGCGAACGGTAAAGCCTGCCGAACGAGGTTTATACACCTTTACAGGTGTTTGAGATGAACGGCGCATGAGTACTTTTGACCAGGAATCATCGCCTACGTCCGATTGACATTTGAAACCTGCATTTTCTAGATCGCGAATTCGGTTATCCTGCCCAGAGAAGACCATGGCAAACCAGGCAGGACGAGCATAAGGCGTATTATGTGCAATTTGAGTGCGTTGATTTGCCCAGGAAAGGATTTCTTGATGCAGATATGATTCTTGCTCAGGATGGCATACATAATCAATTGTCCAAAAAGGCGATTGAAGTACCGCCCAGGCAACAAGTTGTTGATTTCCATCAAACCATAAATTGACGTTTTCGAGATTATCGAATGCCCACGAACTAAACCGATAAGGCAGGTCTACAACATGGAGATTATTTTCTGAACATTGACGAGCCAGAGCAGACATTAGATATTTATCTTGCTCGGTTGAATAAGTGCGTTGAGATATTGTCATCGGACAATCCATGATTTCTCAGATATATTGTGAAGTGAACCGCCTAGTGGGTGGCGTAAGCCCCGTATGATCTCTGCGGAGTACCTGTGTGTGGACGGGCGTGGATAAAATTTCGAGAACAGGATCCTGTTTTTGAGTGTAGATAGTGCTCAAAAATGCCGCAGAATCCCACTCACCTAGGGTTTAGATAGCGAATTCCATATAACTGCCTATTTATGATTCAATTATAAGGTTGATCCTTATCCTTGGACAAGAGGAAACCCCTGTTGCTTGGCGTTGAGGTTCTTTCAAGCATCCTTCTGGGCCAGGTTGGCTTTCTTTGTCCGCACATAAGGTTTGCGCTCGCTCTTGCGGGTGCCGCCAATCAGTTTGTACTCGGGGGAATCGTCGCCGTATATCCCGCGGATGCCCACCTTCAGGCGTTTGAGACGGTCCCAGATGCGCAGGCGTACGGCCTTGCGGTGGTTGCGGACTTGGAGGAGTTGGGTCTGCAGGCGGTTGAACTCGGAGCTCAGGGCCTGTTCTTCGTCCAGGTCGGCTTGCAGGCTGTCGGGACTCAGGTCGCGGAAGGTCAAGGCGGAGTAGATCCACTAAATGATGTTGTAGGTGCATGTAACTCAATTGGAAGACAGGTCAGGAAACCTTGAGTGGGGAAGCACTCGATTCCAGGCAGGGGATTCGATCCTGTAATTCCCGAAGCATGAATGGGCGTAAGGAAAACAAAAAAGCGGTTCGGATGTCCTGTATCCGAACCGCTTTTGATTCTGTTCGTCCTATATCCCCTTTTCTTGCTCAGCCCTTGACACTGCTGTTAATCGGTGGAACTCTCCGCGAAGTTCCACTATTCGCTTGTCCTGCGCGGCGATAGTGAAGAGTTCTACGCCATCCACGGCGATATGTGCGCCTGGTCATATGAATTGCGCGATGCTGAATTGCCCAACAAACACATCTTTGCCTGTGCCTTCGAGTTTGGCTCCTACGGCAGTTCCCTGCTCCAATGCATTCACAGCCTGCGGACGATGATCTTTGAGAGTCAACTCCACTGGTATGGCGCAAAGAATGAGAAAACTAAAGAGAAGATTCGGAAGGAATTTTCGGGGTTGTATTTCCCTGCCGAAGCAAAGTGGCGCGAAAAAGCCTGCGTGGATGGCAGGCAGGCGTTCGAGGGGATTTTAGCCGCCTACTCACTGATCTAGTTGAACATAACTGAGATAGCAGAATGTTTTCAGCATATTTGATTATTAATTGCTGCCCAAAATAAGTAATGGCATTTTGAAATACAAAACCCAACGGCTTATGTACGCCCCGCACGTTCTCTATGGGGTCCTTCGCTGGGATGTCATCCGCGACTTCTTATCACATCAGGCCCGACGGGTTTCGAAACCCGTCGGGCCTCCTAATCTCTATCCTCTCACCTGCGGGCGGAGGCTGGCCAGCTGTGCGCGCAGCGAGGCGATGATGGCCGAGTTGCCCGATTCCTCGCCGACCTTGGCAAGCTGCTCCTTCTTGTGGGCCAGTTCGCCGCAGGTCTGGTAGAAGCGGTGTGTGGCCAGACCGCTGAAGATGGCGAAGGACATGGTGAACGGCGACAAGGCGGATTGATACTGCCCGGGCGTGAGCAGGCCCGAAGTCACTTCTTCGGCCAGGTGTTTCTTCATCAGGTTACGTTCATGGACGATCAGCCAGACGATGAATCCGCCCATCATGAACCAGCCTAGCCAGTCGGTCAGGCGGCCGAGGATGTCCGGCAGGAAGACGGCCATGCCGTTGTGCAGGGCGTGGGCGAAGACCGCCAGCGAGAATCCCACGGGGATAGCGACGATCTTGACCAGCAGGCTGCGGTTCAGGCGGGCCACCGCCAGGCCGATGCCCGTGAAGGCCGTGTAGAACGGATGCTGCCAGGCCACCACCACCAGGCGGATCCAGGCCAGTTGGACCAGGCCCATCCAGCCGTTCGCGTCGTAGCCGCGGATGATGTAGATGGCGTTCTCGGTGGCGGCGAATCCCAGGGCCACCATGGCAGCGTAGAGGATGCCGTCGAGGATCGAGTCGAACTCCCTGCGGAAGAGGAAGAACACGATCAGCACCGCCACGCCTTTCAGGAACTCCTCCACGAAGGGCGCAAAAACGACCACTGTGCTGATGTCTGCCATGGCGTCATCGCCCGTGAAGACATACACGCCGATGCCCAGCACCGTGTTGATCACATAAGCGCCGCCCGCCGCGATGACTACGCCCCAAAAAAAGGCCGCCAGCATGAGCAGCAGCGGTTCCTTCTCATAGCGGTCGAGCCAGTTGACGAACAGCACCATCACGAATGCGCTGGCAAAGGACAGGAAGATTGCCGTGAGTAAAGCCATGGGATTCTCCTCTTAGATAAATCGGTTGGATGATTTTTCTATTCTATCGTTTCGTTCGCAAAAATCAAGCGGGTGCGTTCCACGCGCACGATATCGGCGGGGATGCCAAGTTGGTCGAGCACTTCCTCGGGACGGCCCGTGGCGCCCTCGCGCGCCAACAGGCGCATGGTCAGGTGGAGGCCGCCCTGCGGCGTCTCGATCACGTCCACCCGCCCGATCAGCGGACGCAGGTCGTAGGATTTCCCGCGACGTTCGCGCGGCAGGCTGGAAGCCGCCAGCATCTCCGCCGCCCGCTGCTTCAGCGTGGACCCGTCGACTGGTTCCGTCAAAACGACCTCGTACTCCGCCTCGGCCACCAGCGTCTGCAGCGCGGGCAGCTTCTCGTCCACCGATTCGACCTTGAGGATCTGCAGCCCCGAAGGGACCGCCGCCTGGATGCGATCCTTCAACCCGTCCAACGGGATGCCTTCACTCAGGCGCATGTCTAGCACTTCGCAGGTGGATGAGAATCCCAGCGGCAGGGCGGAGGCCAGGCTGATCTTGGGCTGCGGATGAAACCCCTGGCTGTAGGCCAGGGGCAGTTCGGCGCGGCGCGCGGCCCGTTCCCAAATATGATGCAGGTCGAGGTGACCCGTGTAACGCAAGGCGTTCAGTTTTGCAAAAGTGACTCGGAGGCGCATCAGGGTTGTCTCTGCAGGGAGCGTTTGAATCGTTTGCGGATATCGGCCATGTGATGGCGGTAATGGTCCACGGTGACGTGCTTGATGCGGGGTCCCAGGTCCAGGTCGTTGATCTGTTCCTCGCTTAGCGCGCGGACTCCCATCAGCAGGGCCGAGAAGGCGTTGAGCTCGTCGGCCACAAGTTCGTTCATGGCGGCGTTCTTGTATTTTTCGTAGACCAACTCATTGGCGGCGTCGACGCTGATGAGCGGCGAGGCGAAATCAGGAAAACCATATTCCTCGAGGAAGGCGTCGAACTCCTCCCAGGTGAAACAGGGTTGGTAGGTTTCTCCGCGCGCGATCTCGGCCAGACGGTCTGCCAGGTGCTGCTCGCGCGTCATCACGTGCGCGACGATGTTCTTGACCGACCAATTTCCAGAGACGCCGCCGATCCCCACGCGGATCGAGCCGACGTGGTTGACCAGCAATTCCCACTCGTCGTGGGCGATCATCATGCGAGCGATCAATTGGGCTTTGCGCATCAGTCGCCCGCCACGGGGAGTTCCAGGTTGATCTTCTTTGCGGGCGATTTGACATCGGGACACTTCCAGCCTTCGCCTGGATTCTCGCGGCGCATGTTGGAGAAAGTCGGCAGGATGCCGCAGGCGAAGCAATTCTGGCGGCAGTCCACGCGGATCTGACCCTCCAGCGACATGCGGAAATCCTGGAAGAGGAAGTTCTTGCGCACGGCGGCGGTGATGTGCTCCCACGGGAAGACTTCGTCGGTGCGGCGCTGACGGGCGGTGTAGAAGTTGAGGTCGAGGTCGTGCTGGTCGAAGGCAGCCTTCCAGATCTCGGGCTTGCGGCCCTCATCCCATGCGTCGAATTTCGCGCCATTCTTCCAGGCCGTGTAGACCACCTCAGACATGCGGCGGTCGCCGCGCGAGAGCCAGGCTTCGAGCAGCGAGTCGTCGGGGTCGGTCAGGCTGAGTTTGATGTTACGGTCCCTGTAGAGTTCGCGTTTGAGCAAGGCCTGCTTTTCGAGGATGCGCTCACGCGTGTCCACCGAGACCCACTGGAAGGGAGTCTGCGACTTGGGCACGAATGTGCTGACGCCCGCGTTGAGCTTGGCCTTCCAGCCGATGACCTTGCGGCCTTCAGCCAGCACACGCTTGCACAGGTCTGCGATGGCCTGCACGTCTTCGAGCGTTTCGCTGGGATGGCCGATCATGAAATACAGTTTGATGGTGGTCCAGCCGCGCGCGTAGATCTCGCGCGTGGTGTTGATGATGTCTTCGTCGGAGATGTATTTGTTGATGATGCGGCGCATGCGCTCGGTGGCGGCCTCGGGCGCGAGCGTGAATCCGCCCGTGCGGCGTTGGCGTAGTTTGTCCATCAGGTCTATGGAGACCGACTCGATGCGCAGCGAGGGCAGCGACACGTTCAACTGCCTGCCCTGGAATTTCTCACCCACGGCCGTGACCAGTTCGAGGATGTGGGTGTAATCGGACGAGGACAGCGAAAGCAGGGCCAGTTCCTCGAAGCCTGTGGAACGCACGGCCTCCTCAGCGGCGGCCACGATCTCTTCGACCGTCCGTTCACGCACGGGACGGGTGATCATGCCCGCATGGCAGAATCGGCATCCGCGCGTACATCCGCGCATGATCTCGACCGTGACGCGGTTGTGGACGATGTCGATGTTGGGGACGATGAACTTGGTCGGCGGCGGGGGCAGCTTGGCCACGATGCGCTTGACCACGGGGTTGGCGATCCCATCCACGAGCGTCTCGATGTGCGAGACGGTGCCGTCATCGAGATAAAAGGTCTCGTAGAATTTGGGCACGTATACGCCAGGGACCTTGGCCAGCGCCAGCAATCGGTCCGCGCGCGAGGAGTGGGCTTGCAGCACGTCGAGGATATCGTGAATGACTTCCTCACCCTCGCCGATTACGAAGGCGTCGATGAAGGCATGCATCGGCTCGGGGTTCATGGTCGAGTGCCCGCCCGCGATGACGATGGGATGTTCCTCGCCGCGCTCGGCCGCTCGGACAGGAATCCCCGCCAGGTCCAGGGCGTTGAGTGCGTTGGTGTAGAGCGTCTCGTAGGGCAGGGTGAAGCCGATCAGGTCGAACGCCGCCAGCGGTCGCTTCGACTCGAGCGAATAGAGCGGAATCCCATGCTCGCGCATCAAGGCTTCCATGTCCAGCCAGGGGACGTAGGCGCGTTCGGCCAGCGAGTCCGCGCGCTGGTTGACCTGGTCGTAGAGGATCTTCAATCCGACGTTGGAGACGCCAATGTCGTAGATGTCGGGGAAGACAAGGGCCACTTTGGTGGTGACGGCCGCCCAATCCTTGACCGTGATGTTGAGCTCGCCGCCCACATAGCGGCCAGGCTTCTGTACCTTTAAAAGGATGCGGTCTAATTTGGCTTCGATTCGCTCAGGAGTTAACATGGCGCGTATTATACCTGATAAGAATTGTCGGATTGTTTGCCTTCGGTGGGCAAATGGGGCAGGATCATCCCTAACAAAAGTGATAGGAAATCAGGCCGTGAATAGGCCAAAAGGGCCAAAGGCTTCAGGGGGGCGCTGGCTTAGAATGAACCACGTAAAGGAGTGAGCAATGAAAAAGATTCTTTTGGTCTCGTTAGCCCTTGTGCTGACCGCCTGCGGCGTGGTGCAACCCGTCCAGCAGGTGCCGCCGACGCCAGTCATCGCCACCGTGTTGGTGACGGTCATCCCGCCCACCGAGGCCGCGCCGCCGACCTCCATCCCGCTGCCGACCCAGGCTCCCACCCTTCCGCCGACGGAAGTCCCCACACAAGTGCCGCCCACGCCGACAGCGGTCCCGCCCACGGAAGCCGTCCAGCCGACCGCGACCCAGGCCGCGGCTGCCCAGCCCACTCAATCGGGCACAGGCCCCAGCACCTCGCCCGTGGCATTCGACCCGTCCTTCAACGGCGGCGCATTCACCAACATGACCGCTTCGACGGGCATCTTCTATCTGCGCTGCGCGCCCAAAGACATCAAGTTCGACGTGACCACCACGAACGTGTACATCACCACCGTTGAGATGTACTTCCGCATCCGTGACAAGCACTCCACCTACGTCCCCGAGTGGACCTGGGGCGGCACGCTCGAAACGGACGGCGGCTACCATTTCTGGATCACGATCAACAGCGAGGGCGTCAACCCCGACCTGCGCAAACAGCAAGGCTGGTATGACGTGGAGTTCGTCGGTCTGAACAAACTGGGCGACGTGGTCGGCCGCACCGGGAAGATCACCGACGTCATCAGTTTTGCCGTGGACTGCAAGTAGGATTTGCAATGAAAAAAGGACAGGCTCAACGCCTGTCCTTTTTTCATTCTTTCAATGTGTTATGCAGTGCGAGGCTTCATGGATTCGCGTCCCCAGATCCACAGGGCGCCCAGGCCGAAGAGGACAACCGCAAAGTTGACCAGCCAGCCCAACGCACCGATGGGGATCAGCGGGAAGCTCAGCAGGCCGATGCCCAGCACGAGGATCACGATGCCGAGGATGGACGGCCAGTACTTATGCTCCGCCGCCGACGGGCTGACGCGGGCCAGGATCCAGCGGCCGATGTTCTCGCCGACCACGATCTTGGTCAGGTAAGAGGTGATCAGCACGAAGCCCACAATCAGGCCGAACAGAGTCAGCAGGCCGACCCACACGATGGTCCCGCTCACCCCACCCAGCGAGAGTATCCCGAAGACGATTCCACCCAGCACCGTGAACAGGATCAGGCACAGGATGGCGAAGAAGAAGGCTGCCCACGCGATCATGCCCCATCCCAGGCTGGGCCAGGGCTGAGCGCGCAGGGCCGCAGGCAGGGCCTTCATGAACCTCGGGAACAGCCAGCCCAAGACAAGGCTGAACAGGATCAGGGTGATCATTGTGCGCAGCATGCCCAGACCCCAGGTACCTAATTTCTCGGCGGTGGTCGGCTGATGGACCGTCACAGTGGCATCCACGGGCGGGGCGGTGCGGGTGATCTTTCCACTCACCACGCCGCTCGGGACGGGCAGGTCGATAGTGCTGGTATAGTCCAGGTCGCCCTTGATAGACGAGACTTTGCTGATGGTCAGGCCCGTCTTGACGCGCGGGATGGAGATCGGCACGTTGGTCATGGTCATGTTGACGGGGACATCCACGCTGTCCTGGGTGGCATCCACGTAGGCCTTCACGTCCCCGCCCACGCTGCCGTCCAGTTCGAATGCGCTGGTGCCCGCCAACACGTTTCGGCCGACGCCGCCCGCCAGCAGGACCTGGGCGCTGCCGACCACCACGTCCCCGCCGATGGTGGAACCCGTCTGGGCTTCCAGGCTGGCGCCTGCGGCGACCACGTCCCCGCCGACTTCCGCGCCCTCGCTCACGCGCAGGGCCGCGCCCGCGATGCGGGCATCATCCAGCACCTTGCCGTTGATGATCACGGCCTGCCCCGCGGCGACCAGGTCGCCTTCCACGGTGCCGTTGATGGTGATGGTTCCTCCCGCCACATATACGTCGCCTTTGACGGTCCCGTCCAGGGTGAAGGTCTCGGCCGAGACGTACAGATCGTCGTTGATGACCTCGCCCTTCCCGATGGTCACTTCCTGGCCCGTGCGCCCATCGAAGGCGTAGGCTGGGGTTGCAAATACGGCGGCCACCAGGGCCGCCAGCATGAACAGAGACAAGAACTTGCGCAGGTGTTTCATGGGAACTCCTTGTGAAAATGAACGACTTCCTCTTTCCATACGAAAATGGGAAGGGGAAGTCGCAATTTTTTGGGGCGTATTTCCGCCTATGGGCCGGTGCGTCTGGCGCGCGTGCGGCGGGTGATGCCTTCGAGCAATAGTTTGGCCGCCTCCTGCTGATTGGCCTCCAGCGCCACGTCCACAGGAAGTTTGCCATCGTTGCTGCGGGCGTCCAGGTCGCCGCCGCCGAAGATCAACGCGCGGATCATGTCCAGGTTGCCATGCTGCGCCGCGGCGTGCAACGGGGTATAGCCACCCTGTTCGCGGCAGTTTGGGTCCGCGCCGTTCGCCAGCAGCAGGTCCACGATGCGGATGTGATTTCCCGCCGCGGCCGATTGCAGCGGGGTGGCCTGCAGCGCGTTGCGCGACGGCGAATTGACCGCCGCCCCCGCGCGCATGAGATATCGGGCCGTCTCATAATGGCCGAAGAAACAGGCCAGCCCCAGCGGGTCGAAGCCATCCTCAGCGTGCTGTTTCACCAACTCGGGCTCGTGCGCCAGAATGCGGATGATGTGCTCGGTCCTGCCCGTGGCAGCCGCCTCATACACCGTCAGCGAGACCTTCTTGCTCGCCAGAAAATCGGCCAACTTCGGCTCCTGATGGTAGGCGGCCACCAGCACCGGGCTGAGTCCGCCCTCGTTGGTGTGGATCAGGCCCGGGTCCTCGGCCAGCAGGCGCTTGACCTCGTCCGCATGGCCCTGCTTGATGGCGTCGAAAAATTCGGCCGTCTTCATGGCCGTCTTGCCTTGCGGGGAGGTTTGAGAATCAAAATTTGGGATGGCTGGCGATTGAACATGAAAAAGCCCTCGGAATGAATTACCCTATTATATCCCCGACTGGAAAATTGTCTCGCGCAGATTTCGCGGGAAGAGATCCCGTTTCGGACCCCTGGCTTGCTTCCGTTTTCAGGCGGGTTCTATCACTTTGGGCGCTTCCAGCCAACCGCGCGCCCGTTCGACCGCCTCGGTGACCAGCGAGCCCGTGAACGGCGACAGATTTTCCTCGAAGCCGAACTCGTAGCCACGCACCGAGACCAGAATCGCCTCGGGCACTCTTTCGTATAGTGACTGGCACATCGAGAGCAGCATTTCGGGCGTCAGGTGATGGGTGAAGGGGGAGGTCTGATATTCGGGAGCCAGCTCCACAAGCTGGACGTTATCGGGGATATTGCCTGTGTGCGCGTCCACGAAGCAGACTCGGTCAAAGGTGGAAAGATCCTCGGCCATCTCGGGTGTGAGTTGAAGATGAAAGGCGAAGGTCGTGCCAGGCGTGGAGGGCAGGGGCTCCTCCCAAGAGGTGGAGGTGTTCAGGCCCAACTGGCTGGCAAGGTTCGTCAGCACGTGCCAGGCCACGCCATCGTCTTGCCGATCAGGGTTTCCATATCCAATGAAGAGAGTATTCATAGCATCACCATTTACTGTAGGGGCGACAGGCCTGCCGCCCCGACATGCATGTAATTAATCACGCGTAATCGTTTGGACCACCTGTCCTTCGGGGCTGAGGACTTCGATCTGGATCGGCATCTGGCCGACCGCGTGGGTGGAGCAGGACAGGCACGGGTCGTGCGCGCGGACAGCGGCTTCGACGCGATTGAGCATGCCTTCCTTGACTTCGCCGCCCACAATGTAGGTCTTGGCCACGCTGTCGACGGCGGTGCTCATGGCCCAGTTGTTGTGGCCCGTGGCCACGATCAGGTTGACGGCGGTCAGCTTGCCCGTGTCGTCGGCCTTGTAGTGGTGGATGAGTGTACCGCGCGGCGCTTCGAGGATGCCGATACCCTCGCCCTTGTAGTCCTTGCGGGTGTTGAGGATGTCGGTGCTGAGGATGTCGGGGTCGTCGAGCAGTTCTCGTACGCGCTCGATGCAGTAGATGACCTCGATCATGCGCGCGTAGTGGAAGTACAACGTCTGCCCGACGGGGTTGCCGCCGTTGAGCGCCTTGAACAGTTTGTGTTCTTCGCCAGCGATGGGCGTGCCGATGCTCTTGACCGCGTTCATGCGTCCCAGCGGACCGACGCGATAGACGCCTTCGGGGAAGCTCATCTTCTTGTAGTACGGGAACTTGAGATACGACCAGTTCTCGACGTGCTCGGCGATGTAATCGAGATAATCGCTGCCAGGGAACTTTTCGAGCTGGTTGCCTTCGCGGTCCACCAGGCGGATGTCCCCGTTATACAGGTTGAGGCTGTCGTCGGGGTTGACAATGCTCATGTAACCGCTCTTCAACACGGCGAACTTGTTGATGTCCTCCATGTTGCGCTCGGCCCAATCCTTCATGATGCTGACGCCCATTCTGGCGGTTTCGAGATTGGCCTCGATGCCTGCGCGGATGGCTTCACGTTCGCTGGCCTGCAGCGCCTTGTTGACGCCGCCCGCCACGGCAAAGTTCGGGTGGATGCGGCGTCCGCCCAGGGTGCGGATGATCTCCTGCCCGAAGCGGCGCAGGCCCACGGCCTTGAGCGCGATCTCGGGCGCGGTGTGCGCCAGCCCGATCACGTTGCGGACGGCGGGGTCGGCGTCGAAGCCGAGCAGCAGGTCGGGGCCTGAGAGCTCGAAGAAGTGCATGCCGTTGCTCTGGATAACCTGTCCCATGTGCATCAGTTCGCGCAGCAAATTGGCGGGACGCGGCGCGGGGCTGCCCTGCAATGCGTCGGCGGCCTTGGCGGCGGCCAGGTGATGGCTGACGGGGCAGATGCCGCAGATGCGCGGGGTGATGGACGGCATTTCAAAGTAGGGGCGTCCTTCGCAGAACTTCTCGAAGCCGCGGAATTCGTTGATGTGTAAATACGCGTGCTCGACCGAGCCATCATCCTTCATGTGGATGGTGACCTTGGCATGTCCTTCGATACGGGTAACGGGTTCGATGGTGATTTTTTGAGACATGGGATACTCCTAATGCCAGTGCAGGTTCTCGTCTTTGATCTCGGGTATGCGGCCTTCGGCCAGTTCCTTCAAGACGTAGTAGATCACGTCTGGGTCGGGCGGGCAGCCAGGGACGTGCAGTTCGACAGGCACCACTTCGTGGACGGCGCGCACGTTGCTCATCACGGCCAGTTCAGGGTCGCTGGGGATCATGCCGCTCTCGTCGTTGCTTTCGGCTTCGATGTAGGCGCGCTTGAGCGCTTCCTGCGTGCCGCACATGTTGCGCAGGGCGGGCACACCGCCGAACACGGCGCAGTCACCGAATGCCACCAGGATCTTGCAGCGTGAGCGCATGCGATGGGCCACTTCCTCGTTCGACGAGTTGTTGATGCCGCCTTCGAGGATGCCCACGTCCACACCGCTCTCGTCGGGCTCCTTCAAGTCCGTGATCGGCGTGGCGCGGATGTCGGCCAGTTCGGCGATCTCCAGCAGGCGCTCGTCGATATCCAATAAAGACATGTGACAGCCCGAGCAGCCAGCCATCCAGTCAGAGGAGATTTTCGGTTTGGTCATTTTGGCTCCTACATTTCCAATTCGACAACGCTGGTGCGCTGGGTGAGCGCTTCGCGCCAGTTTTCGTTCAGGGTCACGCCCAGCTCATGCGCGACGTCGATCAGCACCATCAGGTTCTGGCGCACGCCCTCGGGTGCGGTCAGCGCGGACTCGGCAAATTGCAGGCGGCCTTCGGTGTTCAGCATGTGACCCGCTTCCTCGGCCCAGATGTCGACGGGCAGGACCAGGTCAGCGCGTTCGGTCAGGGCCGATTCGTAGCTGGCCTGCACCGCGAGATACGGGACCTTCTCCAGCGTTTCGACCAGACGCTTCGAGGCGAAGTCATCGCCCAGGGCGACGTACGCCGCCTTGCAGTTCTGGACCTTGAGCTGGTCCACCAACCCGAGCTGCGCCGCCGCGAGGCTGTTGGCCCCGCCCTTGAGCGAGATCAGGCCCTTACGCTCCGAGTCGGTCGCGCCGATGAGTTTGGCAACGCGCACCATCGCGTCAATTGTGGCCGCATCGCCGTTGCCGCTGACGCCCCGCCCGTAGACGATGACGGGTGCGACCGCTTCGGCCAGCATGCGAGCCGCGTCGATGACATCTTCCGCTTCCAGGCCGCAAGCCTTGAGCGCGGCTTCGAGCGTGGTCCTGCTGGACTTCGCGTCCGTGCGAGCCAGGCCTTCACGGATGATGGCGGCTTCGAGCGCGTTGAAGACGGCTTTGTTGCTGCCCGCCTGCGGCTTGAGGTTGAGGTTGGCCAGGTCGTCCATGCCGTTCTCGTTCGGGTCGACGACGATCAGGCGCGTGCCCTTGGGCTGATTGCGCTGGACGTAGAAGCCAGCCGTCTCGTGCGTGGACTTCAGGTCCGCGCCGATGATCAGCACGCAATCGGAAGTGCGCAGCGTGTCGAGCTTGCCTTCGATGGCTTCGCCGTTCTTGATGGCATATTCCGCTTGCAGGGCGGTGGGGCGGCCTTCCTCGGTGGAGGTGACCACGGCGCTGTTGAGCCCGTCTGCAAACAGGGATTTGAAGGCGTATAACGATTCAACGGGTAAACGGGTGGAGGCTACAGCGGCGAGCTGGCCCTTAAGCGGGGTCAGGTTCTGAGCCAGGAGCTTGAGCGCATCTTCCCAGGTGGTGGCGACCATCTTGCCGTCCACGCGCTTGAGCGGGGTGGTGATGCGGGTGCGAGTCTGCTCGACGGGTAGGAAACGTCCCGTCTTGCATAGCGTCCCAGCGTTGGGCGCCTCGTAGTCGCCCGTGATCTTGACGATGTGATTGTCGCGGGTGTGGATCTCGATCCCGCAGCCGAGCGAGCAGCCGCGGCAGACCGAGTGCGTGACGGTCATGTGCTTGTCGTGGCCGAGGTACGCGCTCTGACGGTCGATGAGCGCGCCCGTGGGACAGACCTGCACGCAGGAGCCGCATGAGACGCAAGTGCTCTGGCCGAGCGGCACGTTGGTGTCGGCGACGACGATGGTGGCCGCGCCGCGTTCTTCCACGCTGAGGGTGAAGTTACCCGACATCTCGGCGCAGGCGCGGATACAGCGGCGGCACAGGATGCAGCGGTTGTTGTCGAGGATGAAGTACGGGTGGCTGGTGTCGACGGGGAAGTTGGTCCACTGCGGCTGCATGGGCCAGTGGTCCATGTGTTCGGCGTAGGCCGCGTTTTGTAGTTCGCAGTCGCCGCCGCTGACCTGACAGAACGGGCAGAAGTGGTTGCGTTCGCTGAACAGCAGGGAGAGGATGACGTTGCGCGATTTCTTGAGCGATGGCGTCTCGGTCTCGATGACCATGCCGTTGGCGGCGGGCAGGGTGCAGGCCGCGATTGGCACGCGCATGCCCTTGACCTCGACCACACACAGGCGGCAGCCGCCGTAGGGTGTGAGGTTGGGATGGTCACACAGCGTGGGGATCTTGATGTCGTTCTGGCGCGCGGCGTTCAGGACCGTGGTGCCTTCGGTGACTTTGATTGGTTTACCGTTGATGGTTAAGTTGATCATTGTGCCTCTACGATAAGACGGCGATGGCGTCGAAATTGCAGACCTGGGCGCAGATGCCGCAGCGGATGCAGGTCTTGTCGTCGATCACGTGGACCTGGCGTCGTTCGCCGCTGATGGCTTCCACGGGACAGTTGCGGGCGCACACGGTGCAGCCTGTGCAGGTTGGCGCGATGACTTCGTAACGAATGAGCGCGCGGCAGACCTTGGCAGGGCATTTCTTGTCCACCACGTGGGCGATGTATTCTTCGCGGAAATGCTTGAGCGTGCTGACCACGGGGTTGGGCGCGCCCTGTCCGAGACCGCACAGCGAGTTCTTCATCACTTCTTCGCACAGCAGTTCGAGCTGGTCGATATCGGCCAGAGTGCCCTTGCCGTTGCAGATCTTTTCGAGGATGTCGAGGATGCGGCGGGTGCCGACGCGGCAGGGCGTGCATTTACCGCAGGATTCTTCCTGGGTGAATTCCATGAAGAAGCGGGCGATGTCGACCATGCAGGTCTCGTCGTCCATGATGATCAGGCCGCCCGAGCCCATCATCGAGCCAGCCGCGGTCAGGGCTTCGTAGTCGAGCGGCAGGTCGAGGTGTTCTTCGACCAGACAACCGCCCATCGGGCCGCCCGTCTGAATGGCTTTGAACTTCTTGTTGTCCTTGATGCCGCCGCCCACGTCGAAGATGACTTCGCGCAGGCTGAGGCCGAACGGCACTTCGATCAGGCCCGTGTTGACCACGTCGCCTGCGATGGCGAAGGTCTTGGTGCCCTTGCTTTTCTCGGTGCCCATCGCCGAATACCAGTCCGCGCCCTTGAGCAGGATCTGCGGGACGACGGCATAGGTCTCGACGTTGTTGTTGTTGGTCGGTTTGCCCCACACACCTTTGACGGCGGGGAAGGGCGGGCGCGGACGGGGTTCGCCGCGTTTGCCTTCGATGGAGGCGATTAGCGCGGTCTCTTCACCGCACACGAACGCGCCTGCGCCCATGCGGACTTCGAGATCGAAGGAGAAGTCGGTGCCGAAGATGTTCTGTCCGAGGAAGCCGAACTCGCGCGCCTGTTCGATGGCGACGTTGAGGTTGGCCACCGCGATGGGATATTCCGCGCGGCAATAGATGTAGCCCAAGCTCGCGCCGATGGCGTAGGCCGCCAGGATCATGCCCTCGACCACGGAGTGCGGGTCGCTTTCGAGCACGCGGCGGTTCATGAACGCGCCGGGGTCGCCTTCGTCGGCGTTGCAGGTCAGGTATTTGGGGCCGTCAGGGACCTGGCGGCAGAGCTGCCACTTGCGGGCGGCAGGGAAACCCGCGCCGCCGCGTCCGCGCAGACCCGAGCGCATAACTTCGTCGATGACCTGTTCGGGCGTCATCGAAGTCAGCGCGTTGGCGAGCGCCTGATAGCCGTCTTCCGCAATGTATTCTTCGATGTTGTGCGGGTCGATCTTGCCGCAGTTGCGCAGCACGATGCGCACTTCCTTGGCCTTGGGCGCGCCGAGTTCGTCATCGGTGACGACCGTTTCCTTGGCGCGGAACTTATCGACCACACGTCCCTTGAGGAAATGCTCCTCGACCAGGAACGGGATGTCGTCCACGCCGAGGTTGGCGTAATGCACATTTTCGGGATACACCACCAGGTCGGGACCGAAGCGGGCGGGATCGCCCAGGCGGGAGGTTTCCAGCACCTGGACCTCGTCAATCAGACCCCAGGCCACCAGCTCATCGTTGAGCGCGTCCACGATCTCGTGCGCGCCCATGTCCAGACACTGCGGGTCTACAGACACTAAAACGTGGGAACGGAAGAATTTCATTTGGCCTCTGTGGGGATGACGTTGGCTTCCACGACCTTGCCGCCGAGGATGTGCTGTTCCATGATCTGCCGCGCGGCGTAAGGAGTCACCTTGCCGTAGGTCACAGGCGCAGCCTCTCCGATGATGACCTGCACAACGGGTTCCAGCGAGTCGAGGCCGAAATTGCCCGTCTGGCGCACGGTGACATCGGTGAGGTTCTTTTCTTCGATGAGGTTCAGGAATTCCTTGAGCGTATCGCGCGCGCCCGCGGCGATGCCTGGCGTGCCCATGCCGACCACGATTTGCACGCGGCTTTCAGCCGTCTTGATGTCGCGCTTCTTCATGGCTTCTTCACGGATTCTCTTCAGGTCTTCGAGGGATTTTACGGTTGGCATTGGTTCTCCTGTTCTCGTGCTTTACTTGCGCGCCTCGGCGATGCCTTCTTCGAGCGAGGAGCGCAGGAAGGTGATCACGTCGGGGTGGGTGAGGGATAGTCCGTCCAGGGTTTCCTTCACGGGCTGGTCATCGAATTCATAAATGCGCGGGCTGCCCTTGAAGGGCGGTTGGTAGCTGTAGGTAAAGACCCAGTGGATTTCGGGATGGGCCACTTCGAGCGTAAGGAAGGTGCTGGGCAGATTTCCAAGCGGCATGCGGTCGATGTGTGAGTGTTGGAAGAAGGCTTCCACCTTGGTGCCCGCCCCAGGCCTGGACGAGATATTCAGCCTGCCGTTGCAGGTCTCGGCCTGTTCCTTGAGCAGCGGGATTCCCAAACCCACGTTGCGTGTGGTACGGCTGGTATAGAAAGGGTCGGATAGCTGCTTGACCGCATCCTCGTTCATGCCTTTGCCGTCATCCTCCACGCTGACCGAAAGCTGGTCCGTGCGAAAATCCTCGGCCACCCGAATGTGGATGGTCTTGGCATTTGCGCTGACGCTGTTCTCAGCCAGGTCGATGAGGTGAAGGGCGATTTCTTTCACGGTGATTCTCTGAGGGAGCATTCTTCGCGACCGAAGAGTCTCTGCTGTTTGGGTAAGAGATCCTTCGCTTCGCTCAGGATGACACGTCGTTGCTAACCTTCCAGCAACTTCTTGATCAATTGCGGGAATTTGTTGGGCTTGACGCGGCCGACCACTTCATCGTCCACGGTGACGACGGGGGCCTGGGAGCAGGCGCCCACGCAGCGGCAGACTTCCATGGTCAACTGGCCGTCGGGCGTGGTCTGGCCGATGTCGCTGCCCGTCAACTGCTTGGCCTTTTCGATCAACTGCGGCACGCCGCCCACGTAGCAGGCCGTGCCCATGCAGAACTTGACCGTGTGCTTGCCGCGCGGCTGGGTGGTGAAGAACGAATAGAACGTCACCACGCCATGCACTGCGCTGACGGGCACGCGCATCTTCTTTGCCACGTAACGCTGCATCGGTTCGGACACATAGCCGACCTGCTTCTGGGTCTCGTTCAGGATGACCATCAACGCGCCAGGGCGGTGACGGTGCATGGCAATGATCTCATCCAGCGCGGCGCGTTTGTTCTCGCACAACTCGTGTTCGGTGATGGGGGCGGGGGTTTCGGTCATGGACGGTGTTACTCCATATGGTGATTTATATCACAATATTGTATTAAATTTCACAATTAGACATAGTTTACTCCCACTATAAGCATGCGTCAATCACTGAAAGTCATATTGAAATGTGATGTTTGTCTTTGTTGGAATTACGTGCGCTGAGGCAGGATCCTCATCCTGCGGCCATCCACCCCTCGTAACGCCTTGCGGATCTCCGCGATGGTCGGCGCCTCCAGCTCAAATTCCATCGCTCCCAAAAACTCTTCGGGATAATGCACGTCGCCGCTTTGCAGTAGGGGAAAGCCTGCGATCTGCGGGAATTGTTTCCGCGCTGTCTCGGGCGTGATGTGACGCGAGATCTCCAGCGCCTCGAAGATCGGCGACGCGAACCCGAGCGTGGCCAGCAGACCGTACGCGCGCCGCTCCACATGCGCGGGGATGACCAGCCCGCCCAGCGCATCGACCTCCTGCACGGCTTCTTCGAGACTGATATCCACATTCGTGATCAACATCCTGGGTTCGTTGCGGATGAAGTCCCCCGTGGCATCGACGATGTATTGTTCGCCGACATGTTCCTCGTCGTTGAGGACACTCCCAAAGCGGAGGTCGACCCTGCGTTGCCACGCCTCGGCCTGGTCCAGGCCATCGAACAGGCACAACACATGGACCTCCTCCCGCGTTTGCAGCTCCATGCCTGCCAGCACGGACATTCTCGTTCCTCGCGCCGCTTCCATCACCGCGCCGATGTTGGCTGTCTGGTTGTGGTCGGTGACCGCGAGCAGGTGAATGCCCTTCTCCAGCGCAGACTGCACGATCACAGGCGGGATCATCTCCACGCCTGCACAGGGCGAGAGGACGGTGTGTACATGCAGTTCAGCGCGATAATTTGTCATTGCAAGGAGGCCGAGGGCCGACGAAGCAATCTCATGCTAATTGGCTTTTGTCTGTTTCGACGACAATTACCGAATCCCCATCTCCCATAACTTGCCGACCACTTCATAGCTCGGCGCAGAGGTGGAGAGGAGGATCACGCCCTGTTCAGTCGCCTTGGCGAGGACGTCCGCTTCGGGTTGGGCGCCTTCGGTGATAATCACCACCGACACCTCACGCAAAGACGCCACGGCCACCACGTTCATGTGCGCTTGCAACGTGACCCACACATTGTCAGGCTGGGCGCCTGCCATGACGCAGCTCAACAGGTCGGAAGCGTATCCGCCCTTGGGGGTGATGGCGGAGAAATCTCGGGGGGTGGTGAGAACTTTCAGGTCCAGTTTGGCGATGATCTCTTGCAGGGTCATACCAGCTCCTTGGTCAGATGCCAGGCTCCTCGGTCCCTTCGGCGGCGCTGAACTTTTCCTCAGGCCGCAGGTGGATCTCCATCATCAGGCGCGTCCCCTTGCCTGCGCCCGAGAAGATTTCCATTTTGTCCACGCAGCTCTTGATGTTGACCAGGCCCATGCCCGCGCCAAAGCCCATGTTGCGGGCCTCCTGTGGGGCGGTGGACCAGCCTGGCTGCAAGGCCTTGTTCACATCTGGGATGCCTGGACCGTCGTCGGTGGTTTGCATCAGGATGCGGTGCGGTTCGATCTGTACGCGCAAGATGCCCCCATTGGTGGTGTGGATGATCAGGTTCATCTCCGCTTCGTAGACGGCGATGCCGCACTGACGGGCCAATTGTGCGCTGGCGCCCAGACGCAGCATGGCGCGCTTGATGTGGCTGGAGGCTTGTCCGCCGTTGATGAAATCGCGCGGCTTGATGTGGTAACGCAGGATCAGGCTGGTGCGGTCGGAGGTGATGTCCTCGAACAGGTGGCGCACGCGGTAGCGGCGAATCTCTTCCTCTTGATAATCCTTGCGGATGGCCACCAGCACGCCGCGTGTGATGTCGCCTTTGGTGATCATGCCCACCAGTTGATCGTGCTCATTGGTCACGGGCAGGCGGCCCACGTTGGTGCGCGCAAACATCTCCAAGGCCTTGACCACGGGTTCGTAGGACTTGACGCTGATGACGTTGGCGGACATGTACTTGCGGATGGGGGCATCCAGGTCGTTTTGGGTCAGGGCGCGCATCAGGTCTTCGGTGCTGATCACCCCCACCAGGTTGCCATTCTCCACCACGGGCGCGCCTGAGATGCGTTTGATGCGCAGCAATTCGATCCCGTCGCGCATGGTCTGGACGGGGGTGAGTGTGAAGACCTCTCGGCTCATCACCTCGAAGATGCGCAAATCGTACGAAAGTTCCTCGATGCGCGTGATGTCCTGCGCATCGGTGTCGGTGATGGGGCGACCCTTCCGTCCCTGTGTTTCCTGAAGGGTGTTACTCATGGCTGCCGTTCATGTTGGTCTCGAAACTGCTCAGGCCTGAGCAGTACAGGCGCCCGCAGCACTCGAACATGCCATGCTGGCTGGAGATGAGCGGGATGTTCTTCTGCGTTGCCAGGTCCACCATCTCGGGCGTGGGCTGTTTGCCGCGCAGGAAGACGATGGCGCGCACGTCGGCCATTTCCGCCGTGCGGACAACCTGCAGGTTGCATAACCCCGTCATCAACACCGCCTCGGGCTTGACCACGGCCAGCACGTCGCTCATCAGGTCCGCGCCGCAGCCGCCGATGATCTCGGTATCGGCCTGGACCTCTGGATTGAGCACCGTGCCCTGGACGTGTTTGATGATCTCAGATAATTTCATATAATTGACCTGTTTGCGATTATTATGCCTTAATCGCAGGGGCGTGGCTAGGCAAATCCTTATAAATTTTAGGTGACATTTATACTATATTGTGCAATGTGTCACAAATTAAGGATAGAACCCCCTTTCTGGACCTTGGCTTGGTCCCGTTTTTGAACTTGTTCATTCCCCGATGATCTTCACCAGCACGCGCTTGCGCCTGCGCCCGTCGAACTCGCCGTAGAAGATCTGCTCCCAGGTCCCGAAGTCGAGACGGCCTTCCGTCACGGCCACCACCACCTCACGGCCCATAACCTGACGCTTCATGTGCGCATCCGCGTTGTCCTCGCCGGTGTCGTTGTGGCGATATCCGCTGACAGGCTCATGAGGAGCGAGTTTCTCCAGCCATTGGTCGTAGTCGTGATGCAGCCCCGACTCGTCGTCGTTGATGAAGACCGAAGCCGTGATGTGCATGGCGTTGACCAAAACCAGCCCTTCGCGGATCCCGCTTTCGCGCAGACATTCCTCCACCTGCGAGGTGAGGTTGACGAATCCCCGTCGAGTGGGGAGGTTGAACCAGAGTTCTTTGCGATAGGATTTCATGGGTCTTCTCTTTCAGGCGTCTTTGCGCTGGCGTTTCTGCCGTTCCATCAGCACGTTGAACTGCGTCTGCTTCTCGCTGATCAGCCTGCGGATTTTGTGACGTTGGGCCTCCTCGTAGGTGGCCGACAGCCGCTCCTTGAGGGTGGCGATCTCTTGCAGCAGGTTGATCTCTTCGGGCAATACCCCCGCGTTCTTGAGGATCGAGTACGCCATGCGCACGTCTTCGGGCGTGTCGAAATAGGCGCTCAGGTCGAGCGGCTGACCCTTGCCGCGCAAGTTGTCGAAATCCCCGCGCTGCATGGCTTCCTGGATGATGGCTTCCACGGCTTTGTCGAAGGACATGGCCTGAGTATAGCACGGACAAATTAGATGTAAATTGACATCTCCCCCCGATTCCTGTACACTACTTCCATGGGCATCGACCTCGATCTCTATCGGCACGAAGTACGCGTTTCCTCCAATCCGCTGGTGCGCCTCTCGGCGCTGGATGTCTCCCCCGACCATCCCCAGCGGACCTTCGTTTTCCTGCACGGTTTTGGCGGGCAGGCGCTGCAATGGCAATACCAGTTGGAGAAGTTCTCGCTGGAGAACCGCGTCATTGCTCTCGACCTGCGCGGGCATGGCCTCTCAGACAAACCCTCGGGTGGGTACGACATGCCGCGCATCCAGGCCGACTTCGAAGCCGCGCTGGACGTGCTGAAGGTGAAGGGATCCTTTGTGCTGGTCGGCCATTCCTTTGGCGGGGCGGTGGCGACGGAGTTCGCCCTGGCCCACCCCGAACGGGTCGAGCGGCTGATTCTGGTGGCGACAGCGGGTCAGTTCAAGCTGAATCCGTTCTTTCGGCTGGCGCTGCATCTGCCGAATTGGACCCTGCGCCTGATCGACCCGTTCACACGCTCGTGGCTCTCGGCTCCGCCCCACGCGCTGAAACCATACTACCTGCAAAACTTGTCCCGTTGGGTCGGCTGGGACAAGTTTTCCGCGCTGACAGTTCCGACGCTGGTCGTCCGCGGGCACCGTGACCAGGTCTTCGAGCGGCCGTTCTTCGAGCGGGTGGCGAAATCCATCCCAGGCGCGGAGGATGCCGATATTGGGGGGTCAGGCCACATGGTCATGCTCGAACGGCGCGAGGCGGTCGATCGGGCCATCGAGCGTTTTCTCGGTGAAGAATCCAAATCCTCATGGCGGGACACGCCTTCGGTGGTTGTCAAGAAGAAAGGCGCCCGCGAGGATCTGCGGACCCGCCGTCCCTGGCTGCGTTTCTATGAAACGGGCGTGCCCTACACGGTCGGCATCCCAAACATCCCGTTGCATCACCTGTTGCGATCGTCGGTGCGGAGATTTCCATTGCGGCCCGCTATTTTTTTCGAGGGCGCGCGTCTGTCGTACCGCCGATTGAACCACGAGGCCAACCGCTTTGCCAATGCGTTGCTCGCGCTGGGTGTGGACAAAGGCACGCGCGTGGTGTTGCTGCTGCCCAATCTGCCGCAAATGGTGGTGGGTTTCTACGGCGCGATGAAGGCGGGCGCGGTGGCGGTCTTCATCCCGCCCATGACTGAGCCCGAGGAGATCGTGCGTCAGGTGAAGGACGTGGAGGCCAGTGTGCTGGTGACGCTCACGCCCTGGGCGGGGCTGGCGGGACAGATCCAGCAGGGGGGCGGGGTGCCGCACGTCATCCTGACCGACCCTGCCGACTATCTTCCGCTTTGGAAGCAGTGGATCTCGCGCTGGCGCAATCGCGGATTCCACCTGACCAACGCGTTGACCTTCCGCCGTTGGCTGCGCGGCCAGAGCGACAAGTCGCCGTCTGTCGATGTCCAACCCGAGGACCTGGCGGTGATCCAGTTCACGGGTGGCACGACCGCCGCTGCCAAAGGTGTGATGCTCTCGCACCGCAACCTGGTGGCTAACGCCCTGCAGACCCGTCACTGGATGCCGAACGTGGTGGAGGGCGGTGAGCGCTTTTTGTGCGCTGTGCCGATCTTCCACAGTTATGGCCTGACCACCGCGCTCAACGTGCCCGTGGCGCTCGGCGCGACCATGGTCTTGCAGCCACAATTCCAGATCGGCGGAATCATGAAGAGCATCCGCGCCTACAAGCCGACCGTCTTCCCGGGCGTGCCGAGCATGTACGTGGCCATCAACAATTTCCGCGCGGCGCGCAAATATGGCATCCGCTCGGTGAAGGCCTGCATCAGCGGCTCGGCGCCGTTGCCTGTCGAGGTACAGGAGGCCTTCGAAAAATTGACCAAGGGTCGGCTGGTGGAAGGCTACGGCCTGACCGAGGCCTCGCCCGTCACGCATGCCAACCCGCTGGGCGGCGACCGCAAACTGGGCAGCATCGGCATCCCGCTGCCCTCCACTGAGGCCGCCGTCGTGGACCTGCCGACGGGCCGCAAGGAAGTGCCCGCTGGACAGATCGGCGAGCTGGCGGTGCGTGGTCCGCAGGTGATGATGGGCTACTGGCGCAACGAAGCGGCCACCCGCGAAGTGCTGACGAGCGACGGCTGGCTGCTGACGGGCGACGTTGCCCAGATGGATGAGGATGGTTATTTCCGCATCATTGCCCGCAAAGCTGACATGTGGTACCCTGACAAGCCTGGCAGCCCCGCCTTCCCGCGCGATGTGGAAGAAGTCATCTACGAGATCCCGCAGGTGAAGGAGGCCGCCGTGGTGGCCGTGGCAGGACGGCCCTTTGCCTTCGTCATTGCGGGACGGGAACGTCCCACCCCCGAGGCGGTCATCGCCTACTGCAAGCGCCGCCTGCCCCCGCAACTCGTCCCGCGCTTCGTCATTTTCATGGAGGATTTTCCGCGCACTTTCATCGGCAAGGTGCTGCGGCGTGAGTTAGCCAAACGTTATGAAAAATACATCGCATCCGTCGAATGAAACCCTGAATTTTCCCACGCAAGTCAATTTCATCCATCAGGGGGAGGGCGCACCCGTCGTCCTGATTCACGGGCTGGCGGCCTCCCTGCACGATTGGGACGACCTCGTCCCCGAATTGGCCCAACATGGATATGCCGCCTACGCGCTCGACCTGCTCGGTCACGGCGAGAGCGCCAAGCCCGACTCGCGCGCCTACGAGATGGATTGGGTCTTCGATCACCTCGCAGCCTGGATCGACTCGCTCGGACTGGATCAGCCCCCGGTCCTGGTCGGACACTCCCTGGGCGGATACCTGGCCCTGGACTATGCCCGCCGCTTCCCTGCGCGGACCCGCGGCCTGGTCCTGGTCGACCCGTTCTATCGCCTCGATCAATTGCCCCTCCTACTACGTCTGTCCTATCGGCATCCCTCCATCAACATGACCGTGGTCGAGCGCACGCCCGAGTGGTTGTTCCGCATCATCATCGATGCTACCAGTCTCTCGATGGGACACAGCAGCGGTGGCGCACACAACCTGCCCGAACACATCCGCGCGCAGACCGCATTGGATTACAAGCGCACCGCGCCTGGTGTGTACAACCTGCCCAACACCTCCACGGACCTGACGCCATATCTCGCGGAGATCACCGCGCCCACGCTGGTAGTATGGGGCACCCGCGACAGCACCCTGGCGCCCGCCTCGTTCAGGGAGCTGGTCTCCGCTTTGCCGAACGTGGTCGGGACCAAGCTGTTCGTGGCGGGACACGTCCCGCACCAATCGCATATCGCCGAGTTCAATCCGCTGGTGTTGGAGTTCTTGAAGAATTTGTGATGCCGATGTCAGTTTGTGCGATGGTACTCTCGGGGGAGATTTTTTAAGAGAAGCGTTTAGTTTCGGTACTTGTAATGACCTTCCCTCTATGCTACAATGCCAAACATATCCGCTAGATATACGGGGACAAAGATAACTATCCCCCATATCTGGCGATAACATTTGTTCTATTTTGGAGTTGACCCAGATATGCGTTGCCCGTATTGTCAGCACGACGACTCGAAAGTGTTGGATACCTCCCATGACAGCCATGGAGGCATCCGCCGCCGCCGCGAGTGCCTCAAGTGCGGACAACGCTTCAGCAGCTACGAACGTCCCATCCTGGCCACGCCCCTGATCGTCAAGCAGGATGGCGCGCGCGAAGAGTTCGACCGCGAGAAACTGGCGCGCGGCATCCGCATCGCCTGCGCCAAACGCCCCGTCTCGGCGGCGGACATCGAGCGCATGATCGGCCAGGTGGAAACCGCCCTCCAGAAGATGGGCAAGGCCGAGGTCTCTTCGCGCGTGGTGGGAGACCTGGTGATCAACGGGCTGAAGGAGATGGACCAGATCGCGTACATCCGCTACGCCATCGTCTACCTGGGGCTCGACGACCTGCACGCCCTGCGCAGCGAGATCGACCGCTTGCTTGAAGGCTAATTCGAGGCAGCAGCCTCCTTCCCATCCAGGGAGGGAGTGTCGCTGCCTCTTTTCGTCTCTACAAATATTCCATCCCAATTTAGAGGAGAGTGTTGCATGGTAACAAAATCCGTGTCATCCGAACAATCCAAGCATGGGTTGCTGCCGACGCCGCCCATGCCGAAAGGATTGCCCAAGGCGCAGTTGACGGACAACGCCCGTCAGGTGTTGATGAAGCGCTACGTCCGCCGCGGCGAGGACGGCAAGCCCGTCGAGACCGTGGAGGAGATGTTCTGGCGTGTCGCCTGGCATATCGCCAGGGTCGAGGAGGCCTGGAAGGGCGACGTCAAGGCGACCGCCGTCGAGTTCTATCGTCTCTTGAGCAGCAAGAAGTTCTTCCCCAACTCTCCGACCTTTACTGGTGCTGGTACGCCCCTCGGACAGTTGGCCGCCTGTTTCGTGCTGCCCATCACCGATGACATGGGCCGCGACTCGGCTGGCATCTTCCAGACCCTGCGCGATGCGGCGCTGATCCAGCAGACGGGCGGCGGCAACGGCTTTTCGTTCTCGCGCCTGCGCCCGCACGGAGCGCTGGTCCAGTCTTCGGCAGGGCAGGCCACGGGCCCCGTGGGATTCCTGCGCGTGTACGACCATGCCTTCGGCGAGATCGCCCAGGGCGGGACGCGCCGCGGCGCGAACATGGCCGTCCTGCGCGTGGACCACCCCGACGTGGAGGAATTCGTCACCTGCAAGACCGACGAGAACCAGATCACCAACTTCAACATCTCGGTCGGCATCACGGACGCCTTCATGCAGGCCGTCAAAGACGACGCCGACTGGGACCTGGTCTTCCCCGACCAGAAGAGCATGAAGGAACACGGCTTCAGCGGCACGCTCGACCAGGCGCGCGCGGCGGGTGTGAAGATCAACAAATACAAGACCGTCAAGGCGCGCGAACTGTTCGACAAGATCGTCCAGCAGGCGCATCACAACGGCGAACCTGGCGTGCTGTTCTTGGATGCGGCCAACCGCTCGAACCCCGTGCCGCACCTGTATCCGCTCGAGGCGACCAACCCGTGCGGCGAGCAGTGGCTGGGCCCGTACGAGAACTGCTGTCTCGGCTCGGTCAACCTCAACGAACATTGCGGACCCAACGGCGCGGTCGATTGGGAGACGCTGCGCCAGAGCGTGGTGACCGCCACGCGCTTCCTGGATGACGTGGTGGAAGCCAACGCTTACGTGCCCGCCGTTTCGCAGTTGAAGGAGGCCGCGCACCGCGCCCGCCGCATCGGACTGGGCATCATGGGTCTCGCAGACCTGATGTACCACGTGGGCGTGCGTTACGGCTCCGAGGAAGGTCAGGAGTTCGGCGCGCAGGTGATGGAGTTCGTGCGCTATCACACCATGAAGACCAGCGTCGAACTGGCTGAGGCGCGCGGACCCTTCCCGTCGATCTCGAACAGCATCTATGACATGGACAACATGACCTGGACTCCGCCTAAATCGCTGGTGCCCTACTCGCATGACTGGGGCAGGCCCGAGGTCCAGTGGAATGGGATCGTGGACGGCATCCAGAAGCACGGCATCCGCAACGCGGCGCAGACCACGGTCGCGCCCACGGGCACCATCGCCACCGTTGCGGGCTGTGAAGGCTACGGCTGCGAACCCGTCTTCGCACTGGCCTACATCCGCCACGTCAACGATAACGGCAAGGACCTCAAGTTGACCTATGCCAGCCCGCGCTTCGACGAGTCGCTCAAGAAGCTCGGCCTGGGCGAGGAGAAACGTCAGGAACTGGTGGAGCAGGTGATGCTCGAAGGCACCTGTCAGCACCTGAGCGAGATCCCGCAGCGCGTGCGCGATACCTTCGTGGTCTCGTCGGACATCACCGCCGAGGAGCACGTGCGCATGCAGGCCGCGCTGCAGGCCTTCGTGGACAACTCGCTCTCGAAGACGGTCAACTTCCACGAGAACGCCACCGTGGACGATGTGGCCAGGGCCTACATGCTGGCCTGGGAACTGGGCGCCAAGGGCATCACGGTCTACGTGACGGGCTCGCGCGACAAGGTGGTGCTGGAAACCAAGGCCACTGCCGAGAAGAAGCAGGGCGACACAGGTGCTTCGACTGCGCCTTCGGCTCCGCTCAGCACGACACCCCCAGCACCCGCCCCGCTGATCTGGCACGAGAACAAGAAGCCGCGCCCCAAGGCGTTGACGGGACGCACCTTCAACGTGGAGACGCCGCTCGGCAAGGCCTTCATCACCATCAACGAGAACGGCGGGACCCAGCCCTTCGAGGTCTTCATCAACACCTCCAAGGCGGGCTCGGAGACTGCCGCCGTCTCGGAGGCCATCGGACGCCTGATCTCGTACATCCTGCGCCTGGCCAGCCCCGTGGTTCCCACCGACCGCCTGCGCGAGGTGGTGAGACAACTGGCGGGCATCGGCGGCGGACGCTCGCTGGGCTTCGGCCCCAACCGCGTGCGCTCCCTGCCCGATGGTGTGGGACAGGTGCTCGAAATGTACCTGCGCGACAAGGACGGCCTGACCGTCCACGACGTGCCCGAGGAGAAATCCAACGGCAACGGCGCGCACACCGCCGCCCACACCCCGCTGATGAAGATCGGCGACCTGTGCCCCGAGTGCGGCGAAGCCGCCGTGGTCAACGAGGAAGGCTGCCGCAAGTGCTACGCTTGCGGGTTTAGTGAGTGCTAGGAGAAAAAAGAGGAAAGAGGTCCTGCCAGCGGAGAAATCTGCTGGCAGGACAAAGGAGAACTATGCAAAGCGCCGCTTTAACCGTATCGGATTACCTGGATGAGGTCCCTGCAGAGCACAGGGAAACGCTAAACCGCCTGCGCGAAACATGCCGTGCCTGGTTGACGGGTTTCGAAGAGAAGATGGAATACGGGATGCCCGTCTACCTGCGGAATGGAACGGCGGAAGTTGGCTTCGCCAGCCAGAAGCATTTTATTGCCCTGTATATCCTGCGTACTGACGTGATGAACACCCATAGAGACCGCCTGACCGCGCGCGGCATCAGCTTGGGCAAGGGTTGCATCCGCTACTCCAAACCTGAGCGCATCGATTTCGAGGTGGTGGAAAGCCTGTTACGCGCCACAGTCGAATCCACAGGAGCGGTGTGTTGAGGTGGGTGCCGTAAATGTTACGCTCGAGACTAAAACCTCGGAAATCTGTCAGCGCAAAGCTCGGCAGGGGGGCCTGTAGACTTCCGCTTTATTTTGTCCAAACAAGGGTATATCTCATTGTGCGCCGCCCCATTTCCGCATACGAATTACTGATTTCACGGAGGAATACGGAAAACCAAAAAATCCGCGTAAATCCGTGCAATCCGTGTAATCCGTGTCCACCAAAGGGTTGTCAGCCAGCCTATCGCGCATTGGTTTGTCGGCTATTTTGGGAATATAGGTCCGAGGTCTGCTATGAGAGGGTGGCAAACGAGTCTTAACACGATTTCAAACGAGTCTTAACAAGATTGGGAACGAGTCTTAACA
>CAZGFR010000032.1:31017-32303 GCA_964524485.1 uncultured Anaerolineaceae bacterium | reverse complement strand
ACCATCGGGCGCAGGTCGGGGGGGATGACCGGCAGGACAGTGAGGATCATCCACTCGGGGCGGTTGCCCGAACGCTTGAAGGCCTCCACAACCTTGAGGCGGGTGGTGGCTTTCTTGCGCTTCTGCTTGCTCTTGGTGGTGCGGACCTCGTGCCACAGTTCCTGCGAAAGTTTGTCGAGGTCGAGGCGGCTGAGGATATCGTAGAAGGCCTCGGCGCCCATGTCGGCGCGGAAGACCTGACCCCAGCGCTGCTTCAGTTCGCGGTAGCGGGTCTCGCTGATGAAGGTGAACGGGCGGAGTTCCACCAGTTCGTCGCGCATGCGAGAAGAGGAAGTGTTGGACGAGGAGGTCTGGCTTTCGAGCTCGTTGCGCAGGGCCTCCATCTGCAGGTCGGCGTCGGCCTTGATGCGGCCGACCTCCATCTTCATGTCTTCCAACTGACGGTACTTCTGGTCCTTGAGGTCGTTCTCCAGAGCCTCGAGTTTGCGAGCCACGATCTTTTGCACCTGGCTGATCTGCTTACTGGTGATCTTGTCGCCAGCGCTCAGAATCTTCTCGTTGTCGGCGCCAAAGAGGACATCCTTCTTGGCAGCCTGGCCCATCTGGTCCTGCAGGCTCTTTTCGAGTCTCTGGCCTTCCTTGATGATCGGGTCCAACTGCTCGGCGATGCGCTCGTCATACTCCTGCTCGAGGGCAGCGCGTTTCTGGTTGAGCTCGGCGATCAGACGGTCGCGGTGAGTCTTGATCTCGGCGATCTTGGCATTCGTGCCGGCAGCCTGTTCCCGTTCCGAGACAGTGATCTCGTCTTCGAGGCGCTGCAGGGCCTTCTTGCGGGCTTCCTCGTCCACGTAGGTGACGATGTACTGCGCGAAATACAGCACGCGGTCCAGGTTGCGGCGGGAGATGTCCAGCAGCATGCCCAGGTACGAGGGGACGCGGCGCGTGTACCAGATATGCGCCACCGGGGTGGCCAGCGAGATGTGACCCATGCGCTCGCGGCGAACGGCGGCGCGAGTCACTTCGACGCCGCACTTGTCACAGACGATGCCTTTATAGCGGGGATTCTTGTATTTGCCGCAATAGCACTGCCAGTCGCGGGTCGGGCCGAAGATGGCCTCACAGAATAACCCATCCTTTTCTGGCCTCAAGCGGCGATAGTTGATCGTTTCGGGTTTCAGCACCTCACCATAAGACCACGACATGATCGTGGCGGGTGAGGCCAGGCTGATGCGGAGTGCGGTCAGGCCCTTGGTTTCCACTGGTCCTCTCCTTGTCACCAAAAAATT
>CAZGFR010000032.1:25031-30917 GCA_964524485.1 uncultured Anaerolineaceae bacterium | reverse complement strand
TCGTTGGGCACGGCGCGCATCTTGTCCACATCCAGGCCCATATCGAGGAAGTCGGCAATGGTCTGGCAGAGCGGATCGGGCGCAGCCAGCATCTTGTTGTAGTCCACGTACAGGACCGACAAGTTGGGCTGGCGCGCGAGCCAGTACTTGGCTGCCGCCACATGCTTTTGGAACTGATCCTGCATCTCCGCGTCGCTGATGGTCGATTCTTCCTGGCGATTGACCAGCATCTTCTTCTGCGAGGCCAACACTTCGCCGATGGCGCGTTCCATGAAGATGACCTTGTAGTGGTATTTGGAAGGCAGGTATTCCAACAACGCCGAAATGACCTTGACCACCTTGCCCTGCGCGCCATCCAGCCAGGCGGTCTGGCCGCTGGGCATCTGCTTGACGGTCTCGAACTCGTAGTAGCCGTTCGGGTTGTCGTCGTCGGCGGTACGCAGGGAATCGGTGACGACCTGCAGTCCGCCCTGCTCGAGCATCTTCATCATCATCGAAGTGCCCGAGCGGGGCAGGCCGGAGACCACCACAATCTCCTTTTGGACGGGGGCGGGCGGACGCCCGAAGAGTTTCTTCAACATGATTAAAGATACCCCAATCCCTTGAGACGTTCTTCCAGGTCTTTCTGGCCCTGAGGGCCCATCTGCGAAGGCGGCTTGATATAGGACTGGTCGAGGTGTTTGCCCAAGGCCAGGAAGGGGATGTCGCGGAAGGACAGCCCGGGCATGTTGGCCACGTCGCGATTCGCAAAGAGGACGGCGGGGACGGCATTGGCGTCGATGCAATGGTCGGCGCCCCAGTGATCGGTATTGGACTCCAGGCCGGTTGCGCCGATCTTGCCGAGACCGGTCTCAGACGAGGCGCGGAATCTCGGGGCGTAGCCCAGCACCAGGTCCGGGCCGAGGCGGGAATAAGGTCCCGTAAAGGCCTCATGCTTGGGGAGCACGCGGTTGAAGATCGTCTCGCCGTTGGGGGTTTTCCAATCCAACAGTTTGGTGCGGATCTCTTCGAGCAGGGCTTCGAGCTCTGCGGCCTGGACGATGCCCTGGCCTTCGCGGCCCGCCACGTTCAGGTACAGGCTGTTGAGGCCGAGCGCGTAGGCGCGGGTCTTGGACCACTCCACTTTGCTCAGATCGCCGCCATCGGGCGAGGTCAGGGTCATGTAGCCGTTCTGGACCAGCCAGTGGTTGACGTTGACTTTGGTCTCGAAGGTCTTGAAGCCGTGGTCCGACATGACCAGGTAGCGATACTTTTGCAGGCCGAGTTTGTCGATGCGGGATTGCACGTCGCCGACGAAGCCATCGAGTTTGAGATACCATTCCTCGACAATGTCAGTGCGGTCGCGCAGGAACATGTGCTGGACGCGGTCGAGACAGTCGAAGATGCCCGCCAGCACGCCTTCCTTGAAGCCGTCGAGGCGGCGATAGAAGACGCGCTTGCGCGACTCAAAGATCGAGTCGCATAATGCGAGGAACTGGTCGTCGGTGATGCAGTCGTCTTCGAGGGCGTTGGTGTCCTGCGGCCAGCCAAGGGTGAGGAATGGCCCGGCGTTGGTCCACGAATCCTTGGCCAGCGAGGACGGGGCGGCATAGTGCCACGGCGAATGCAGCGGGTGGATCTGCAGCGGCAGGAAGTACAGGCTGACGCGGCCCTTTACCTCGGTCAGAATGACCTGGGTGATGGCGTGCAGGGTGGACATGAATCCGGCCGGGAACTGGAGTTCGAGGATCGGGCTCCACTGGCCCAACTTCAGGTCCAGGTTTTGCTTGCCGATGGTGAAACGGGCGGAGGTCTCATCGAGAACGTCCACCGTGACCGGCAGGAGGATGGGCTTGATCCCGTCTTTGGTCTTGGTCTTCGGCCCTTCGAGGGCACCGCTAAACTTTCCGCGCCCGGTCGATTCCAGCTTGAGCACCTGGGTCTTCTTCTTTTTGGAGGGCTCACTGGTCATCAGAGTGCCCACGCCTAACTGGCCGCGGATATCGGGCGTGCCCAGGCCGGGGATGGTTCCGACGGGAATCTCGGGCCGCGCCGGGAAGAGGGCGGGCCACCACAACGCCGTGGATGGGAAGCCCATGTCAGCCGCCTCGTGGAAGAGGGTCTTGGTGGTATAAGGCGGCATGAACTGCTCACCGACCGCGCTCTGACGGGTGGGCAGCAGCGAAACGTATGGGATGTAAGAGGCGGGGTCGCGATGGACGAAGTCGAAGATGCCGTGCGAGCCGGGGTCCACGCCGGTGGCGATGCTGGTCCACGAGACTTCGGTCTGGGGCGGCGAACAGACTTCGAGGCGGGAATATCCGCTTGCGTTGGCGTATTTGCCCAAATTGGGCATCTTCCCCTGTTCGAGCAGTCTTTCAAACGTGCCCGGGTCGAATGAATCAAACCCTGTGATGATCGTGCGCATCTATTCGCTATCCTCGTCCTTGTCCTTGCGCATGCGGCGACGCAGGCTGGCGATGGATTGGCGGATCTTGCTGCCGAAAACCAGCACCACGCCGGAAACGGCAACGAAGGCGGCGGCCAATACCTGGAAAAGCATGCCGCCAGTGTTGGGATCGATATACATGACTACCTCTCTTTTCTCTTGGTGAAACCGGCCTGTATTTTACACACTTTGAAGCACGGCGTAAACCTGCAAATTCCCTTTTGGCCGGTGCTTGACATCCCTTCCTGCGTCAGGTAGAATGTCACTCGCCTTGTTAACGGGCCTGTAGCGCAGTTGGGAGCGCGCCTCAATCGCACTGAGGAGGTCAGGGGTTCGAATCCCCTCAGGTCCACTAGGCAGCGAACAGTGGACAACTCGAAAGTCGAAGTTCGCTGCTCGCAAAATCCGACCAAGGGCCCATAGCGCAGTTGGGAGCGCGTCTCAATGGCATTGAGAAGGTCGGGGGTTCGAATCCCCCTGGGTCCACCTGCGAGAGCGACTGGTTTCCCCGGTCGCTCTTGTGCTATAATCAAAAAACATATTTAAAAGTCATGGCTGGAGTAGTAAGCCATCCCGTCAGCGAGAAGGGAAAGCGAGGTGAGAGCCCTTCATGGTGTCCACGGGAACGCAGCCCCTACAGGGTGATAAGGCCGAACTCGCCCGCCTCCTCGAAAGAGGGACTTCACCGGTGAAACCCAGTAACCGGTGACGGGGTAGCCCGTTACAGCGTCAAAGAGCGTTCGAAGCTGCCAGCATCGAACGAATCCGGGTGGTACCGCGGAGCATGGCCTTCGTCCCAGAGTGGATGAAGGCTTTTTTTGTTTTACCGGACAAGAATATTTTCACAGCCTGGAAAGGAGGCACGCATGACACCCACAGTCCAAGTCAATTACATCTTCTGGAAACAGGGGCCTCTTCTCGGTTGCCTCTCAACCTTCCAGGCCGCCTGAGATCAGGCCATTGACTACAGAAATCAATTCCAATGAGGAACGAATGGCAGATATTCACTACAATCCGAAAGAGATCGAAAGCAAGTGGCAAGCCAAATGGGATGCGGATCAGTTGTATCGTTCGGTGATCGATAACAGCAAGCCGAAACATTATGCACTGACCATGTTGCCCTATCCCAGCGGTGACCTGCACATCGGTCACTGGTATGCGATGACGCCCTCCGATGCGCGCGCGCGGTACATGCGCATGAAAGGTTACAATGTGCTGTTCCCGATGGGTTTCGACGCCTTCGGCCTGCCCGCCGAGAACGCGGCCATCAAGAGCGGAATCCACCCGATGGTGCGCACGCGTGACAATATTGTGCGCATGCGCAAGCAATTGCGCTCGATGGGCGCCATGTTCGACTGGGAGCGCGAGGCGGTCTCGTGCGAACCTGAATATTACAAGTGGACCGAGTGGTTCTTCATCCAACTGTACAAGATGGGCCTGGCTTATCGGAAGATGTCGCCCGTGGACTTTTGCCCGAACTGCAACACCACGTTGGCACGCGAACAGGTCTGGGGCGAGGACCGTCACTGTGAACGCTGTGGCACGCCCGTCATCAAAAAGGACCTGGATCAGTGGTTCTTCAAGACCACCAAGTATGCCGATGAACTGTTGAACTTCGACGGAATCGACTGGCCGCAGACGGTCAAGACCCTGCAAACCAACTGGATCGACCGCAGCGAAGGCGCATCCGTTATTTTCAAGACGGAAGTGGGCAACCACGACGTCGAAATATTTACGACCCGCCCTGACACGCTGTGGGGTGCGACCTTCATGGTCTTCTCACCCGAGCATCCGTTGGTGGACGAGATCACCACGCCCGAGAACAAGGTTGCCGTGGACGAGTACAAAGTCCAGGCTGCACGTCAGTCTGACATCCAGCGCGGCGCGGTGGACAAGGAGAAGACCGGTGTGTTCACCGGCGGGTACGCCATCAACCCGGTCAACGGCGCGCGCATCCCGATCTGGATCGCGGATTACGTGCTGATGTCGTACGGCACGGGCGCCATCATGGCTGTCCCCGCCCACGACGAACGCGACTTCGCCTTTGCCCGCAAGTACGGGTTGAAGATCATTCCGGTCATCCAGCCGGAGGGCCAACCCGACCTGGATGGCGACACCATGCCCGAGGCCTATGTCGGCGCGGGCGCGATGGTCAACTCCGCCCAATTTAACGGGACCAGAGTCAACGATCAGAAAGGACGCAAGAATCCCGGCATTGCGGCGGTCATCGATTGGCTGGAAGAAAAAGGCATCGGCAAGGAATCGGTCAACTATCGCTATCGCGACTGGCTGATCAGCCGTCAGCGTTATTGGGGCGCGCCCATCCCGATGGTCAACTGCCCGATCCACGGCTGGAATCCCGTGCCCGATGACCAACTGCCCGTAACCCTGCCCGAGGACGTGGAGTGGAAGCCGACCGGCGAGTCGCCGCTGAAGCTGCACCCGACCTGGAAGAACACCACCTGTCCCGTGTGCGGCGGACCTGCCGAGCGCGAGACCGACACGATGGACACGTTCATGTGCTCGTCGTGGTATCACCTGCGCTACCTGTCGCCGAAATATGACAAGGGTCCGTTCGATGAGGCCGAATACAATTACTGGATGCCCGTGGATACCTACACGGGCGGCATCGAGCACGCCACGATGCACCTGCTGTACACGCGCTTCTTCCATAAGGCGCTGCGCGATGCGGGCATCACCGAAGGCAACGAGCCGATGATCCAACTGCGCAATCAGGGCATGGTGCTGGGCGAGGACAACGAGAAGATGTCCAAGAGCCGCGGCAACGTGATCGCGCCAGACATCCTGGTGGACAAATACGGCGCTGACACCGTACGCGCCTACCTGATGTTCTTCGCGCGCTGGGAGATGGGTGCGCCGTGGGACTCGCAGGGCATCGAAGGATCCGCCCGCTGGATCCGCCGTACCTGGACCCTGTTCACCGACCCAACCCTGCCCGGGGCTGGTTCCGAAGAAGCGAAGAAGAATCTGCGCCGCAAGGTCCACCAGACCCTGCGCAAGGTGACGCGTGACTTCGAGAACTTTGAGTTCAACACGATCATCTCCGCATTGATGGAATTGCTGAACGAAATGTACAAGGCGCGAGAAGCGGGCGCGGCTGGCAGCGACGCCTGGAAGGAAGCGCAGGAGATCTACCTGAAGATGCTGGCTCCCATCGCCCCGCACATCGCCGAGGAACTGTGGACCGAACAACTGGGCAAGCCCTACTCGATCCATCAGCAATCCTGGCCGAAGGTGGACGAGGCCGCCGCTAAGGAAGAGTCCATCGAGATTCCCGTCCAGGTCAACGGCAAGCTGCGCGACAAGATCGTCGTCCCTGCCGAAGCCAGTGAGGACCAGATCAAGGCTGCGGCGCTGGCCAGTGATAATGTCCAAAAGTACCTGGATGGCAAGGAGCCACGCAAGGTCATTGTGGCGAACAGGAAACTGGTCAATAT
>CAZGFR010000032.1:23592-24931 GCA_964524485.1 uncultured Anaerolineaceae bacterium | reverse complement strand
GACCTGCCGCACGTGGCGGACTTGATCGAGTTGTGCTTTGCCAGCACGATGGACAGCGACGGACAGCGTTACGTGCAGGACATGCGCCGCGCGGGACGCGACGAGAGTTTCCTGCATTGGGCCACCAAAATGGCCGAAAGCACGTCGCTGCCGCTGACGGGCTATGTCTGGGAGGAAAACAATAAGATTGTTGGCAACGCCAGCCTGGTTCCGTTCCGCCATAACGGCCAGCGGCTGTACCTGATCGCCAACGTGGCCACCCACCCCGATTTCCGACGACGCGGCATTGCCCGCGCCTTGACCGAACGCGCCATTCAGCATGGCCTCGACCACAAGGCCTCCATCTGGCTGCACGTCCGCGAGGACAACCCGGGCGCGGTACAACTCTACCGCGACCTCGGCTTCCGCGAACGCGCCCGCCGCACGAACTGGAAGGGCTATTGCGACCGTTCTCTGTCCGTCCCGGAATCGGACATCTCCATCGTGGGACGCGCGGGCCGCGATTGGCCCCGTCAGCAGGAATGGCTGCGCCAGACCTATCCCGACGCCCTGGCCTGGTACGGCAGATGGAATTTTTCTCCGCTCAAGCCTGGGCTGTGGAACATGCTCTACCTGTTCTTCGTGGACGCAGGCGTTCGTCAGTGGTCGGCCCTGAAGGGGGACCAACTCGAGGCGGCGTTGGCGGTGGTCCCCTCCGGGCGGGAGCCGAACGCCCTTTGGCTGGCGGCAGGCCCGGGGTCCAGCCGCGAAGCGGCCTTGAGTCTGCTCCTCCACGTGCGGCGCACGCTGAACGGGTATCCGCACTTGACGCTCGAATATCCCAA
Organism: uncultured Anaerolineaceae bacterium; assembly: GCA_964524485.1. Lineage (GTDB taxonomy): Bacteria > Chloroflexota > Anaerolineae > Anaerolineales > Villigracilaceae > JACPVF01. Next base: position 24,107 of record CAZGFR010000032.1, on the reverse strand, counting down.
GGGCGACTTCGACGAAGCCATCCGCGCGGCGGGGTTCGCTCCGCTGCGTACGTTACTCTGGATGGAGTATGAAGGCGCAACCTTCCAGACGTGAATTCGTATTTTGAATGAAAGGAGTTAAAATGACCAAATTCTTCCTGCGTTGGATCATCAATGCCGCTGCGTTGTTTGCGGCGATCTTCCTGCTCGACGGGCACGGCGTGGACTTCAGCGGAAACTGGGTCTCGATCATCTGGCTGGCGCTGATCTTTGGCCTGGTCAATGCCTTCCTGCGCCCATTGCTGACCGTGCTGACCTGCCCGCTCATCATCCTGACCCTGGGCCTGTTCACGCTGCTGATCAATACCTTCATGTTCTGGCTGACGGGGCAGATCGGCGGCTGGTTCGATCTCGGCCTGGCGGTGAATGGGTTCTGGCCGGCCTTCCTGGGCGGCCTGATCGTGAGCGTCGTGAGCATCGTGCTCAGCCTGATCTTCAAGGACGAGTTGAAGAGCAAACGCTCGTAGCGATGATGG
>CAZGFR010000032.1:15331-23492 GCA_964524485.1 uncultured Anaerolineaceae bacterium | reverse complement strand
ATCTGGAACCAGCGTTGCTTGCCGAGATCGGACAGCGACGCGGTAACGAAGAGCACCAGCGCGTAGGTCCAGTCTGCGGCGTAGAGGAAGGGTTCGTAGCCGTAGGTCATGTGTAGGGCGAAGTTGAAGAGGAGGACCAGGGGGAAAGCGGCGGTCAGGTCGAATTTGTGGGCGCGGATCAGTTTCCAGACGAAGGCCACGGTCGCCGCGACGAGCAGGATCAGCCAGACCGCCACGAGAATCTTTCCCAGACCATCGAAGGAACTGTAGCTGTAACTGCCTGGCGCGATCTTGAAGAAATTGAAGCGCGGAAAAGTCCCACCCACTTCGGCGGTGAGGATGTACGGTTGTGGCGCGACGATGCTATACAAAAAGATGTTTCTTACCAACAGCATCGCGCGGCCGATGACCTTCCACGCGGGCGCGCCGATGAGCGGGATGGCGTAATCGGATTCGACGCCCGCGCCTGCGGGATCGAAGAACATCAGCGCGGACGGAAAAGTCGCCGCGTGCAGCACGGTCAGCGTGATGGAAAGGGCTGAGGCCAGCAGCCCGAACATGAAGATGGACTTGAACTTTGGGCGCGCCACCACGTAGCCAAGGAAGGTCTGGATGAAGTTGGTAATGGTGATGCCGAAGGTCAACGTGCCGACAGCGACCAACGCAAGGAAATGAGTCTTTTCATCAAGCAGCAGCACGAAGAACAGGAGCAGAGCCGCCGCCGAGAAGATATACGACTCGACGAAGGAGCTGAAGACCACATGCGCGGCGCTGGCGCCCAGCAGGGATGCGGACAACAGCGCATATGCCTCCGAGCCCGACCAGCGTTTGATAAAACGATAGACCAGCAGGACGCACAGTCCGCCTGTGAGCGGGACCAACAGCAGCGTGGCGGCGTAACGGTCCCCGTTGAAGAACAGGGATAATAACCACACGATGGGGCGGAGGATGAAGAACGCGAACGGATGCACGGCGCGCATCTCAATGCTCGCGCCGTTTGCGTCTGCCAGGCGGCCCATCCAGGCGAAGTTGTCGATGGCGAGGAAGTTCTCGGTCTGGTCGAGGCCAGGATGGTTGAAGGTGAAGCTGAGCGCAGTGTAGCCGAGAGCGAATATGCCTGCCAGCAACAATCCCAGCAGATTCTTGCGGGCAAAGATGAAGGCGCGGGTCGCCTTCAGGTGCGCGGACCAGCCGCGCTCGTCTAAGATTTTCACGGTCCAGGCCAGCCAGACGGGGGAGAGGATCCAGGCTGCAACGAAGAGCGCGGAAGAAACGGGCGTCAGTGTAAAGCGTGTGTGGTCGAAGATGTTGGGATAGCTCAGGACCAGCGCGATCCAGGCCAGGGTGAAGAGAAAGGCCAGGATCACGGGAATCAGGCTAAGGGTCCACGAGGCGGGTTGCTCCTGGAAATACTGGAGGATGGCGTAGAAAATCGATCCCGCGAGGAGCAAGCAAAGGATCGACAGAGAAAGTGTTAGGTAACTGGGATAGAAATGGCTGATTAATCCCGCGCCGATATAAGAAAAGGGCCCGGCGAGGAGGACGCTCAGCAAGGCCCAGGAATTTTTCTGTTGGTCATACCCCGAGGCGAACGGCGCAAGCTGGGCAAGGCTGAGGCCGAAACAGGTAAAACCGTCCACGAGATGGACAAGGAGCGCGGGCGCAGGCAGAAGGATGGCGGTCGCAATCGCGGCAAGCAGCGCCTGGGTCATCAGGATATTCTTGTATTGCGATGACAGGAAATGTCTCTCGAAAAACGGATAGACTTGAAAGATCAACACGCCGAAGCCGACAGCGGCGACCGCAACGAGCAGAGCCTGCTCGCTGCGCGGATGATCCAGCAGGCCGAAGGCGTGAGCGGCAACGGAGATCGAGAGACAAAGCGAAAGGAAGAGACTGGTCAGCCAGCGCATATGAATCCTTTGGGTAACGGAGTGCAGACTTTAGTCTGCATCTACATGGACTGAAGTCCGCAGTCCTATAAGTACGGCGCAACCGCGGCGAGCATGGCGCGCAGGAAGGTCCAGTTGTTAACCATCAGCGCGGAGAGGAAGATCAGGCCCGCGGCCTGAAACCATTTTTTGTCAGCAAAGGGCCGAAAGGCCAGAGCCACGAAGAAGACCAGGGCATAGGTCCAGTCGGGGGAGTAGAGCATCGGGTCGTCGCCGTAGGCCACGTGCATGGCGAAGTTGAACAGGATGCACAGCAGCAGGCCGACTTCTAGCAGGTTGGTTTTCGGCGACTTGATGAATTTCCAGACGAAGAGGCCTAAGGCAAGGATCAAAATGACGAACCATGCGCGCGTCAGCCAACTGCCAAAGCCCGCATAAGAGGTGATCAAATCAGGGCCATACTTCGGCTTGTAGGTCTTGAAACACGGGAAGTTACAGCCGACTTCCGTGGTCAACGCCAGCGGACGCGGACCGATGATGCTGTAGAGCGTGACCGTGCGCCCCATCACGTAGGCGCGTTCGTAGAGGCGCTCGGGCGTGTTGACGTTGGCCGAGTAGCGATTTTCCGCGCGCATGACGGCAAGGTCGTAAAAGGGCTGGCTGGTGGGATAGAGCGCGTGTTGCAGCCAGGCCAGTGGAAAAGTCAGGGCGGCCACGATCAGCCCGTACTTGATGAGCTTAGAGAGTTTGAATTCCGAAAAAAGAAAAAGGATGCCCGTCTGGAGGAAGTTCGTGATGGTGATGCCGAAGGTCAGCAGGCCGAGCGGAACCAGCGCCTTGAGCGGTTTCCCGTCCCTTTGCAGGGCCAGCAGGAAGGCCGTCAACGCGGTGGCGGAGAAGATGTAGGTTTCGAGGAAGGTGCTGAAGACAAGGTGCGCGGCGCTGACCCCCAGCAGGGAGGCGAACAGCGCGGCGTAGGTTGGGTTGGTCCAGCGGCGGACCAGAGTCCACGCGAGGAAGACGCACAGCGCGCCCGCGCCCGCATTGAGCAGCAGCGCCGCGTAGAAATGATTCCCGTTGAGCAGCAGTCCCAACAGCCAGGTCAGCGGGCGGAAGATCAGAAAGGCGAACGGATGCACGGGCCGCATGTCGATCAATTGGTCGGCGGGCGCGGCAAAACGATTCATCCAACTGGTGGGGTCGGCGTCGTAGAAGTTGTCGTCGAAGTTCTGGGTCGGGTCGCGCAGCACGATGCTGTAGGTCACGGCCAGGGAGAAGTAGACAATGAAGAACGCCAGACCAAGCAAAAGTCCAGGCAGGTTGTCGCGCAGGGCGACAAAGAATCGGCTGGAGAGGAATCTTTCCTCTCGCGGATGGGCCCAGGTCAACGCGGCGAGCATCCAGCCTGCCGAAAGCAGGATCAACGCGACGGACCAGGCTGAGGCGGGCAGCAAAAAGAAGCGGATGTCGTACCATGTCGGGAATTGATTCAGCATTTCCACCACGGCAGCGGTGAATAGAAACGCCACCAGCACGATCGTGCCCATCAGCCCGTGCTCGCGGACACTGAACTTCGTTTCGCGAATCAGATAATAGCTCAAGCCAATGACGAGGGTTTGGACGATAACACCCCATAGTATCAGCGCCCAATCAGCGTAGAAGTTTTTCAGAAAGCCCAACACAACATACGTGACCAGGCTGCCGAGCAGCCAGGCCACGCTGAATTTCGGAAGGGAGATTTTTTGCGAAAGACTCAAGCGGTCGCCCCGTCGGTCTTCAAGCCTGGCAGTCCGCCCGCGGGTGCGGCCGCGCGCACAGCGCGCAACACGGCGATGCTCAAGGCCTCCGCCGCGAACGCGCCTGCCGTGGTCACGTCCACTTTGTGACCGCCTGTGGCCAGCGCGAAGATCGTGTCGCCGTCGAGCATGGTGTGGGCAGGGCGGATGGTGCGCGCCAGGCCGTCGTGCGCCATCTGCGCCATCTTGTTAGCCTCGGCCTTGGTCAGGTCCGCGTTGATGGCAACCGCCGCCAGCACGGTATTGGCCCTGGTGGCGAAGCTCAACACGTTGCGCCCGAGCATCGACTTCATCATTTCCTGCGTGTCGGCGAAATAACCCTTCGCGCCGATGTGGAAGGGGCCGACCTCCGCCGAGCGCAAGCCCGCCACGATCTCGCCGTTCTTCGGATCGAGGATGTCGCCGAAGGCATTGACCGCGACGATGGCCCCGACCACGATCCCGCCGCCGATGGCGAGGCTGGCGCTGCCCAGCCCGGACTTCATAGCCTGCTTCGCCCCGAAGAGCTTGCCCACGCTCGCGCCGGTCCCCGCGCCCACGTTGCCCTCGTCCACCTTCGCTGTGGACGCAGCCTCACAGGCTCGATAGCCCATGGCCGCATCGGGACGCACATCGCCGCGCCCCACGCCCAGGTCGAACAGGATGGCCGCGGGGACGATGGGCACCAGTCCCGCGCCGGTGTTGAAGCCGATCTTGCGTTCCTCGAGGTAGCGCATCACGCCGCCTGCCGCATCCAGGCCATAGGCCGAGCCGCCCGCCAGCATCACCGCGTGGACTTTTTCCACCAGGTTGAGCGGGTTGAGCAGGTCGGTCTCGCGCGTGCCGGGCGCGCTGCCGCGCACGTCCACGCCGCCGACGGCTCCCTTGCGGCACAGGATGACCGTGCAGCCGGTCAGCGCTTCGTTGTCCTGCGCGTGCCCGACCTCGAGGCCGGGCACGTCAGTGATGGTATCGTTCAATTTCATGGGAGATGTGAATCCCTGCGAAGATTCGAATCCTCCGCAGGGCGCATGGAATGAGTTATTTGAGCAGTTTGGCCAGCGCGAGGAATTCCTGCCACTCTTCTTCGAAGAAGTGGACGGTGACGTTGTTCAGTTCGATGTGGTAGGTGGTTTCGCCGTCGGGCTCTTCGGCCTTCCAGGCCAGGTAGTTCTCGGTCTCGGCCAGGGTCTCGGTCTTGGGTTCGTCATGGTTGGACATGGGGGTTCTCCTTGGTTGAAGTTTTGCAGAAACAGCCTGAAGGGCTGGTCAAGCCTTGGGGGGGCGGGGCAGGCGCAGGGTCCGCCAGAAACGGCGCAGTCGGACGATCAGCCGCCCGGCAGGCGGCGGGGGCGGGTGGTGCGGTTCGGGGTCGGGCCACGGGTCGAGGTCGAGCATCTTGCGCAGGGTGTAATTCCAGAAGAGCGTCACTGTGGCGAGGATGGGCGCCGCCACCACCACGCCCAGGATGCCGAACAAGTTGGCGGCGATGATGGCCGCCACCAGCACCGCGGCGGGGTGGACTTTGAGCGCGTTCGACATGATGCGCGGGGAAATGAAGTTGTCGAAGATCTGGTCGATGAAGAGGGCCAGGCCCAGCACCAGCAGGGTGTAGTAGAGCGGCTCCATGCCGAAGAGCTTGTAGGCCTGGAAGTAGGCCACCAGCGACAGGGTCAACCAGTTAAGGGCGGGACCCACGTAAGGCACGAAACGCGCCAGCCCGGCTACCAAAGCCAGCCCGATGGCGTAACTCACGCCCAGGCTGGTGAGCACGATGGTGTACACGATGATGGTCAGAAAGAAGATGATGATCTGCCCGCGCAGGAAGGCATTCCAAATGCGGCCCAGGTCGCGGCCCAGGCGTGCGACGTCGTCGCCGTAGACGGGGATTTCGAGGCTGAGGATGCGCTCGCGCAGTCCGCCGCTCTCGAGCAGGGAGAAGTAGGACACCAACAGGACGAAGAAGGTCCAGCCGAGGAAATTGGCCGCGCTGCCCGCCAGCGTGCCCAGCAGGGACCCGGTGCGGCTGAGCAGCGGCTGGACCATGCCTAGCACCTGGCTGCTGACCTGATTCAGGTCGAGATGGCTGAAGTCGAACTGGAACGGGCCGAAGGTGTACACCTTGCCCGAGGCTTCCGCGATCAGGGCGGGCAGGCGGGTCAGGCCGTCCTGTGCAATAGTGACCACGCTCTGCACCTGCTGGACCAGGCCTACGCCGCTGACGGTCAGCAGGCCGAGCAGCAGGATCAGGATCAGCAGGTAGATGAGGCTGACGGAAAGTCCCCACGCAAGCCGCGTGCGGTGCAGCAGGTTGGCGACCGGCTGGATGAGATAAGCCAGTAGCAGCGCCAGCACCAGCGGGCTGAGAATGAACTGGAACTTGACCAGCAATGCGGCCACGATAGCCACAAAGGTCAGGGCCACTACCAGTTTGGTGGTGGGACCCCATTTGGGTGAAACGTGTTCAGGGCGCTCAGCGGTCATGGTGTCTGCTTTTTCATCCATTGTAGTCAATGCTGTCTCATTTTACAACGAAGCGGGCCGTTGGGGGAAATCAAAAGCCCCCGCGAGGAGAAGTCGCGGGGGCCGTGGATTCGAAGGCTAGCAGCCGTTGATGAAGGGGAAGAACGTGCACCACAGGTAGTTCGCGTCGATATAGAAGAGCGCCGCGACGCACAAACAAATGAAGAACAGCACGCCCACGATGATGAAGATGGGCAGCAGGTTGTTCTTCTTAGCCGGCGGGGTGTAGGCCCCGGGCACCTGGCCCGCGTAATTTTGGGCGGGCGGAGGCGGCGCCACGGGAGCCGGGACAGGCGCCGCCACGGGCGGCATGCGCACCGCGTTGCGCGGCGAAGCGATGGTGGCGCCCGGGTCGATATTGGCGGCATCGTACATCAGCACGATCTGCTCGCCGAGGGCGACCACGTCGCCCGCTTTCAGGACGTGCGGCCCGCTCAAACGCTGGCCGTTGACGAAGGTCCCGTTGGTGGAGCCCAGGTCCTCGAGCACATACTTGCCGCCCTGGAAGGTCAGGCGGGCATGACGGCGGGAGACCTCCGGGTCGTTGATGGCCACGCCGTTGGTCGAATCACGTCCAATGGTGAGTTGATCCCCTTCGAGAGGATAAACCGCCCCCGGTGTGGGGCCCGAACGCATGACGAGTTGAAATGCCATAAACTCCTCCGAAAAATGACCAATTTTGGTTTAGTGTAAAGGCTTCAAGTCAAAAAGTCAACGTGTACTTTGGTCTCACCCGCGGAAGACGCCCAGAGGGTTGTATCCGCTGAAGCCCGGGAAGACGGTCTCCAGGTTGGGGTTGCCGAGGCGGGACGCGATCAACTCGCCCAGCACCTGGCGGAAGTCGGTGGTGACGGCCAGGTCGGCGTGGTCGTACAGTTGCTCGTTGGCCAGCCCGGGCCACGGACCGAAGACCTGTCCGCCGTTGACACCGCCGCCCAGGGCCAGCATCACCGAGCCGTGGCCGTGATCCGTGCCCTGCGATTCATTCTGCACCAGGCGTCGGCCGAACTCGCTGACCACGACAACAGAGAGTCGCTCGCTGTAACCCGAGTCGAGGTCCTGATAGAAGTTGGCCAGCCCGCTGCCGAGCGAGGAGAGCAGCCCCGCCATGTAGCCGCCTGCGCCGTCGTTCTGGTACTCGTGCGTGTCCCAGCCGCCGAAGTCCACGGTGGCGACCTGCAGGCCTTGTTCGAGCTTGATCATCTGCGCCACGGTCTGGAGCTGACGCCCGAAATCGTCGTCGTTGTAGGACGCGCCGTTCGAGGGGATGTAATCCTGTCCCACCAGCGGCTGGACCAGGTCGAGCGCATCGAGCGTGCGGCGGCCCACCTGTTCGAGCAGGGTATTGCCACCGTACATCTTGCGCAGGGCTTCCTTTTGCTGGACGGCAGTGCCGTTGTCCCATTGCGAGAAATCGGACGGGGTAGTCATGCTGACAGTGGGCGTGTAATTCAAAAGCGCGGTGGGCAGGCCATTGGTCGAGACGGCGGGGACCAGGCCCGTCGACCCGCTGGGGGTGGATTGCAGGTGACGCGTAACCCAGCCTGTGGACGTATTCTTGACCCCCGGGGTTCCCAGTTCGATGAATTCCTGCGCATCGAAGTGGCTGCGCGTGTCCACGTTCAAGCCCGTGGCATGGACCACGGCCATCTTGCCTTGCTGGTACAAGTCATACAGCGGCGAGAGCGCGGGGTGCAGGCCGAACTGGTCGTTGAGGCGCAGCAACGAGTCGGCGGGGATCTTGATGTTGGGGCGCGCCTTCTCGTACAAGCCGCGGTCGTCACCGTCGATGGGCGGGACGACGTTCAACGAATCCCAGGCGCCGCGCAGGAAGACGACCACCAGCGTGTCGGTATCGTACTGCGCGGAGAAGGCCAAGTTGCTCAGGCGCGCGCCCGCCATCGAGGCGATGGCGTAGGAGCAGCCCTGTAAAAAGTTTCGGCGGGTAAAGTTGGGCATGGGAGGTTCCTT
>CAZGFR010000032.1:0-15231 GCA_964524485.1 uncultured Anaerolineaceae bacterium | reverse complement strand
AGGAGCAGCCCTGTAAAAAGTTTCGGCGGGTAAAGTTGGGCATGGGAGGTTCCTTCTTCAATCCTTCGACTGCGGGCATGGCGACTAGCGCATCGAAAAATCGGGGCTCATCAGGATCAGCGCGACCATGCTGCGGCCCCAGTAGTCGAGATCGTCATCAGACATTTCATCGTTCTCGCCGTAGCCCTGGCGAACGAAATCGATCACGGCCTGACGATTCTCGTCCGACATGGGGCGGCCCAGCAGGCGGGGAATCCAGAAATCGGCCAGGGCGGTTGGGGTGCGGACCTCGGGCGGGGTCTGCGCGCGGAGGTCGGTCTGCAGCGGACGCTGCTGGTCATCGTCGTTGAGCCAGTTGTCGGTCAGACCGACGGCGAAGTTCCAGCGGTACAGTACCGACATGCTGTTGGCCCAGGCTTCCATCGTGTCGGGATAGCCATCGGGTGGACGCCGCTCGAAGAAGGCTTGTCCCATCAGCGAGGACATCCACGAGATGCCGCCCGGCAGGCGCGTGAACTCGGCTTGCGTAGCGCGCAGCATCGCGATGGTCGCTTCGAGCGGACGCTTGATCTTTTGTCCCCAGATCAGGCGGAAGTCGTCGGAGAGCAGGATGGTCTCGACCACGTGTTTGAGCTGGTCAGGCGCGTCGAGGTTGGCGAGGAAGGTGTCCGCGGCGGCCTGGACCACGGCCTCAGACGGGGTGTCGCTGATCAAACGGCGGGCCAGCTTTCGGGCGATGTGATGGGCCGTCCCCGGGTGACGGGCCAACAGGTCGAGCACGTCGCGGCCGTCCTGCAGATCGGGCTGGTCGGCGGGGATATATCTCCCAAGCACCAATTTGTTGAAGCGGTCATGCCAGGGCTTGTAGTATAGAAAGCGGCCCGTCTTCTCGACGCCGTCCTCCCAATCGCCGAGGTCGTCGTCGACGCGCCAGCCCGTGAGACAGCGCGCGGCTTCGTAGACGTCATTGTCGACGTAGCCGATGGCTACGCCGTTGGCATCCTTTTGGATCGTGTTCGGGTCGAGCACGCCGAGATAATTCTCCGCGCCGAGTGTGTGCAGTTCGAACAACTCGCGGGCGTAGTTTTCGTTTGGTCCCGCGTCAGAGCTGTTGTTTTGGTTGAGGTAATACAACATCGATGGATGCTGCGCGACGGCTTCGAGCATCTGACGGAAGTTTCCGAGCCCATGTGCACGCAATACGTCACGATTGTAGGAGACCAGCATCGGCACGGCGTCGTCCTGCCAGAAGTAGACGTTGAAATGGTTGTGCCAGAAATCGGCCAGCACCTCGACCAGTTGTTTGCGGCTGTAGACCGCGCGCAGGAAGGTGGCCTCGACCAACTCGTACGCGGGCTTGCTGTACCAATCCCAGTATTGGTCGTCGTTCATGTTGTAGGGATTGTTGGCGATGTGGTCGGCGTATAGTTCGTCGGCGGACTTGTGCAGGGTTTCGAATCCAGCCGCGGCGTAACGCGCCTCGAACTCGCTGTCGTTGATGGAGTCGGGATTCAATTGTTGGGCTACGTAGGCGCGCAGGCGTTCGTCATCAGTGGAGCCGAGCGCGTTGAAGGCGTCGATGTCCCCGGGCCGTGGACCGAATCCCATGCGGTTGAGGGCGATGACGGCCAACGGCGCGGAAGCCGTGGGAGGCTCCAGCGGCGGCAGGGTCGGCGGGATGGAGGTGGGAGAATCAGGCGCGAGGGTGGGGGTGGGCGCGTTGGGCGCACACGAGGCGGCCAAACTGGCCGCGGCCAAAGTCCCCGCTACTTTCAAGAAATCACGACGATGCAGTTTTTGACTCATGGGTCGCTCCTGGGTTCCGTCGACTATATCATAGCGGGAGATGGGACTTCAATCACCAAAATGGATGGAGTAAACCGGACCTCGGAAGTCTACGGGAAAACGTACAGATCAAGAAGACTTCTTGTGAGACTTCCGAGGTCTTTTCCCTTGACAACTTATAATAAACACTGTATATTTACACTGTAAATTAAAGAAGGAGAAACATGGTTCGACCTACCCGCCGCCAACAGATCCCCCAACTCCAGGATGCCATCAAGGAAACTGCCTGGAGGCAGATCGCCGAAACCGGTGCAGCAGCCCTGTCGCTGCGGTCTATCGCACGCGAGTTGGGCATCACCGCTCCCGCCATCTACAACTACTTCGCCGACCGCGATGCGCTGGTCACGGCCCTGATCGTGGATGCCTACACCTCGTTGGGCGAATCGCAGATCGAAGCGATTGCCGTCCTGCCCGAAGCGGACAGCAAGGCGCGCTTCAAAGCCCTGGGCCTGGCCTACCGCGAATGGGCCATCACCTATCCCCAGCGGTACCAGCTCATCTTCGGCACGCCCATCCCGAACTACGTGGCGCCCGATGACATCACCTTCCCCGCGGCGGCCAACGCCATCGTCCCGTTGGCGACCACCATCCAGGCGCTGTACAGCAGCGGACAACTCCACACCGAGCAGCTGGCCCCCATGACGCCCGCGTTGAAATCCATGCTCGAAGCCTGGCAGGAGACCGAACCCGCCGACCTCGAAGTGCTCCACCTGACCATCGTCGTCTGGAGTCGTGTGCATGGCCTGGTGATGCTCGAGATCGGGAAGCACACGCCGCCCGTTATCGCCGACATGGGCGAGCTCTTCCGCCGTGAGATCGAGACCATGCTGCTCCAGTACCTGTAAGCAGCCCTTCGGCAAGACCTCATCGAAGAAATCGTTTCCCGCGCGATGCGTCCATCGCGGCGGTGCTCAAATGTTGCCAAAACACGGAGATAAAAATGAAAACCCTGATCCTTGATGGTTCTCACGCAGGCGACCTCATGGCCGAGAAACTTAAGACGGCTTTACACGGCCAACTCCCCGATGCCGAGACCCTCGTCCTGCGCGAGCAAAGAATCGGCAATTGCGCTGGCGACTTCTTCTGCTGGGTGCGCAGCCCGGGCATGTGCAATACCGACGATGACAACCGCGTCATCACCGAGAAGATCGTCCACAGCAACCTGGTCATCTACCTTACGCCTGTCACCTTCGGCGGCGTCTCGTCGGCGCTCAAACGCGTGGTCGACCATCAGATCCAGAACATCTCGCCTTTCTTCACCACCCTCGGGGGCGAGATTCATCATGAGCGCCGCTATCCAACCTACCCGAGCACGCTCACCATCGGTTGGATGGACGCGCCCGACGTACAGGCCGAGGCCATCTTCCGTCACCTGGCGGGACGCAACGCGATCAACATGTACGCATCCACAGCGGTGTGCGGGATCGTGGATGTGACCTCGGATGTGGACGCGCAACTCCGCGGCTGGCTGGACGCCGTGCGACGCAAAGAGTCCACGCCCATGCCTGCCCTGCCGCGGGCGGACGTTTCCTCCGCTGTGGCCGCTCCCGCCCCCGTCAAAAGCGCCGTGCTGCTGGTGGGGAGTCCGCGCACGCAGAAGAGCACGTCCGCTTCGCTGGGCGGCTATCTGATCAAACAGCTTGCCGCGCGCGGAATCGAGACCGAGATCGTGCAGGTTTACACCTCGTTCAATTCCGTCGAGCGGACGCGCCTCGCGTTGGAGAAGTTGGACGCAGCCGACCTGGTCGTGCTGGCCTTCCCGCTCTATGTGGACAGCCTGCCCGCGCCCGTCATCTCCGCGCTGGAGAAGATCGCCACGCACCGCGCCAGCGCGAAGGTCACACAAGGTTTCGCCGCCATCGCCAACTGCGGATTCCCCGAAGCGCATCACAATGACACGGCGCTGGCCATCTGTGCGCAGTTCGCCCATCAGGCGGACATGGCCTGGCTCGGGTCGCTGGCGCTGGGTGGCGGTGAGGGACTCGTCCACGGTGTGCCGCTGAACGAGATGGACGGGCGCGCGATCCCGCTCAAGAAGGCGCTCGATCTCGCGGCCGAGTCGCTTGCGGATGGGCGGCCCATCCCGCGGTCCGCGCGTGACCTGCTGGCCCGCCCCTTCATCCCGAACTGGTTGTATCGTCTGGTTGGCGGATTCGGCTGGAAGCAACAGGCCAAAGGCTACGGCATGGAGAGACGCCTGCGGGACCGCCCATATCAAAAATCATAATTTGCGAAACGCCAAAGGAGTAAAGAAATGTACAACGTATCCATCACCCGCCTGCGTGTCCGCTCCATCTGGTATTTGCCGCTGTTCCTGCTGCATGCCATGCGCACCTCGTCCCAGGCCCAAAAAGCGGAAGGCGTGCTCGGCGCGCAGACGCGCTTCGAGAAGAACAACGTGGTCTGGACCAAGACGGTCTGGCAGGATGAAGCCCTGATGAAGAAGTATCGCGGCTCGGGCGCGCACCAGGTGGCCATGCGATTGCTCTCGGAGATGTGCAGCGAAGCCTCCGTCGCGCGCTGGACACAGGACACCGCCGACCTGCCGACCTGGGAGGAGGCGCACCGCCGCATATTGACCGAGGGACGGCTCTCCAAGGTGAAGCATCCCTCGCCGATGCAGGCTGCGGGCCGTACCGCGCCTGAGACGATGATCGCGGGCTTCGTGCCGCCCATGCCGCCCGCTTAACCACAAAAGGAGAGATTCTCATGACTCAAAACGAATTGCACGTCATCTTTGGGACGGGTCCGCTCGGCAAGTGGACGGCGCGCGAACTGCTCAAGCAGGGCAAACAGGTGCGCCTGATCAACCGCTCGGGTAAGGTGGACAACCTGCCCGCAGGCGCGGAGATCGTCGCGGGCGATGCCTACGACGCTGCCAGGAACAAGGAGCTGACTCGCGGCGCAGCGGCCGTCTATCAATGCGCCCAGCCCGCCTATTACGAATGGGCAGAAAAGTTCCTGCGCTTCCAATCCGCCATCCTCGAAGCGGCTGCGGCCAACGGCGCAAAATTCATCGTGGCCGATAATCTGTACATGTACGGCGACACACGCGGCCAGCCCATCCACGAGGAGATGCCTTATCAGCGTCACACCAGAAAGGGAACGGCGCGCGCCGACATGGCCGATGCCGTGATGGAAGCCCACCGCAGCGGAAAGGTCCGCGCTGCCATCGTGCGCGGCTCCAATTTCTTCGGCCCCGAGGATCGCACCGTCACCGACCTGGCGATCCGCCCCGCGGTGCAGGGCAAGACCATCAACCTGCTCGGCAAAATGGACCAACCGCACACCTTCACATACGCACCCGATTTCGGCAAATTGCTGGCCACCCTCGGCACCCGTGAGGATGCGCTCGGTCAGGTCTGGTTCACGCCCAGCCCGGCGGCGGTCACGCAGGCCGAGTTCGTGTCCCTGCTGGAAAGCGAACTGGGACACAAGGTCAAATATCTGGCGGCAGGTGCCGGCATGATGCGCTTCCTGGGCCTATTCAACCCGATGATGCGCGAAACGGTCGAGATGATGTACGAGTGGACCCAGCCCTTCGTGGTCGACACCCGCAAAGCGGAACAGGCCTTCGGCTGGAGCGGGACTCCGCTCGAGCAAGCCATCCGCGAGACCGTGGCCTGGGTCCGCGAGGATCTGGCGCGCGCACAGTAATCGAATCAAAAACAGGGCACGCTTCAAGCGTGACCTGTTTCGTATCCGAACACTTCCCCAAACGCGCGGACCACTTCCTGCTTGACGCGCTCCATCGTCGGCGGTGGGAAGAGCAGGTCTTCAAGCGAGACGACAGGTTCGCCCGCCAGCCCGCAGGCGATGATGCCGTCCCAGTAGGTCATGTCGGGATTCACGTTCAGCGCGAAACCGTGACGGGTCACGCCGCGCGCGTCCACTTTGACGCCGATGGCGGCCAGCTTGGCAGGCTTCTCGCGGTCCTCGGGCCGACAGCGTGGGCAGCGCGAGTACGCATCCGCCTGGATCCACACCCCCGTCTTGCCCGCGCGTTGGCCTGTTCCCACGCCCAGGCGCGCCAGTGCCGTGATGAGCGTCTCTTCCAGTTTGCGCACGTAACCGACATAGTCCACAGACCTGACAGGTCTATCAGAATCGTCTTCAGGATTGGAAGACTCCGTGGGAGACCTGTCAGGTCTTAGCGGACTCAAAGGCAACAGCGGATACCCCACCAACTGCCCTGGCCCGTGATAAGTCACATCGCCGCCGCGATCCACCCAGTGGACCGTCACGCCGCGCGCCTTCAACTGCTCCTCGCCCCACAGCAGATTCTCCGCCTGGCCCCTGCGCCCGAACGTGTACACGTGCGGGTGCTCCAGCAACAACAACGTCGGCGGACGCTTGCCCAGGGCAATGTCCGCCGCGTAGTCATCCTGTAATTTCCAGGCTGTTTCGTATTCGATCAAACCGAGGTCGATCACATCTAATTTCATACCAATAATCCATAAATTGTAGGGGCGACCTGCCAGGTCGCCCCTACACAATCATCCAAAAATTCTGCGATACAGGTCCGATTCCAACAACCCGTTCGGGTCGCAGCGCTTCTTCAATTTCTTGAACTTCTCCACGGTCTCTTCGCCGTAGAACTTCAGCGTGGTCTCGGCCGTCGTTTCGCTGTTCTTGACGAAGTAGAAACGTCCGCCGTTGGCCAGCACGATCTTGTCGTACTCTTGCAGCATCGCGGACAGGCGCTTGCGGTTGCCGTCTGTGACCTTGAAGTCCTGCGCCAGCGAGAAGCCGTCGTTGGCGTGGGTCAGCAGGAACTTGTCGGGGCGGTGACGCTTGGTCACGCCGAGGTAGGAGGGCAGTCCCATTTTGACGGAGAGATTCAGCATCTCGGTCCAGGCCTGGAGCGCTGTCTCCTTGGGCAGGAACGACTGATACTCGATCAGTCCGCCGCGGCCATAGGAGCGTTCGAAGTCGGGCACGTAGTCCAGCAGGAAGTGGAAGGCCGCATGGCTCTGGCGGAAGGTATGCGTGCGCAGCGAGGTGATGTACTTGGCATGGTTCACGCCCCACCAGCCGACGTTGTTCACGAAGGGTGTCATGAAATAATGCAGCCAGGCCTTGGGCATCACGCCGAACAGACGGCTGGGCAGGTTCTGATACGAAAGCTGCATGGTCTTCTTCGGCTCGGGGTCTTCGCCTTCGTGCAGATAATTGGCCGCATGGACCTGTCCGTGGCCGACAGTAATGCAATCCAGCCAGCCGACGATGTAATCGTAGTTGGGAGCGCCGTCTTCGATCTGTTGCAGTTGTTCCTTGAGCGTATGCGACGGCATGGCATGCACTTCAAGCAGTCCCGACTCGACCTTCTTCATTTGCATTGTGATCGAGGTGAAGATGCCCAGCATGCCGTAGCCGCCGATCATCGAGTAGAACAGGTCGGCGTTCTTTTGCGGGGAGCAGGTCACTTCCGCGCCCGTGGGCAGCAGCGCTGTGAATTCGACCACATGCTCGCCGATGGGTCCCACGCGATAGTTATTCTTGCCGTGGACGTTGGCGGCCAGACAGCCGCCCAGGGTGGTGGTCATCGTGCCCGAGACGACCGGCGGCCACCAACCGTCGGGCAGGACGGTCTGCCACAACTGGCTGAGCGTGACCCCGGGTTCGCCGCGGATGACGCCCGTGGCCGGGTCCCATTCGAGGATGCGGTTCATCCCCGTCAGGTCCATCACGATCCCGCCGCCGTTGAGCGAGGCATCGTTGTAGCTGCGCCCCGCGCCGCGCGCAGTGACGGTCAGTCCCTGCTTCTTGGCGAGCTGGAACACTTCATGGATTTCTTCGTTGGTCTTCGGTTGAAGACGATAGCAGGCAGTCTTGAGAGAATGCCCAAAGTTTTCGAGCTGGGTGAAGGTGTTGTTCATATTAAGTCTTCTTTTTTCTTTTTTAAATAAGACCCTAAGGGTTTTCAAAACCCTTAGGGTCTATTTTTAGAATGACATGCGGCGGAAGATCACCGACGGAATGTGGCGTATGACCAGCATGATCCAGCGCCATAACCCCGAGACATAGACGACCTGCTTGCGTTTGCGGATTGCCCTGATGATCTCATTTGCGGCCTGTTCGGGTGTGACAGCGAACATGGGACGCGGCGCCCCGGGCAGGGTCAGCATTTCGGTCTTGACCATGCCTGGCTTGATGGTGATGACGTTGACGCCGTGACGGCTGAGACGGTTGCGCAGCGCTTCGAGGTAGGTGGTCAGCCCAGCCTTGGACGTGTTGTAGCCTGGGTTGCCAATGCGGCCGCGGTCGCCCGCCACCGACGAGACGCCCACGATCTGTCCGCTTTTGGCATTTTGGAACATGGGCGCCACCTGACTCATCCAGGCCATCGCGCCGAGCAGGTTGACCTCGACCATCCGGTGGTCCTGCTCGAAGTTATATTCGTCCAACGCGGGGAAGTGGATCGCGCCCGCCACGTAGACGAACAGGTCCAGGCCGCCCAGGTCCGCCACGATGCGGCGCAGGGTGGCAGGAACGGACTCGTAGTCGGTGACGTCATGTTGATAGGGCGCGGCGCTCTGGCCGTTCGCATTGATGTCCACACAGACTTTGTTCAACCGTTCGGGGTTGCGGTCGACCAGGGCCAGGGTGTATCCCTCGTCGGCAAGTTTTTTGGAAAGGGCCGCGCCGATCCCCTGGGCTGCGCCGATCAGAATCGCCCGTCGGCGGGGTTGGAGCGGGGTGGCGGGGGCAGGTTTGAGAGTGTCGGTCACGAGAGTCTCCGTCAAAAAAGAGTGTGTTCATTTTAACACAATCCACCCGCACTCTGATTTATAATTGGTTTACTTATCGGATTTGTCCAATTGAGACATGGGTACGATTGTCGTAATTGGGATTCGTTATTAACCTTGTCATACTGGAATGAAGATCGAATGAATACAGCAACCCCCAACCACTGGGCTGAGGTTTTGGAACAGGCGCGGCGCATCGCCCTGGAGGATGGACGGCTGTCTCAGGTGGAACGTCAAGAGCTTCTCAACCTGATCGAGGCATTATCACAACTTCCACAGCGTGGGTCTGACCCGCCGAACGATGGACATGAAGCTTCGTTCCGTGGAGAGTTTTCTGCGGGACATGCCCTCCTGTCTCTGCTCAAGCAGCAGGCCGACGAATTGGATGCGCTCAAGAAGCTCAGCCTCGGCCTCACTTCCAGCCTCGACTTGCAGACCGTGCTCAACGCCGTGGTGACCGAGGCCATGCGCCTGGTCCAGCATACCTTCACTGTGGATATCTTCCTGTACAAGGGCGGTGCACTCGAGTTCGGCGCTGCGCTCGACAAGTCTGGGGTACGCAGTCAGCCATACATGATCCCGCGCAAGAACGGGCTGACCAACTCTGTGGCGCAGCGGGGCGAGACGATCATCGTCGAGCACATGTCCGACCATGAACTTTATCGCGAAGAACCCTATCGAAAGAATGGCTCTGTCATCGGCATCCCCTTGAAGATCAGCCAGAGTGTGGTGGGCGTGATGAACCTTTCACGCACCGTCGAGGGCCCGTTCTCGCCCTCTGAACTGCGCCTGCTGGGATTGCTGGCCGACCAGGCTGCCGTGGCCATCTCGAACGCCAGCCTGCATCAGCTCGTCAGCCGGCAGGCCTACAGCGACACGGTCACCGGCCTGCCCAACCGCCGCGCCCTCGACGAGCGCCTGGAACGGGAGGTGCTGGCGGCGCGCCGCACAGGGTATCCCTTCACGGTGGTGATGATGGACCTGGACGGCTTCAAGAATGTCAACGACACCTACGGTCACCTTGTGGGTGACCAGGTGCTGCGGGCGGTCTTCAACTATATGGCCACCAGCGTGCGCAGCAGCGACTTCCTGGCCCGCTACGGCGGCGACGAGATGACCCTCATCCTGGTCCAGACCGACCTGTCCGCCGCCCGTCTCGTCACCGAGAAACTGCTCGAGCGCATCCGCCAGTTCCGCTTCCCCGCGCCGGGCGGAGGGGCGATCACCCTGGGCGTCTCGGGCGGGATCGCCATGTACCCGATCCACGCCATGAGCGGCGCCGACCTGTTGCGCGCCGCCGACGAGGCTCTCTACCGCGCCAAGAAGCATGAACGTGGTTCCTTCCTGGTGGCGCACGGATTCACCGGGCCGCTCAGCGGCCTGAACTCCTTCGACGTGTAAGCCCGAAGTCACGCTTCTCTTGTTGCGGGGTTATAATTTCAAACCATCGAGGAGAAGCCTCTCATGCCCCGTAAAGTCAAGATCATTTTGAATCCCATGGCCGACATGGGTCACGCCTGGCAGGTGGCCCGCGACTTGCGCATCATCACCAGCGAGCACGGCAACACGGATTGGAGCGGTACGGTCTACCCGGGCCACGCCATCGAATTGGCGCGCCAGGCGGGTGAACAGGGCTATGACATGGTCATCGCCATGGGCGGCGATGGGACGGTTCACGAGGTGGTCAATGGGCTGATGCAGCTCCCTGAGGAACAGCGGCCCATCCTGGGGGTGGTCCCCGTCGGCTCGGGCAATGACTTCGCCCACGCCATCGGCCTGCCCAAACAGTCGGACCACGCCCTGGCGCACGCGCTCAGCGGCCAGCCCTCGTCCGTGGACCTTGGCTTGATGACCGACGAACACGGCCGCAAGGAATACTTCGACAATACGCTCGGCATGGGCTTCGACACCGTGGTCACCATCCGCTCACACCGCATTCCCGTGTTGCGCGGATTTTTCATTTATCTTGTGGCCGTGCTCCAAACCATCATTCTCAATCACGACCCTGCCCACGTCCACATCGAGACCGACCGCGAGTCCTGGGACGATACCGTGCTGATGACCACCCTGTGCAACGGCGGACGCGAGGGCGGCGGCTTCATCCTTTCGCCCGGGTCGAGCATGACCGACGGCACGTTGGAATTCATCACGGTGCGCAAGGTTTCGCGGGCCATGATGTTCCGCCTGCTGCCCGAGTTCCTCAAAGGGACGCATATGCGTTTCACCAAACAGATTCGCATGGGCGCGTGCCAGAAGTTCAGCTTCGCCTCCGACCGCCCGCTCTACATCCACGCCGACGGCGAGATCCTCACCAGTTTCGGCAGCAATCTGCGCAAGGTGAGTATCGAAGTCCTGCCGAACGCGCTCCAGGTCGTCAAAGGATAAAAAGTTGCAGGTTGAAGGTTGGACGGTTACAATTCGACCGTCCAACCTTTTTGATTCCACCATGCCCACCCTGCTTGCCTCCCTCCAGAAACATGACCTCGGCCACCTGCGCATCGTCGCAGGTCTGTGGGGATTGGAACTGGACTCCGTTGAGGCCGTCCCCGCCGCCGAAGAATTGTCCGCTTCGCTGCTGGACCCCGAGCTGGTTGCCGAGGTCCTCGACTCGCTCTCGGCTGAATCGCGCTCTGCTCTCGCCGCGCTGACCGCGAGCGACGGGCGCCTGCCCTGGGCCGAGTTCACCCGCCGCTTTGGCGACATCCGCGAGATGGGCGCGGGCCGCCGCGACCGCGAGAAGCCGCATCTCAAACCTGCCTCGCCTGCCGAGAGTCTTTTTTACCGCGCTCTGCTGGCGCGCGCCTTCTTCGATACCGACAAAGGTCCGCAGGAATTCGCCTTCATCCCCGAAGACCTGCTGCCACTGATCCTCAGCCTGGCCCGCCCCGACTCTACATCGAGCGGTGAGCCGCTGGGACGCCCCGCTTCGCCTGTCGAGCGCGCGCACGAACTCCCCGCCGCCGACCGCATCCTTGATGACGCCACCACGCTGCTGGCCGCCCTGCGCATGGGCCGCGTGGATTACCCATCCAAGTCGCGGCTGCGCGCACTGCTGACGACGGCGAAACTGCTCAAAGGCAACGCCCCCCAAGCCGACGCCGTGCGCAAGTTCCTCGAAGCACCGCGCCCCGACGCGCTCCAGATACTGCGCGATGCCTGGACCGCCAGCGAAACCTTCAATGAACTTCGTTTGATTCCCAGCCTGGCTTGTGAGGGTGAGTGGAGCAACCAGCCGCAGGAAACGCGCGAATTTCTGCTGAACCTGATCGAGGCCATCCCTGCAGGCAAGTGGTGGAGCCTGTCTGCCTTTGTCCGTGCGGTGAAGGACAAGTTCCCCGATTTTCAGCGACCTGCAGGCGATTATGACTCGTGGTTCATCAAGCGCGTCGCGGATGGCGCGTACCTGCGCGGCTTCTCCTGCTGGGACGAGGTCGATGGCGCGCTCATCAAGTACTTCATCGATTTGCTGCATTGGCTGGGCATGGCTGACCTGGCTAGCGCGGAGAACGACGGCCCCGTCACGGCCTTTCGGCTGACAACGCTGGCGGAGAAAAAAGAGGAAAAAGGAAAGATCGGTATCTCCTCAAATGGACGGCTGCTGGTGCCGCGCCTGTTTCCGCGGGCGGCGCGTTATCAGATCGCGCGCTTCTGCGAGTGGGAGGACGAGAAGCCCGCGGAATATCCATACCGCATCACGGCGTCTTCGCTGACCCAGGCAGGCGCGCAGGGTCTCAAGGTGGAGCATCTCCTGGCGCTGCTGGCGAAATATTCCGAAGCAGGTGTCCCGCCGCAGGTGACCAGGACGCTCAAACGCTGGGAGGTTAACGGGACCGAGGCTCGAGTGCAGAGTCAGGTCGTTTTGAGGGTCAGCCGGCCCGAGGTCCTGGAAGAGTTGCGCAAGTCCAAGGCGGCGCGTTTTCTGGGCGAGAGTCTGGGTCCCACCACGGTGGTGATCAAGGACGGGGCGCAGTCCAAGGTGATGGCGGCGTTGGCCGAGTTGGGATACCTGGCTGAGGATCTGTCAAATCCTTCCTGATGTGTTTCGAGCCAATGGTCGATCTTCGCCGAATCTTTGCCCTCACATCGATCCTTTCCTTGGCCATCGTGTATGGCGTCCTGTGGGTGCAATGGATGACGACGCCCGAACAATATTTGAGTTCAGATTTCATCGGCCTGTACGCCGCTGGACGCACTGCTGCAAATGAGGGACCTTCACAGGTCTATAACCTGGCCATACAGCAGAAATATCAGGCCGAGGTCCTCGGCGCTGACATCCCACAAGGGGAACTTTACCTCTTTGCGCATCCACCCTTTTCGATCCTGCTTCCCCGACTTATCGTCACTTCGAATTTTGCGCAGTCATTCATGTTGTGGGACGTGTTGATGGCGGTGTTTTTTCTGCTTGGCCTGATCCCCATTGTGAGCGTCATCAAAGGTAATGGGATTTCACGCTTTGAGTGGCTCGTGCTGATAAGCGGCGTAATACTTTTCTTTCCAGCGTTCGAAAGTCTAGTCATCGGTCAGGATAGCGCTTTCCTTTATCTTGGATTGTGCATTTGGATGTACGGAATCCTGACAGACAGAGATGAAGCCGCAGGGATGGGATTGAGCCTGGCGGCGATTCGTCCACATATTGCCTTGCTGCTGGCTGTGCCATTCCTTTTTAAGCGGTGCAAGGTATGGTGGTATTTTATGCTTGGCTGCCTGGGGTTGGGGCTATTCAGCCTTGCTTATGCTGGCTTTGACGGGATCGTGGGTTTCCTGCGCACTATTTTCTTGAGCGGAAGCGGAGCGGGGTATCAATTGAACGAGAGCGGCATGGTTAACGTTGTCGCCTTGTTGCTGCGCCTGTTCCCGTTCTTATCCATTGATATGGTTCACCTGGGCGGGTGGGTCCTGTATTTCCTGGCGCTGACAGGCCTTTGTTTCTTTTGGTTTCATTCTGATAGGATTGGCGGGAAGCAGATCGGTGTCGCCGTGCTGGTGGGTGTCTTTGCGGTACCCCATCTGCATTTCCATGACCTGGTTGCCTTGATCGTGCCACTGGTTGGATTGATGTCTATGCTTCTCCGCGAAAGATATTGGGCTGCCGGGGATGTGGTCCTATTGCCGCTGGCTTTTTCGATCCTATTGCTGGCTAACTTGTCCGTCCATTTTTCTCTCTGGGGCACCTTTTATTTCGCTGAACTCCTCTTATTGTTCGGCCTCATATTTCCACATCGATTTGGCTTCCGGAGGCATGTCTGGGATGTTCTAAATATCACCCGTTAAAGGTGACAGCCAACCCGTGGCCTTCGGTCTATAATCATTTTGTATTTTCCAAAATAAACAGGAGACTCCATGTCTGCAAAACTCGATTGGCTCAAGCAGGAAATCGACGGCCTGAAGGAAGCTGGCCTGTACAACCGCATCCGCACGATCGGTTCGGCGCAGGGGGCGCGGCTGGTGGTGGATGGAAAAGAGGTGCTCAACTTTTGCTCGAACAATTATCTGGGCCTGGCCAACCACCCCAAGATCGTGGAAGCTGCCAAGGAGGCCACGAAGAAATATGGCGTGGGTCCTGCTGCGGTGCGCTCGATCGCTGGGACGATGGACCTGCACGTCGAACTCGAAAAGCGCCTGGCAAAGTTCAAAGGCGCCGAGGACGTGATCACCTTCCAGTCGGGCTTTACCGCCAATCTGGGGACCATTTCCGCGCTGGTCGGCAAGGAGGACGTCATCTTCTCCGACCGTCTGAACCACGCCTCGATCATCGATGGCTGCCGCCTCTCGGGCGCGAAGATCATCGCCTATGACCACAACGACGCCTCCGCGCTGGAAGCGGCCATCCAGGAAGCGGCTGGGACCTACCGCCGCGCGCTGATCGTCACCGACGGCGTCTTCAGTATGGACGGCGACATCGCGCCGCTGCCTGCGTTGTATGAAGTCGCCAAGAAATACGACATCCTGTTCATGGTGGATGATGCTCACGGTGAAGGCGTGCTCGGTAAAGGCGGTCGCGGCATCGTGGATCACTTCGGCCTGCACGGCAAAGTGGACATCGAAGTCGGCACCATGTCGAAGGCCTTCGGTGTCATGGGCGGAATCGTGGCGGGCGACAAGACCATCATCGAGTGGCTGCGTCAGCGCGGACGCCCGTTCCTGTTCTCCTCGGCGGTGACCGTCCCGGATGCGGCGGCCTGTCTGGCGGCGGTGGACCTGCTGGAAAATTCCACTGAGCTGGTCGACCGTCTGTGGGACAACGCCAAATACTTCAAGGCTGAGATGAAGAAGCTCGGCTTCGACACGGGCGTGAGCGAGACGCCCATCACGCCCATCATGCTCGGCGAAGCGCCGCTGGCCCAGCAGTTCAGCCGTGAATTGTTCGACGAGGGCGTGTTCGCCATGTCCATCGGCTTCCCGACCGTGCCCAAGGGCAAGGCCCGCATCCGCGTGATGATCTCCGCCTCCCACGACCGCGATGACCTGGGTCAGGGCCTGGAGGCGTTCGCAAAGGTTGGCAAAAAACTTGGCGTAATTTCATAAAATGTAGGGGCGCGGTTTCTGCGCCCTTTGATCTGAACCGCAAAGACGCAAAGAACGCGAAGATTCTTTAAGAGTCTTCGCGTTCTTCGTTTCTTAGCAGTCAATTTCTTTT
>CAZGFR010000031.1:30721-32572 GCA_964524485.1 uncultured Anaerolineaceae bacterium | reverse complement strand
TTTTTTTGTTTCAACCGTCGTCCCCGTAGGGGGGATGTTATTCGAATCCCTGTGGAGGCGCAAAAGAAGAGTCGCCGATTTGGTGGCTCTTTTTTGTTTCATCTTCCTTGGTTGGCATGGTTAGCCCCGATGTTATAATTTTCTCAATGTCCCTCTCCGCCCGTTTCAAGCAATTCTTCGACATTCCCAATGCCTCGCCGCGTTGGGTCTGGAATCTGATTCTGCTGCCCTTCCTGGTCACGCGGACGGTTTGGGTGCTGGTGGGATATTTCGCGTACGGCAACTACGTCACCAACCCGAATTACACCAAGTACTTTGAGCGCGGATATTTCCTCACGAAATATTTCCTGCTCGACATATTCGCGCGCTGGGACTCGGCCTGGTACATGTCCATCATTCAGAATGGATACCAGCCCTCGGCGGACTTGACCCAGTCCTACAGCAACATGGCTTTCTTTCCACTCTATCCGTACCTGGTCAAGAGCCTGGGCTGGCTGGGGCTGGACCTGCCGAACGCGTATTACATCCTGGTTGGGTTGATCCTCTCGAATGGATTGTTCCTGGCGGCGATGGCGCTGCTCTATCGGCTGATCTTTGTGGACCTGGGCTTCAGCGAGTCCGCCGCCCAGCGGACCCTCGGCCTGCTCTTCGTCTTCCCGTCCGCTTTCTTCTTTGCGAGTTTCTACACGGAAAGCCTGTTCCTTTTCCTGGCTGTGCTGGGATTTACCTTCGCCATGCGCGGAAACTGGCTGGGCGCGGGGGTGGCGGCGGCCCTGGGCCTGTTGACCCGCTCTCAGGGCGCGGTGCTGGCCGTCGGTCTGGGGTGGTTGTACATGGAGCAGCGCAAATGGGACTGGCGTCAGATCCGCCCGTCGGCGAGCTGGTTCGCGCTGGCTCCGCTGGCCTTGCTGGCCCATTTCTATTATTTATATCTCAAGTCGGGACATCCGCTGGCGATGTTCGACGCCATGTCGGCCTGGGGACGCAACAGCGCCGACAACGCCCTCGATCCCTTCCGCAACCTGTACGCCCCGCACTTGGACGTGTTCAAGATCGACCTGTTGATTTTCCTGGTCTTTTTCCTGTGCAGCCTGTACCTGTTATGGAAGTGGCCGTATAAGGCCTATGGGGTTGCGGCCCTGCTGATGTGCATCCTGCCTGTCTACACGGGGCTGCTGGTTTCGGTCTCGCGTTATATGGTCATCATTTTCCCGGTCTTCATCCTGCTGGGGGAGAAGTTGGAGAACCGCCATGCGTATGACGCCCTGCGAGCGGTCTTCTTCGCCTTGCAGATCGTCTACTTTGCGGGCTGGGTGAACTACTACTGGATCGCCTGATGGAACAACCTCGACCTTCGTTCAATACGCGGGCCGTGTTGAGCCTGCTTTTCGCCGTGTTGACCGTGCTATCCTTCTGCGTCGGCGTGGCGCCGATTCCCCTCACGTCGCTGATCTGTTATCCTGCCGCGCTCCTGTTGGGCGGAGTCGCCCTGTGGACGGGATGGTCGTCTCTGCGGGAGGTCCGACAAAACGGCGGGCGCGGACGCCGCCTGGCGTTGGTCGGCATGTGGACGGGCGGCCTGACCCTGCTGGCCGTCCTGTGCTTCTCCGCCGTTGCCATCGCCCTGGCCCCGACCGTCTTCGACCTGCTGCGTCAAGCGTGGACCCAGCTTCAGCCCTGACGCCATCTGCTTTCTCAGCCGCATCTTATCTCTTCCTTGCATATCCACCTGGCATCGGGTATCCTTGACCGCGGGAGTGGTTAGGTCCCGGTGGGTCTCCTGGTCTTCAAAACCTGTGGCGGGTCGCGTTGCGGGCCGCGGTGGGTTCGACTCCCATCCACTCCCGCCTA
>CAZGFR010000031.1:0-30621 GCA_964524485.1 uncultured Anaerolineaceae bacterium | reverse complement strand
GTGGCGGGTCGCGTTGCGGGCCGCGGTGGGTTCGACTCCCATCCACTCCCGCCTACTGCCCGAAGGTGGACGATGGTTCCAAGTCCATTGTCCACCGTGTCTGTTTATAAGGTGCCTCATGAATTTCCCAGAAACTGAAATCCTCACTTCCCTGATCAGACCCATCTTCCGCATCGACGATGTCACCGCGGGCGATCCGCGCCAATATATCGTCCGTTATCGCGGACAGCTCCTCGTGGACGACTCCGCCCAGGCGTACGACCAACTGTCGGCGGCGCTGGCGCCGTATGGCATCACGCCGCTCTTCCGCATCGAGGATGGCCGCCACGTCATCCTGCTCATCCCGCGTCCCGCCGACCCCAAGCCCGCCAATATCAACATCAACATCGTCCTGTTCATCCTGACCGTCTTCAGCGTGATGCTGGCGGGCGCCCAGCCCGATGGCCCAATGCCGAACGACATGCTGGGACAGATGACCATGCTGGTCCGCAACATTTTCTCGGGCTGGCCCTTTGCGCTCAGCCTGCTGGGAATTTTGCTGGCGCATGAGTTTGGCCATTACCTGGTCAGCCGCTATCACAAGACGGCCGCCACTTTGCCATACTTTATCCCATTGCCGTTCAGTCCGCTGGGGACGATGGGCGCGGCCATCCTGATGCAGGGCACGCCCAAAAATAAGCGCGTGCTGTTCGACATCGGCGTGGCGGGACCGCTGGCGGGGCTGATCGTGGCCATCCCCGTCCTCTGGCTGGGACTGTCCCTCTCGCATGTCGACACCGTCCAGGACACGGTCTATCCCGCCCTTCAACCGAAGGAGCAGGCCGTTTGCGCTGACCCTGCGTTCAACGCCGACGGCAGCTACACCTGCGTGGGGGATGGGTTCATCGAGGGCAATTCCCTGCTCTACCTCGGCATGAAATACCTGCGCTTTGGCAGCCTCCTGCCCGCACCCGCCGAGTATGGCGGTCAGTCCCCACTCCTGTACTGGCTGCGCTACTTCTTCACGGGCAGCCCCACGCCCTTCGGTGGCACAGACGTGATGATCGACCCTGTGGCCTTTGCGGGCTGGGCGGGGCTGCTGGTCACCGCGCTCAACCTGCTGCCCGCGGGCACGCTCGACGGCGGTCACGTGGTCTTTGCCTTGTTCGGCAAGAAGGCGCGCTACGCCTTCCCCGTCATTCTGGTGCTGCTGGGCGTGCTCGGATTCTTCTGGATGGGGTGGTGGTTGTGGGCTGTTATCCTGCTCTGGCTGGGACGTGTCCAGGCCCAACTGCTCGACGAGATCACCCAACTCGATACATCGCGCCGCGTCCTGGCCGTGGTGGTGCTCATCCTCTTCGTGCTGGTCTTCACCCCCGTTCCCTTTGCAACCTTCTAACTCAATGAAGCTGACCCTGCGCCTATCCCTCCTGCTGGCTCTGTTGCTGACGGCCTGCTCGTCCGCCGCGCCTGTCACGCCCACGTCGACCCCCAAACCTGTCCTGGCCGTCCCAACCCTCACTCCCACGCCCGCGGGCTTGCAGATCCCCGACGATGCCCTGCGCGGGCTGACCGTGCGCGTGGCCCATCCCTGGTTCGGCTCCGACGCCAGCCTGTTCGAGTCGCAGGTGGACGAGTTCAACCGCACCAACCCGTGGGGCATCCAGGTGCTGGCGGTGGGCAACATGAATTACAGCGAGCTGTTCGAAAACGTCAGCGCCGCCCTGCCCACCTCCGAGAGTCCCAGCCTGGCCATTGCTCTGCCCGAACATGCCCGCCTTTGGGATTCCAACGGCTTCGTAGCCGACCTGATGCCCTACCTCGCCGATCCAAACTACGGGTGGAGTGAGTCCGAGATGGCGGATTTCCCGTCCGTGTTTTGGGCGCAGGACGCGGCAGGCGACCGCCGTCTGGCGCTGCCCTATCAGCGTTCGGCCCGCTTCCTGCTCTGGAACCAGACTTGGGCGGCCGAATTGGGCTTTGACTCCCCCCCGTCCACTCCCGATGACTTCCGCCAGCAGGCCTGCCGCGCCCGCCAATCCCTCACCGCCGACGCCGTCCCCGAGAACGACTCCCTCGGCGGCTGGCTGGTCGACACCGACGCGATGACCGCCCTCTCGTGGATGCAAGCCTTCGGCGGCGGCGCGCTGGAAGGGGACGACTATCGCTTCATGACGCCCGCCAACGTCAGCGCCTTTACCTTTGTGCGCAAACTCCAGGAGGATGGCTGCGCCTGGATGCCCACCGCCGACACCGATCCGCTGACCGCCTTTGCTGCGCGCAACGCCCTGTTCATCACCGCGGACCTGTCGCAGTTCTCCGCCGTCACGCGCGCCTTCGGCACAGCGGGCAACACGGATACCTGGCGCGCATTGGCCTTCCCGGGCGATAAGCCCGTGCTGCCCATCTACGGCTCCTCGCTGGTCATGTTCAAGTCCACGCAGGAGAATCAACTGGCGACCTGGCTCTTCATGGACTGGCTGCTCTCCCCCGAGAACGATGCCCGTTTTGCACAGACGACGGGTCTCTTCCCGCTGCGCGCTTCGAGCCTGAGCTGGCTGACCGATTACCAGGCCAGTCATCCGCAGTGGGCGCAGGCCGTGGAGTTGATCCCCGATGGCGGACTCCAGCCGCAGCTGGGTTCGTGGCGGCTGGTGCGCATCATGCTCGGCGATGGTTTCACGCAGATGTTCCGCATCGGCCTGCCCAGCGACGAGGTGGCCAAATTCCTCGTGCAGATGGAATCCACCTCGCGCGATTTGAGCAAGTGAGGCCTTCTTGAAAAAATCCGCTTTATGGTTTGTAGTGGCCATGCTGGCGATCGTGATCGGTGTGGTTGTGTATCCATATTTTGCGAACGTCAATCTGCCCGAATCGACCTTTTCCGCTTACGGCTCGGAGACCGTCCGCGCGCGCGTGACGCAGATCCTCGAAGAAGGCACGATCGATATCGGCACTGGACAATCCCAGCCGTACCAGGTGGCGCGGGTCGAGATTCTGGAAGGGAAGTATCAGGGCATCCCGATGGAGATCGACTACGGCAAGCGCCAGGTCCGCACCGATACCTACCGCCTTGCCGTGGGCGACCGTGTGCTGGTCACCATCAGCAAGACGCCCGATAACGTGGTCAACGCCTACTTTGTGGACTATGAGCGGTCTACGCCTTTGATCTGGCTGGCGGTCCTCTTTGCTGTTGCCATCCTGGTCATCAGCGGCTGGAAAGGGCTGCGCTCCCTGCTGAGCATGGTCTTCAGCCTGCTGGTCATCATTGGTTACATCATTCCGCATATCCTGGCAGGCGAGGACCCGTTGACGGTCAGCATCATCGGCTCGGCCATCCTGCTGGGTGTGACTCTGTACCTGACCTACGGCTGGAACCTGAAGTCGCACGCGGCCGTGTTCTCGATGGTGGTCGTGCTGTTGCTGACGGGCGGATTGTCCTTCCTGTTCGTGGTGATCACCCGCCTGAGCGGCATGGGCGATGAGAATGCCATGTTCCTGGCGCAGAGCATGCAGAATCCGCTCAACATGCGCGGACTGCTGCTGGGCGGCATGATCATCGGCGCGCTGGGCGTGCTGGACGATCTGGTCACCACCCAGGCGGCAGCGGTCTTCGAGCTGCATCACGCCAACCCGAACCTCGGCTTCCTGAGGCTGTACCGTTCGGCCATGCGTATCGGGCAGGACCACGTGGCGGCCACGGTCAACACCCTGGTGCTGGCCTACGCGGGCGCGTCCCTGCCGATGCTGTTGATGTTCTCGATGGCGCGCGGGAATTACGCCTACCTGGTCAACTTTGCCGTGGTGGCCGAGGAAGTCGTCCGTACGCTGGTGGGTTCGCTGGGGCTGATCGCTGCGGTGCCGCTTACCACGGCGGTCGCCATTGGATTCGCCCTCTACGCCGATCGGCTCGGGGCGCTGAGGCAGGTTCTCGGTCCAGAAGGGGCGGGGGGCGGACACCACCACTAGCCTGCTGCCACCTTGCCAGGGTATCGCATAGCCAAATTAGGGGATTAAATCGCCATTCCAATTTCACCGCCGAGACACGGAAGCGCAGAGAAGGTCAAGACGCTGCCCCAGGTTTCGGCGGGTTGAGTCTCTGCACAAAACTTTGCATTTCGAACGCCTTTGGGGTACATTAAATCTGTCCATTGCCAGGGATCTGGCAAATCTCCCTTCCCACCCTGCAACCATCCCTGATTTCCTGCGTATAGTTTGATAGAAAGTACAAGGAGCGCGCGTGAACGACGAAATGTCCTGGGTGCTCCAGGCGCAGCAAGGCAGCGATGAAGCCTTTACTTATATAGTCGAAACGTATCAGACGCCCGTCTATAACCTGTGCTATCGCATGTTGGGCGAGCCTGAATCCGCGGAAGACGCCGCGCAGGAGACCTTCCTGCGCGTCTATCAACACATCCAGCGCTACGACCAGAGACGGCCGTTTGCCACCTGGCTGCTTTCCATCGCCGCGCATTACTGCATCGACCGTTTACGCCGCCGCAAGCTGGCGATCTTTTCCATCGATGAAGCCGACGAGGGCGAGGCGGGCTATGAACTGCCCGACCCCGCCGCCGTCACCCCCGAATCTGCCTCGCTCCGTAAGGAGGAGCGCGAACAAATCCAGGGCCTGCTTCACCACCTCGATGCCACCGACCGCGCCGCCATCGTCATGCGTTACTGGCATGAACTATCGGAGGCCGAGATCGCCGAAGCGCTCCATCTTACTGTCAGCGCGGTCAAGAGCCGCCTGCACCGCGCCCGCCGCGAACTGGCGGGCCTG
The DNA here is from genome assembly GCA_964524485.1 of uncultured Anaerolineaceae bacterium. Lineage (GTDB taxonomy): Bacteria > Chloroflexota > Anaerolineae > Anaerolineales > Villigracilaceae > JACPVF01. The sequence goes on along the minus strand of CAZGFR010000031.1, from coordinate 25,862 downwards.
TGGCAGGGACAGGCTCCCAAGACCCGCTCGCAAAGGAGACCCCATGAATCACCAGCCTTTTGAATCCTGGCTGCTGGATGACCTGCCCCTGGCGCCCGAGCAACGCCGCGAACTGGATTCGCACCTGCGAACCTGTCCGCGCTGCACGGCCCTGGTCGAGACCGGGCTGGCCTTGCGCGCTCCGCGCATGGTGACGCCCGCCGCGGGCTTCACTCAACGCTTCCAGGCGCGCCTGGAAACCCGTCGGCTGGCCGAACGCCGCCAACGGTTTTGGGGCTTGATCCTCTTCTCCGTGGTGGGGGTGGGCATCCTCACCTGGCTGGCCTCGCCCTTGTTGGGCAGGCTGGCCGATTCACCCGCCGAGTGGATCAATCTCGTGCTGGGTTATCTCATGTTTCTCATTTCCTCCGTCCAAGTGTTGACGGAAGTGGGCTCAGTCCTGTTGCGGGTTGTGCCTGGTTTCGTGCCGCCCATGGTATGGATGGCCCTGGCCTCGGTGCTGGGCGGCATGAGTCTGTTGTGGACGGTTTCAATCTGGCGGTTTACCCGCGTCCCGCGAGGAGTGTAACGATGAAAACAATTTCCAAAATTCTCACCAGCCTGCTTCTGCTGGCGCTGATGCTGGCGCCTGCCATGTCTGCTTCGGCGCAAGGCCTGGGCGATGTGCTGTCCGAAGGCAAGGTCGTCTTTGGCGATAACTTTATCCTGTCCAAGGGCCAGACCCTGGGCGGCGACCTGGTGGTCTTCGGCGGCAACGTTACCATCGAGGAAGGGGCGACCGTCAAGGGCAGCCTGGCCCTCTTTGGCGGCAACGCCTCGGTGGCAGAAGGCGCCGAGATCGACGGCGACGTGGCCCTGTTCGGCGGCAACCTGAAAATGGACGGGACCGTCAACGGCAACCTGGCCATGATGGGCGGCGACGTCTCGCTGGGCGAGACTGCCCTGGTGGACGGCGACGTCAGCACCGTGGGCGGGCAGATCGCCCAGGCTGAAGGGTCCAAGGTGACGGGCGACATCGTCAACGATACGCAAGCGCCCACCATCAACATCCCCGGCGTGCCGTTTGGCCCGTCTGTGCCCACGGCTCCCCAGCCCAACGTCAAGGTCAACTTCAACCCTGTGTGGGATTTCCTCTCCTCGATCGGCAGCGCTTTTGGCATGGCCATCATCCTGGCGGGACTCGCCATGCTGGCCTCCCTGTTCCTCCAGCCGCAGATGGAACGCGTCAGCGGCGCGATCGTCACCCAGCCGCTGGTGGCGGGCGGCTTCGGCCTGCTGACCGTGGTGCTGGCTCCGTTATCGTTGCTGGTCCTGGCTGTGACCTTGATCCTGTCCCCGGTGGCCTTCCTCGGTGTGGTGGTGCTGGCGCTGGCCTGGTTGTTCGGCATCATCGCCCTCGGGCATGAAGTGGGCGACCGCCTGGCCCAGTCCTTCCACCTGACGTGGAGCGCGCCCCTCATGGCGGGTGCAGGGACCTTCGTCCTGGTGCTGGCCACCAACCTCGTCGGCCTGATCCCCTGCCTGGGCTGGCTGGCTCCCTTCCTGATTGGCCTGATCGGCCTGGGTGGTGTGGCGCTGACGGTCCTCAACTCGCGCCGACCTGCTCCCGTGCCCGTGACCGTTTCCACTACGGATGAGCCTCTACCGCCTGCGAGTTAATGGGTTCTCAGACAGTTCTCAAAATATTGTAAAGCGGTCTTTCTGCGAATCATGAAACGCAGAGCATTGACCCACAAATAAAGGGTTCACTACTCTAAATAAGTTCCAGACGTTGGATAGCTTCTTGGTCCGTTGAAATTACTTCCAAGGATGTTTTGACACGCGGGCTTGCATGTTTCCAGCGGCTATTACACCCTTGAATGTTGGCCCCAAGGTACCCACCAAAACGTCCATTTTCTGACTGGTCACCTTCTTCTCATCTTCTTGTGCTTGTGAAAGGAACGTAAATCACAAGCACAAGAAGATTTCTTTTTCTGACTTCCCACAAGTAGTTACACAGGTTTTACTTTCAAGTTGCTGTTCCTGGATTGAAACCAGTGCGGTTAATTTGGACTCAGGGCCGCCGAATCAACGGTTGATGTGGCTTTAAATAAAAGCCTTGAACTTGTTATGTTCAAAGACGCTTGTTAGCGCGCTTACTTGTCATTCGCCTTGACAAGATCGACAAATACAGATGCACATTTGTCAGAAATCGGTGATTGGGTGAATATAAACAAACTGCACGCCGAGTGCTAAGGAGACGGTATGTTCATCTACCCTCTACGAGGGACACCCTTTCCCTTTCTAATTGGTTACTCACCTTACGCAGCGTCATTCTGAGCGAAGCGAAGAATCTCGGTTTTCATAGGTAGAGACCCTTCGCTTCGCTCAGGGAATCACGGCTAAGTGCGTAAGGTGAGTTGGTTAATCAGACATGTCGTATAATAGTGAAACCAACTGCAGGCTTAAGCGTGGCCATTTTTGACTGAGATTGCGCTACCTGTTATCTTTTGATAGTGAGGTTTACTTGGATCCCATTCAACTGTTTGTGCCAACCTTCCGCATCGACGAGACTATGGCTGAGATCCGCGAATGTCTCGAGAAGGGCTGGACAGGACTTGGTTTCAAGACCGTGCAATTCGAGAAGGCTTGGTGCGGCTACACAGGTCTCCCCCATGCGCATTTTTTGGATTCTGCCACTTCAGGCTTGAACCTGGCGGTCAAACTTCTCAAGATACAGGGCGGCTGGCAGGATGGGGATGAAATCATCACCACGCCTCTGACCTTTGTCTCCACCAATCATGCCATCCTGCATGAGGGGCTGACTCCCGTCTTTGCTGACGTGGACGAGATGCTGTGCCTCGACCCTGACTCGGTCCTCAGCCACATCACGGACCGCACGCGCGCGCTCATTTTCGTGGGCCTGGGTGGGAACATTGGTCAGCTTCCGCGCATTGTGGAGATCTGCCGCGAGCGCAATATCAAGCTGATCCTGGATGCAGCGCACATGACGGGCACCTTCCAGAAGGACGGTAAACACGTCGGGCACGAATCAGATGTCAGCGTGTTCAGTTATCAGGCCGTCAAGAACCTGCCGACCGCCGACTCGGGCATGATCTGCTTCCGCGACGTCGACCTTGACCGCGAGGTCCGTAAGTGGACGTGGCTGGGCATCAACAAGGACACCTACACGCGCACGCTCGAAAAGGAAGGTACCTATCGCTGGTATTACGACGTCGAGCATGTCGGCTACAAGTATCACGGCAACTCCATCATGGCGGCCATCGGATTGGTGGCCATCAAGTACGTGGACGAGGACAACGCTTATCGCCGCCAGATTGCGGCCTGGTACGACGAGGCGTTCAAGGATGAACCGCGTGTCCGTCCTGTGCGCATGTCTGCCGACTGCACGCCGTCGCGTCACCTGTATCAGGTGTTGGTTGAGAACCGCGACCTGGCGATGGCCTACCTGAACGAGCACAACATCTACCCTGGCGTGCATTATCGTGACAACACGGTCTACAAGATGTATGAGTATGCCAAAAGCACCTGTCCCAACTCGCACCGCGCCAGCGACCGCATCATCTCGCTGCCCATCCACCTGCGCCTGACCGAAGCGGATGTGAAGCGCGTGGCTGCCACTCTGGTCGAGTACGTGCGTAAATGACCAAACGCGCTGTCCAGCCCATCGAAAGCGAGACCGTCCGCCTGCGTTTACTGGAAGAGGCCGACCTGGAGATGACGCTCGGGTGGCGGAACCAGGACGAAATCCGCAGGTGGTTTTATACCAGCGGCGTGTTGACCTTCGAGCAGCATCACAACTGGGTCCTGAATTCGTATATGCCGCGCGACAACGACTTCATTTTCGTGATCGAGTCGAAATCCTTGGGCATGCCTGTCGGGCAGATCTCGCTGTACGACATCGACTTCGCGAAGCGGCGCGGCGAGTATGGACGCGTGATGATCGGCGATCCCGCCGCCAGCGGCAAAGGAATTGCCCGCGAGGCTACGCGCCTGATCCTGCGATTCGCATTCGAGACTCTGGGCCTGGATGAGGTATATCTCTCGGTCTTTGCGGATAACGAACGTGCCATCCACCTGTACAAAGCCTGCGGCTTCTTGGTCGACGGTCAGGAAGATGGCTCGCTGAAGATGAGCATCAATCGAGCATGATTATCCACAGATGAGCACAGATAAAAGTGTTGGTTGATAAAAGGTCAGGCCTGAGCGTTCATCCAACATCCTATTTGTCCTGTTCACCTGCGGTGAATTTTTCAAAATTTTATGACCGCCATTCGCCTTCAACTTCAAAACAAACTTCTGCAACGGTTTCAGCCGCCTGCTCCCGCCGAGCTGCGCGTCTTCTATATTGGCGGCTACTGGCGCGGCTCGAACGACATGGTCGCCCAGATGCTGAGCGGACTCAAAGCCGCGGGCGTGATCGTCGAGGACTTCAACACTGACGAACATCAGAACGCGCTCGACACCGAAGGTGTGCCCTACGACCGTGGCACCTCGGGACCCGTCTGGCTGGTGCGCGAGAAGCTCTTCCCGCCCATCTTGCGTTTTCGTCCGCACCTCATTATCTGCAACGCGGGCGGTCTGAGTTTCTGTCCGCAGGATGCAGCCGTGCTGCGTGGCTGGGGCATCACGCTGCTCGGCATCGCGCTGAGTGACCCCGATGTATTCCAGCCGACCACCAGCAGGATCTTTAAGAACTTCGATGCCATGTACACCAACGACGCGGCAACCGCCGAGCGATACCGCCAGGGCGGCGTGCCTGCGTATCAGATGCCTATTGCCACCAATGATGGCTTCTTCCGCCCGCTGCCGCCTTCTCCCGAATACGCCTGTGATGTGTTGCACCTTGGCGCGGCGCACGCCGACCGCATTGAGCCTGTCAAAGCGTTGGTCGAGCATTTTGACACACACGTCTACGGCGAGAACTGGGAGAAGCAAGGCATCCACAATCGTGGGTTGATCTACGGCGAAGAAACGCTCAAGGCCCTGAATAGTGCGAAGGTCACGATCCTCTTTTCGCGCACACCTTCGGGGCGGCAAACTGTCAAGGTGGGTATCTTTGATTTCCTCGCAGCGGGTGCGCTGGTCGCCACCGAAGACTTTCCCGAACTGCGCCAGTATTTCGACGTGCAAAAGGAATTGATCGCCTTCAACGGCGCCGACGAGATGTTGCATAAGATCCGCTATTATCTCGACCATCCCAACGAGGCTGAAGCCATTCGTCAGGCAGGACGCGCGAAGGTGCTGACCCGTTACACCTGGAAGCGGACTTGGCCGCGTATCCTTGCGCCGATCATGCGCGTGCGCGGATGGGAGGCGTTATCTTGAGTCGGTGGAAGCATAGCCTGGCCTATGCGCTCGTCCTCACACTCACAGCAGTTTTGCTGGCAGTATTATTCCGTGTGCCACAGACTCTGCGGAAGGCCGATGCCTTCAAGACGATTCGGATCGAGAACATCTCGCAGGGGACGGTCTATCTGGGATATATAAACCAGATCTATCAGACGTTGCCCCTGGCGGACTTTGCCCGCGACGGCTGGACTCTTGGACCTGTGCCTGATTCTGGCCTTCAGGCGTTGACCTCCGCTCGGGCAGGGGATGCGCTCGAGGTCCAGATCCCTATTGCAGGCAGCACACAATTCGTTTTCATCACCGCACCCGAGTCGGGCCGAGTCCGTGTGACTGACCTCGAAACAGGCCGCGTCTCCGAACTGGACCTGCGCCAGCCCGCACATTACACGGTGACCCTGTCGACCGTCTCGGGCACCAAACGCGCCTGGGACTTGTTCCTCGTCTCGCTGCTGCTCTTCGTGGCCCTGTCCACGCTGACCGCATGCCTGCTTAAAGGCTGGCGTGAAGGGCTGCGCATCTGGAGCGATGCCGCTTACTCGCCGCTAACCTCTGCCGTCATCGGCCTGACGCTACTTTTGAACAACTTGTTTATGACTCAACGCCTGTTCTTTTACGGCGACAGTTTGAGTTATTGGTCGATTAGTGCTCCTACTTTTATTAGAGACGGCAATTTTTCATTGGGGAATGTGGATACACTTTATAGTTTTCGTGGCTATCTTATGTCGTTATTGGCTTTTATTCCGCAATGGTTAGGTGGAGAATTGGGGGCAGGGACTAAATTTTTCTATGTATTGCTCATGGCATTCCTCAATGGTGTGTTTTTTATCTTCATTGTTCCAAAGATACTTAGATGGTTGACTGACAACGAAGTTAGGCCTTACCAGACCCTAATCGTTTTTATGATGACGGGCTTCTTCTGGTTGGGTTGGTTTACTTGGTTATTGACTGATATGCTTTCGTTAACTGCTCTATTGGCTGGACATGTGTTTTTACTGGAAGGCGTTGAGAAACGAAAAAATGTGCCTGTAATAACAAGTGGGGTTTTTCTTGGTATAGCGATCAACTTGCGTGCCAACTATCAACTTTCCTTGCCCATTTTATTTATTTTCATCCTGATGCTATTGTATAAAGAATGGAAAACCTCTCGAGCCAGTCTTTTCGCCTTATCACGCAGATTTGCGGGAGTACTGGCTGTTACTGCTATAGGAATAATAATGATATCTTTGCCACAAGTTCAGATTAATTGGCAAAAATATCATCGTTTATCTCTTTTTCCTTTTTCCGATAAAAATTGGTTTGACTCGAATCTGGAAACTCATGATACGGTATTGGAGTATGGTTTGGCGATTGGGCGGTTGAAGACTCAGATTTGGCCCTATCCTTATCCAAATCATATTGGGATCTCCACACTTTATCGTTATTTTGGACTCGATCCAGTCGCTTTGCATGATTTTCAAGCTGCTGGCGAGATGCTTCATGAAAATGGTGGAATGAATGTCCCGCTTTACCTTGGCTTGGCTCGCAAGTATCCACTTGAATTTGTCGTGGACATATTTTTAAAGATTTTCACAGGACTGAATAATCAATCTTTCGAGCCATATCCTGTAAACTGGCATGCCGGCCTCCCTGTAGCAGTCTATAATTTTTTTAACTACACAGTTCTGTTTTTTGCCTGGTCCATACTGTGGCATCACCTGTCTGAATTTGTTCAATATAAACGCGGTAATTTGCGTTTATCATTATGGGCTGTGGAATTGATCCTGCCTGTTCTTCCTTTCGTAGCCATGGCTGTTGAATGGAGATATTTCTTGCCTTTGTATTTGGGCCTATACTTTTTGCTTCTGGTTACAGATAATAAGATATATGCCAGAATTTTTAATAACAAATTGTGGTTTCTGCAATATGTTATATTTCTGCTGGTTTGCTACTCACTCTCCACCCTGGTCACACCTGTGTTTTTGGATTAGTATTGTGGAAAACATTGTGAATAGACCTCTTGCATAAGGGTGACATAATTGACAGATGCATCACGAAACAATTGAACATCGAAAAGATATCGACTTAAAACGACTGAGGGACGTCCAGTGCGGAACCTTTGATCAGATGCTGCAATCATCGAAGGAAGGTTGTGAGGTATTGTGAGTCCGCCAAAACGGAGCCGAGCTGATCAGTGATTGCTGGCTTTGATACGCAGGTAAGAATTTTGAAGGTGTTCCTCATGCTGAGTGAAAGGTAACGTAAAAATAAGTTCGCAGTGATCGCTGCTATCTACGATCTTGGACAAAAATCATTTTGACTTCTGCAAGAGGTCTAATATAGGAGGAAATATGGCAATGCGCACATCACCCCTGAAAACAATTTATACACAACTGCTGGACTTCCTGGCAATAGTCTGGTCGAGATTACTTGAATATGTTAGAGAGAACTTATCATTGATCTCTGGTCTGGCTCTCCTTGTGGTCATGGCCTACGGGTTCGAATTATTCAATTTTAATTTGACAATTGATGAGGAAATCCACTCCACTTATTCCGGTCCATTACTTGCATGGATCCAGCAAGGTCGTTGGGGGATATATGTATTAAACGCCCTGGTAATGCCAAAAACGATCATCCCATTTGTTCCTCTGTTCGTGACCCTTGTGTTTCAAATGGGTGCGATTCTGCTATTGCTGAATGCTTGGGGGGTCAAATCGAAATCTGAGCAGTTCATTGCCAGTGCGCTATATATGACCTTCCCGATCATGGCTTATGTATACACCTTTTCCACATTTAATTACGCCATCGGGATCGGCCTTTTTTTTACATCTCTTGGAGTATATATATTCGTCAATGCTGGTCCGAAACGATTGTTTTCCATTTTACCCATCGCTTTTGCCCTATCGATCTACCAGGGATTCCTTCCAGTCATTCTGAGCGCTTTCCTGGTGTATCTGTTGATTGTCTTGAAACGCGATCAAATCTTTCTTCTTAAAGATAGCGCTGTTTTTACCCTTGTCTTTCTGGTTGCCTATATTGTTTATGACCTGGTCTTGCGGATTCTTTTATTCCTGTTGAAATTAAAGGTCGATCCCTATATTGCTGGCCAATTTGACCTGGTATTTTTTCTGAAGCACCCCTTTGGTACGCTGTCTCAGGTGCTCCGCCACTTAATGTTGCCGGTCTATTTTGGTGCAAAATCCCTTTATACATTTAATATCTGGGTCATGGGTATCTTGTTGCTGATTTCAGCCATGAGCCTTTTCTTGGGTATTTTGAAATTCACTCACATTCAAAAAGTGCTGGGAATACTATTGGCCTTTGGGATTTTGTTCCTTCCTTTCGCCAGTGGATTGTTGATGAAGGGACAAATGAGCATGCGTTTCTTGTTGGCAGTCCCTGTGGCTTTTTCTGGGAGCGTCCTGTTGGGAATGATGGGACGTTCAGGGAGCTATAAATTATTTGTTTCAGTTCTGGCGGGTATTTGTGTTTACTATTTTGTGATTTCCAATAATCAACTTTTCGCATCTTCCTATTTGGCTTTGCAGGAGGACCGTTCCTTTGCAACCCGCCTGATCGATGCCATCGAAACAGCACGTGTTAAAGCGGGTGTTCAGGAATTGCACTATATCGAGGTGGTTGGAGATTATGAGCATCCGTCCCTGCCGTCCATGCCAAGGATCGAGACTTTTGGCGCTTCGTTCTTCGAATGGGGAGGTGGAGATCCTGGCAGGGTGGCGGCCTTTTTGCAACTGATGGGATACCCGGCATTGCACCCTCTGCCTTTACAGGATAGGGCCAGGTTGATCTCTCTTTCGGCAGAGATGACGATCTGGCCTGCAGATGGAAGCGTGAAGATTGTCGATGATTTGGCGATAGTAAAGTTTGGACCCTATTCAGCTTATCAGAGGCAGGATATTTGCATGGTCATCGCCCAGAGTGACCCTGTCTTCTGCGCTGTGCCATAGAGGTTTTGGGATATGGTGAGAAGTCATTGATCAGGTAAACCTGAATTGCCTGCCCAACAGGCTTGCAGCTTGAATGTAGATGCTTTGTTCGTTTATGCCGCCAGCAGATGGATGACATGGGCTGCCACGGAAAAAAATCCTTCGAAAATCCGTGTTCATCCGTGTTATCCGTCCAATCCGTGTACCTAAAAAAGGCTCTCAGGGCGCATGACCACTCTCTGGTGCAAAATTTGGGGGTTACAAAACTGTGACATCCCTGCGACAGGCCCGTAACAGCTGAAAAGTATAAATAAAGCATGGACGAACACTCGCTCATCCGTGCTGCAAGGGAAGGCGACCTCGAGGCCTTCAACACCCTGGTCCTCCAGTATCAGGACTACCTCTTCAACGTGGCCCTGCATATGACCGCCGACGAAGACCTCTCGGCGGACGCGCTGCAGGAGGCGCTGCTCTCGGCCTTCCGTCACATCCGCGCCTTCCGCGGGGGCGGATTCCGCAGCTGGCTGACGCGTATCACCATCAACGCCTGCTACGATGAGCTGCGCCGCAAATCACGGCGTCCCTCCCAGCCGCTGGAGTGGATCGTGCGCGACGGCGGGGAAGTGGACCTGAACGACTGGCTGTACGACCCCGCGCCCGGTACCGAGTACCAGGTCGAGACCTCGGAGTTGGAGACCGCCATCCACGCCGCCCTGCGCTCGCTCTCCGTACCCTATCGCGCTGCCGTGGTGCTGGTGGATATCCAGGGCTATTCTTACGAAGAGGCCGCCAGGATCCTGCGCGTGCCCGTCGGCACGGTCCGCAGCCGCCTGGCCCGCGCGCGCGCCAACCTGCGCTCCCTGCTCGGCGAGGTCGAGGACCTCATGCCCGTCCCGGTGTGGTTTAATATCGGAGCTGGTTCCTACCAGGTCCCGACGGCGTAATACGAAAGGTTCGTCGGGGGCCTGACACTCTCGGAGACTCGCATGAAAAAAACACTGCTGCTGTTGACCCTGGCCAGCCTCGCGCTGGCCTCGTGCGGTACGCTGGAGATCAGCCTGGACGTCACCGCCACGCCCACCCTGGAAGTGCCCACCCTCACGCCGCGGCCCGATACCCCCGTCCCGCCGCCCCCGCCCACCTTCACGGCCATCCCCGGCCTGACCCTGGATGAACTGGCGAACGCCAAATTCCACAGCGTCAGCCTGGCCGAGGATGAGGCCGACTTCCGCTTCAAGGACGGCCTGCATTACCTGCCCGAGCAGGCCCAGGGCTGGGGCGGGGACTGGTACGTCCGCCTGCTGATGGACCGCGTGGCCTTCGGCGACCTGGACGGCGACGGCATCGACGATGCGGCCCTGATCATCGAGAGCAAACGCGGCGGCAGCGGACTCTTCCGCGAGCTGGCCGTGGTGCTCAATCGGGGCGGCTCTCCCGTCAACGTGGCGTCCACCTACCTGGGCGACCGCGTGGGCATCCTCTCGATCGGCATCGATCACGGCGTCATCCTGCTCGACATGCTGGTGCATGGCCCCTACGATCCCATGCTCGGCCCGAGCGTGGAGAAACTCTTTCGATATCAATGGAACGGGACGGTTCTCGTCCCCCTGGATTAACGGAACCCTATGAAAAAAATTCTTATCCTCCTGCTGACCCTGACCCTGTTCCTCTCGGCCTGCGGCACCCTCGAAGTCACCCTGGAACCCACCACCGCGGAGTCCCAGCCCGCCGCCGACCTGCCCACGCCCACGCCTGCTGCGCCGACCCTCTCGATGGCCTCGACCTCGGAAGAGATCCAGCACTTTATGTTGACTAGCGCCACCCGCTGGCAGACCCTCTTCCTGGACGGCACGGTCTACAACTACGACCGCGACGCCAACGTCATCTACTCGATGCGCCAGCAGGTCTGGATCGACCAGATGAACGCGCGCTTCCGCGTCCTCAGCGGACCCGTGGATGGCGAGGCCGCCGTCTTCAAGGCCTCCGACGGCGCAAACATCCTGGTCATGGACCTGAAATCGGGCGAGACGCAGACCAGCCCGATGTCCCCTGGCGCGAACCAGCCGCAATATGTCCCGCCGCTCGTGCCTGGCACAGCCTACCCGAATCCGCTCTGGGGGCAGATCGGTGAACCGCTGGCGCAGCTGGCCTTCCCCTCGGACTTCGCCCAGAACCAGGGCGCCTTCAAGTCCGTCGGCATGGAGACGCTGCTGGGCCGCGCGGCCCTCGCCGTCGAGTGGACCTATGCCAACGCGGGGAATCCCAGCTTCCGCGCCTGGCTCGATCTGCAGACGGGCGTCATGTTGAAGATGCAGGATTTCGGCAAGGAAGGCGGAACCCTGGTGGTGACCGAGACGACCGTCAACCAGGCTGTCTTCGATGTGGCCATGGACCCCGTCCTGTTCAGTGCGCCCGCCGAGACGCCGCGCTTCGCCGACGTCGATGGGGCGGCGCTGACTCCCCTCGAAACGGGACCCGCCGTCCCGTCGGGGCAGGACCCGCTGGGGGACCTGTACTTCTTCACCCTGCCGCATCAGGCGGGGCAGATCCCGCAGCTCGTCCGCCTGCCGGGTTCCTGCGTGGTGGGCTTGACTCCCTGCCCGCAGGTGGAGACCATCCCGCTGCCCTTCGCGTTGAATTTCAACCTGAGCCCGCTGGCCTGGTCGCCGGATGGCAAGTACGCGGCCCTGTCCTATCCCGCCAACGGCAACGGCATGCCGCAAAACCTGTATTTGTTCGACCCGAGCGCCAACACCTGGACCGCGCTGACGCAGTTCCCGTATATCGACCCGCCTTTCTGGTCGCCCGACGGCACGTGGATCGCCTTCCGCACCCAGGACGGGCAGGGCGGCGAGGATGTCTTCGTCGTCCGCCGCGACGGCTCGGACCAGCGCAACCTGACCGCCAGCGGCAAACTGCCCGCCGACGCCCGCCCCTACGTGATGGACGGCTGGCTGACCGAGAACATCATCCTGCGCTCGGCCCTGCCCGGCAGGGAGGGCACGGTCTACCTCGTGCGCGCCTCGGACGGGGCGGTGCGTCCGCTCTTCGACTCGTTTCTGACCAAGGCCAGTTTCTTTCCCGCGCCCGATGGGTCCGCGCTGGCCTTCGACGATTACGATTACACCAGCCAGAAGCACATCCTGATGGTGACCGAGCCCGACGGCGCCAACCCCGTGGACCTGGCGACCTTCACGGGCGGCAGCCTGTATCCCATCGTCTGGTCGCCCGACGCCGCGCGTGTGGCCTTCGTCTATTACACGAGCTTTGCAAGCAACAATCCCACCGCCGACGTGTACGTCGTCGGCCGCGATGGCCGCGGACTATCCCAGGTGTACAAAGGGATCACGGTGGGCCGCGTGTTGTTCTCGCCCGATGGAAAGTATCTCCTGATCGAAGAGACCACCTCGCCCACCGGCGGACATCTGTTCGTGGTGGACCTGTCCACCCTGCAGAGCCGCATGCTGCAAGCCCCCGGCCTCTCGCTTAACGCGGATTGGTACGCGCCCTCCTGGCGGAAGTAAACGACAAGGCGGAGTGGACCTATAAGGTCCACTCCGCCTTACACCTTAATAACTCACCTTACGCACTTAGCCGTGATTCCCTGAGCGAAGCGAAGGGTCTCTACCTATGAAAACCGAGATTCTTCGCTTCGCTCAGAATGACGCTGCGTAAGGTGAGTTAATAAAAATGAGGTGGACCACACGGTCCACCTCTCTTTGTTATTCCCGTCTGCCCTTGGTCACGATGCGGATGGGCGTGCCGAGGAAGCTGTATTCCTCGCGGATCTTGTTCTCGATGTAGCGGATGTAACTGAAGTGGATCATGGTCGGGTCGTTGACGTAGATCATGAAGGTCGGCGGGTCGCTGCGCACCTGTGTGCCGTAATACATCTTCACCACGCGCCCCGCATGCGACGGGTGCGGGTGCAGGTCCTGCGCGTTGTGGATGATCTGGTTGATCTTCGAGGTGGTCAGGCGCGCCAGGCGTTCCTCCTGCACGCGCAGCGCCATCGGCAGCACCTGGTCCACGCGCTGGCCCGTCTTGGCCGAGATGAACAGGATCGGCACGTAGTCCATGAAGTTCAGCTCGTTGCGGATCTTCCTGGTGTACTCTTCCATCGTGTAATTGTCTTTTTCGACCGCGTCCCACTTGTTGACCAGCACCACGCACGACTTCCACTCTTCGAGGATGAAGCCTGCGATGTGCGCGTCCTGGGTGGTGATGCCCGTGGTCGCGTCGATCATCAGGATGGCGACGTCGGCCCGCTCGATGGACTTGAACGAGCGCAGCACGCTGAACTGTTCCACGCCTGGCTCGATCTTTCCGCGCCGACGGATGCCCGCCGTGTCGATCAACGTGATCTCCACCCCGTCGTACTCCAGCTTCGAGTCGATCGAATCGCGCGTGGTGCCCGCGATCGGGCTGACGATGGCCCGCTCCTTGCCGACCAGCTTGTTCAGCAGGCTCGACTTGCCCGCGTTCGGCTTGCCCACGATGGCGATCTTGATCGAGTCGTCTTCCTCTTCGTCCGTCTGCGGCGGGAAGGCTTCCACCATCGCATCCAGCAGGTCGCCCGTGCCCGTGCCGTGCAGCGCCGAGAGGGGATACGGGTCGCCCAGGCCCAGCTCATAGAACTCGGGCGCCTGCAGGCGGCGCTCCTCGTTATCGCATTTGTTGACCACCACGAAGATGGGCGGCCAGAACGTGCCGTCCGGACGCTTCTTCTGATAGCGGCGCAGGATCTCGGCCACCTCGCGGTCGGGCGCGGTCACGCCGCTCTCGCCGTCGGCCAGCAGCAGCACGGCGTCGGCGTCTTCCAGCGCGGCCAGCGCCTGGGCGCGGATCTCCTGGATGAAGTCGGCCGAGCCCACCGAGAGCGGGGTCTTGCCGCCGTGGGTCGGGTCGATGCCGCCCGTGTCCACCACGGTGAAGGCGCGGCCGTTCCACTCCGAATCGCCGAACAGGCGGTCGCGCGTGGTGCCCGGCGTGTCGTCCACGATGGCCATGCGCTCGCCGATCAGGCGGTTGAACAGGGTGCTCTTTCCGACGTTGGGACGCCCGAGCAGGGCGACGATGGGTTTGTTCATAAGGTTTCTCGAATCATTTTGTTGAGGGTGGTCGAGTAGCCCCGAATGTTCGTCGAGGGGCGTACCGAGACCACCCATAGAATATGTGCGGCGGATTCTTCATCCGCCGCCTATTGTAACGTATTACGTACCCCCTCTCGCTTTGGGAGAGGGCAGGGGGAGGGGCATCTCACTTCGGCGTGGGCGTCGGCGTGGGGGTCGGCAGCGGATAGGGCGTCCCGGACGGCGCCAGCGTCACTTCCACCGTGCCCGGCAGGATCGACTCGACCACCACGTCTGCGATCAGGATCTCGACCCTGGGCGTCAGTTGGTGCGTGCCCGCCGTCAGCCCGCTCAGGTCCACCGTCACGCGGATGTCCTGCCGCGTGAGCGTGTCCAGCAGGGGCAGGGGCCCCGAGAGGATCACGTCGACCGTGGCGGGCAGCACCTGGGCCGTCAGGCCCTCGGGCAGGCCCGTCACCTGCACCACCTCGTTCGAGAGCGTGATGCTGCTCTCGATGGGCGAGATGCCCGCCTGGATCAACACGGTCTGTTCGCCCACCACCGACACGCCCTCGGGCAGGTTCAGGTCGAGGCGCGTGGTGACGTCCTCGTTGGCGTTTTGCAGGTCGAGCGGCTGCGTCTCCACCACGCCGGGCAGGGCGCTGACCACGTTCGGGTCCGAGGAAAAGACCGTCACCACGGGCGGGAAGACCGAGATGTCGGTCAGGCGGTAGCCGCTGGCCACCTGTCCGCGCACCACCACCTTGACGGCCAGGTCGCGGTATCCGCCGCGCTGGCTGACGGGCACGTCCACGTCCACCGTCTGCGGCGAGACGCTCAACCCGTCGAGCGGACGGCCGTCCGCGTCCAGCACCTGCACCGTCAGCGACTTCCGCACGTCTTCGCGGACGCCGTCCAGACTGAGCGTGACCGCCGCCTTGGCCGCCTGCTGCACCTGCGACTCGGCCCCCGCCACCACCACCTGCAGCGGACTCAGGCTCGGGTCCCCGGCCTGGTAGCCGATGGCGGGCTGCCCCGCCAGGGACAGGTTGATCGTCAGTTTGCGCGTAGCCAGCGGTTCGAGCGCCAGGTTCACGGTGGCAGGCGTCACCGAGACCAGCCGCGCGGGGCGTTCGCTCACCTGCACCTGGATGCCCACGCTGTGCTGCCCGCTGCTCAACCCTGAGAGGTCCAGCACGGCGCGCACGCTGGCGGGGTCCGTGCTGATGCGTTCCCACACCGAGGTTGGCGCGCGCAAGGTGATGTCCACTTGTTTCGGATAATCGCTGCTGATCACCAGGCCGGGGTCCTGGCCCACCACCTCCACCGTCACCGGCGAGGGCAGGGCGCGTACTTCGTCCGGGTCGGCGGCCGTCACGGCCGCCACCCACACGGCCAGCGCGAGGATGAAGGCCCATAGCAGGGTTCTCAGGTTCTTGCCTAAGGTACGCATCGGTTTCTCGAGTCAGCCGAAGGGCTGTCACTCGTCCTTTTTCTTTGCGGGCAGGTTCGGGATGAAGTGTTCGAACCAGCTGGCGGGACCCTCGGCGCGGTTCGGGCGGAAGAAGGCCACCAGGATGTTCTCCAGCCGTTCGGGGTCCAGGCGGCGGATCATCCGCCCGGAGTGGGCCACGGCAATCGAGCCGGTCTCCTCCGAGACCACCACCGCCACGGCGTCGCTCACCTCCGAGATGCCCAGCGCCGCGCGGTGCCGCAGCCCCATCTGGCGCTCGGGCGTGCGGTTGAGGATTCCGCTCGAAGAGAGCGGCATCACGCAGGCCGCCGCCACCAGCTTGCCGTCCGCGAGGATGACCGCGCCGTCGTGCAGCGGCGTATTGGGGTAGAAGACCTGCAGCAGTAGTTCGGGTGTGACCTGCGAGTTCAGCTTCACGCCGGTATTGATGTATTCCTCCAGGCTGTCCAGCCGCTGGAATACGATCAGCGCGCCGTGCTGGCGGGCCGAGAGCCGCGCCGAGGCGCTCACCACCGCGCGCACCACCTGTCCGCTTTCGAGCACGGCGGGTTTGGTGGTCAGCGGCCAGATGGTCCCCGCGCGGCCCAGCCGCTCGAGCGTGCGGCGGATCTCGGGGGCGAAGATGACGGGGATCGACAGCAGCAGGGCCGGCAGCGCGTTCTTCACCAGCCACGAGAAGGCGGGCAGGTCGACCAGCGAGGTGAACAGCACGATCAGCACCACCAGCAGGATCATGCCGCGCAGCAAGACCATCGCCTGCGTGTCGCGCAGGGAATAGAGCAGCCCAAAGAAGATCAGCGTCACCAACAGGATGTCGACGGCGCTCAGCCAGTTCAGGCGTTGGAAGATGAAGAGGAGGTTGTTGAGAAGTTCGGTCACGGTGCCAGTAGAGGGAATCGGGGGATGGCTCGCGGGAATCGGCGGGCCGAGTTCCCCGACCCCTGGATCCCGGTTCCCGCCTTAGATGGGCCGCAGGACCCGGTCCTGCCGCAATTGTTTGAATAAGAGCGGGCTGGCGGCATCCGGCCGCGATTCGAGCGCGGCGTCGTGCCAGGCCTGCACGCCCAGCGTCTCGGGGGTGCGGCGCTCGTAGCCCAGCTTCGTCCAGACCTCGGCCTGCGCGGCCAGGTCCTCCGAGGGGAAGACCAGCGAGGCCTCGCATTGCAGGTCGCGCGAGGCGCGTTCCACCTCGGCCAGCAGGCCTTCGAGTCCCTGGGCGGGGTCGAAGCCTTCTTCCAGATACACTTCGGTGGTGCGCGCCACCAGGTTCTCCACCTGCCAGCCGGCCACGCCCACCAGCCGTCCGCCGCCGCTGCGCAGCAGCATGTAGGCCTTGTCGCCGAAGCCTTCCATCACGTCCTCGGAGGTCATGGAGCGCGCGCCCTGGCTCAGGCGGGTGACCAGCTCGGCGATGGCCTTCGAATCGCGCGGACGTCCGCGCTGGATCTCGAGCCGCCCGGCCTGGGTCTTTTGCACCACGGGCACGGTGTCGCCGGTCGGCGAGATCTTCTTCCACTGCGCGGTGACCTGCTTCCACAGGTCCTCGTACGAACCCGTGTTGCGGATGACCACGTTGGCGGCCGAGACCTTCTCCATCTGCGCCGACTGGGCCATGATGCGCTGCAGGGCTTCGTTGCGCGTCAACCCGCGCTTGCGGATCAGGCGCTCCACTTGCACTTCCTGCGGGGCGTCAGTCACCCAGACGGCGTCCGCCAGCAGGCGCAGCTCGCTTTCGAGCAGCTTGATGGCCTCCACCACAATGATCGGCTGGCGCGCGCGCTGGATCAGCATGTCGGTGGCCTGCCGCACCAGCGGGTGGACGATGTCTTCCAGTTTGGCGAGCGCCTCGGGGTCGCTGAAGACCAGCCGTCCCAGTTTGCCGCGGTCGATCTCGCCTTCCTTGTCCAGCAGCCACTTGCCGAACTCGTTCAGCACGGGTTGGTAGCCGGGCGCGCCCTTCGAGATGGCGCGGTGGGAGAGCGCGTCCGCGTCGATGGTGTAGGCGCCCAGATGTTCGAGCATCCTGCGCACCACGCTTTTGCCGGTGGCGATGTTGCCGGTCAGGCCGATGATGAATTTCCCGGGCAGATGGGTCACGACGACTCCTCGAGGATGGGGGAATACCTCCCTATTTTAATGTCATTTTGCCGTTTTTCACAACGACTTTTCCCCCAATCCCTTGATGTTTCCGTAAGGTCTCCCCGAGAACCTACGCGCCTTTGGGCAAGTCTATGGCTTTCTCAAAGTCCAACCGCCAGTCGCTGATTTCACAGAGTCGCACGTTTTTTTGACCGATCGGTGAAAATCTGTGTCAATCTGGGGCAAAAAATTACCTTGAGAAGACCAGGTTGACGCTCCCGCCCCGGGCGGGTATGATGAAAGCGCTTCAGGTTGGTCGGGCAGTCGCGGCTCCGCCTTGGCGGGGTCGAGGAAAGTCCGCACTCCAGAGAGCGCGGCGCCGGAGAACATCCGGGGCGGGGAAGCGCCGAAAGGCGCGAACCTGTCGGACCAGGGCCACAGAAACAAACAGCCACCTCTCCCCCAACCCCTCCCCTTTAGGGAGGGGGGCAGGGGTGGGGTGGTCATGGTGAAACGGTGGTGTAAGAGACCACCGGCGCGTGCAGTAATGTGCGCGGCCAGGCAACCCCCGCCGGGAGCAAGGCCAAGCAGGAGCGAACTCGTCTGCGGACGGGTGGGAGGCGGCTCGTTTCCCCACAGCTCCGGGTAGGCTGCACCGAGCGGCGCGGCGACGCGCCGCCCAGAGAGATGACTGCCCAGGCGGAAGCGATTCCGCTGGACAGAATGCGGCTTATAGACCGGCCTGAGGCAAACCAGGGGTCCGCGGCGGAGGAGACTCCGCCGCTTTTTGTTCCCTTTGGCTGCAATCGTTTTCAAATTCCCTGGTAGGGAAAATGTTTTCCCAGGCAGGGAATTTGGGATCGATCCCAACGGGGCGGTAACGGGCGGGGGAATGACTTGCGGGTAGACAAAATCTGTGACATTTGTAAATTGCCTTAATTTTCCTGCCTATGCTATACTATAAATCATTGTCAGCGCGGGTCTTAAGGGTCTTTCACCACTATGAAACAAGTCGTCATCGAAAATCCAGTTCTGAATTCTCCTTTCGAAGAGCCGAGGCGGCACTTCCGCTTTACGGAAGATGGCATTACGGATGAAGTGGTCGAAGAGCGCCGCATCAGCCAGTATTTTGTGCCGATTCCCCGCGCGAAGAAGAAAAGCCCCAAGCAGTTATCATTCGAGACCGAATGGACCGCTGACCGAGTAGAGGAAAACAAGGATATCAATCGCATTCGCGAGCGCGTGGCGATTTGGCGCAAGGGTGGTTATGTAGGAATCACGAAAACAACCGCACGTCTATTGGAATACTGGAAACGGGAAAGCCGCGAGCGCAGGCTGTTCTTCTGCCAGATCGAGGCGTTGGAAACGGCGATCTGGATCACGGAGGTCGCGCCGAAATACGGCGAAGCCTGGGTGGAAAATTTCCTGCGCGACAAGAATGCACAATCCAATCCGTTGCTCTATCGGATCGCATTCAAGATGGCGACGGGGTCGGGCAAGACCGTGGTCATGGCAATGCTGATCGCGTGGCAGGCGCTGAATAAACTCGCCAATTCGCAGGATGCGCGGTTTACCGACGCGTTCCTGATCGTCACGCCGGGCATCACCATCAGAGACCGCTTACGTGTGCTTCTGCCCAATGACCCGCAGAACTATTACAAACAGCACGATATCGTTCCATCCGACCTTCTGCCTGAACTGGACAAGGCAAAGTTCGTCATCACGAATTTCCATGCCTTCAAAATGCGCGAACGCGTGTCCGCGGGAAAACTGACCAAGCAACTGCTCAAACAAAACGGCGAGACCAATCCGTTCACCGAAACTCCCGATCAGATGGTGCGGCGCGTGTGCCGTGAGTTGGGCAATAAGAAAAATATCATTGTCATCAATGACGAAGCCCATCATTGCTACCGCCGCAAACCAGAGGGCGTGGAAGAGGAAGAAGCGCTCAAAGGGGATGAGCGCAAGGAAGCCGAACAGCGCGAAGAAGAAGCGCGGGTTTGGATCTCTGGCATTGAAGCCGTTAAAGCCAAATTAGGCGTGAAGGTGGTTTATGACCTCTCGGCTACGCCGTTTTTCCTGCGTGGGTCGGGCTATACCGAAGGGACACTGTTCCCGTGGGTGGTCTCGGACTTTTCGCTGATCGACGCGATCGAATCGGGCATTGTGAAAGTGCCGCGCGTGCCCGTGGCCGACGACTCGATGGTGGGCGAGCAACCGACTTACCGCGACCTGTGGCTGAGAATCCGCGAGCAACTTCCCAAGAAGGGACGTAAGACCGAGGATGCTTCGGGTGGCGCTTTGGTTATCCCGCCTGAATTGGAAGGCGCGCTGACCAGCCTGTATAGCAACTACGAAAAGAAGTTCAAGCAGTGGGAAGAGAATAAGGAAGCCCGCGAGCGTGGACTGACCCCGCCTGTGTTTATTGTGGTTTGCAACAATACAAATGTTTCCAAGATGGTTTTCGATTACGTGTCAGGTTGGGAGAAATCACTGAAGCATGGCGAGACCGTCCCTGTGCCCGGAAAGCTACCATTATTCAGCAACGTTGAAAACGGACAATGGCTGTCCCGCCCGAACACAATTTTGATCGACAGCCAGCAATTGGAATCGGGCGAGGGGATGACCGACGAGTTCAAAAAGATCGCAGCAGTGGAGATCGAAGAGTTCAAGAACGAGTATCGTGCGCGGTTTCCGGGGCGCGATGCGGAAGACCTTGCCGACGAGGACATCCTGCGCGAGGTGATGAACACGGTTGGTAAGGCGGGCAAGTTGGGCGAGAGCGTCCGCTGTGTAGTGTCAGTCTCCATGCTGACCGAGGGATGGGACGCCAACACGGTGACGCACATCCTCGGCGTGCGGGCGTTTGGGACCCAACTTTTGTGCGAGCAAGTCGTCGGTCGCGGCTTGAGGCGGCGCAGTTACGCGGTCAACGCGGAGGGCAAGTTCGATGCGGAATATGCCGAGGTGTATGGCGTGCCGTTTTCGTTCATCCCCAGCGCGGGGTCGGAGAAGGACCCGAAGCCAGGGCCGACGCCGACGCGCGTGCGGGCGCTGGAGGATCGCCTCGCGTGTGAGATCCAATTCCCCCGCGTGATTGGCTATCGCTATCAGTTCGAAAGCGAGAAGTTGACCGCGAAGTTTACGAACGATTCGAAGATGGTCATCTCCCCCGCGGACATTCCCACGCGCACCGAGATGCAGTCCATCATCGGCGAGTCGAGTTATCACGATATTTACGGCTTGAAGGACAAGCGCCTGAACACGGTGGATTTCCATCTGGCGTCGTTGATGATGGGAAAGTATTTTTCAGAGGACGGCGAGAGCAAGCCGTGGCTCTTCCCGCAGTTGCTGAGCGTGGTGCGCGAGTGGCGCGAGACCCATTTGATCTGCAAGGACAACGCCTTCCCGCAGATGGTGTTGGTGACCGCCTTCGCACACAATGCCGCTGAGAAAATTTACCAGGCTGTGGTTCCGAGCGAGGAAGTGAATCGCACTCTGCTTCCCATCCTGCGCCCGTATGACGCGCTGGGCTCCACCCGCTACGTGGACTTCGACACGGCGCGCGACGTGTATCGCACGCGGGCGGACAAATCACACGTTTCGCATGTGGTGTTGGACAGCGGCTGGGAGGGGAAACTGGCCGAGATTTTGGACGACGAGATGGAGGAAGTGATTCATTACGTCAAGAATTTCCAGTTGGGATTCTCCATTCCGTACACGTTCAACGGACAGGAAAAAGCCTATCTGCCCGATTACCTGTTGCACGTGGATGACGGACATGGAAAGGATGATCTGCTGAATCTCATTCTGGAAGTAAGCGGCGAGGCGCGCAAAGACAAGGCCGCCAAAGTGGAAACGGCGCGTAACTTGTGGATTCCTGCCATCAACAATCACGGCAGGTTTGGAAGATGGAAGTTTTTGGAAATCGTTGATCCGTGGGACGCGAAGGATACAATACGGAAGTTCATTCGCGGCGAAAAAGTTGATGGCGTTGCGCCGATGTTCCAAGAGTGATCTGCGGATAAAATAAACCCATGTCCCAAACCATTCCCGTTACGCTTGCCCCGTTTTTTCAGGAATATGAGTTCGAAAAACTCGATCCGCAAACTGCCGCGCCATTGATCATCGAACGCACTTTGCAATTTGGAAACCGCGCCGAGATACACTGGCTATTCGCGCAATATACCCGTTTGCAAATTAGCGAGTGGTTCAAAAAATACGCAAAAGAACGAATGCCCAACCCGCACCGCGCTTTTTGGCAGATCGTTTTGGAAATCAAAGAATGACAACTTTATTCTGGAATACAACCACCAGGGAAATGCGTCCTGTCCTGCAAGGCTTCACACACACCGAAATTGGCGCGCGCTTTTACCTGGCAGGCGGGACGGCGCTTTCCTTGCAATTGGGTCACCGCCGTTCAGTGGATTTGGATTTTTTCTCTCCCACAGAAGACATTCCAACCATACGCCATGTACTGGAAGAGGCGCTCGCGCCGTTTCACGCCGTGCTTGCAGATTCGTCCTGGGGCAATCTGGTTTATCTGGCAAACAACGTGCGGGTCGGTTTTTATGGGTATGGATTTCCGCTGGTTGCCCCGTTAATGGAAACGGAAGATGCAAGGCTCGCCTCCATCGAAGATATTGCGCTAATGAAAATGGACGCCTTGTTCTCCCGTGCGACCCGCAAGGACTTTTACGACCTTTATTTTATCTGCCAGAAGATGCCCCTGCAAAAGATATTGGACCTCGCGCCGCAGAAATATGCCAACGTCCGCGACTTTGAAACGCAAAGCGTGAAGCGTCTGGTGTATTTCGAAAATGCCGAGGCGGATGTTGATCCTGTTTTGCTTCAACCTGTTTCGTGGCAGGCTGTAAAAGAGTATTTCATACAGGAAGCCAAAGGGATTGGCGAAAGGTGGTTGTAGCCATGCAGACAAAGAATACTTCAGCCGCCGCCAACGATCACGGCGGATTTGGACGCTGGGCCTTTTTGGAGATCGTCGATCCGTGGGACGCGAAGAATACTATTCGCAAACACTTGAACGGAATGAACATGGATGGAGTTTCACTGATGTTCAGCAGTTGATGGGAAAGTTTGAAAGGAAACCGAACGATGAATATTACCCGGCTGGGAAATCGGATCGAAAATGTGCAACGTCCTTCTATTGTTGCAAAGCCATATTTAACAGCGCAATATCTGGCGCAAAAAGTGTTCAATCCGGTCCCTGACCACACAAAGGTGGCGGGGTACTATATTCAAAGCCAGCCTATCGCGCCTAATCCACCATTTCTGGAGGAGATGCCGCAGGGCACGAAAGAATTAGGAGAATACGAAGTTCTCCTTATCGATAAGTTATTGCATCCACAAAGGCCGGTCATCGTTATTGTTGGTCCGATGGGTTCGGGGAAAACAACGACAAAGAATTATGTGAGCC
Source organism: uncultured Anaerolineaceae bacterium (assembly GCA_964524485.1). GTDB lineage: Bacteria > Chloroflexota > Anaerolineae > Anaerolineales > Villigracilaceae > JACPVF01. The sequence goes on along the minus strand of CAZGFR010000031.1, from coordinate 2,525 downwards.
TGCATCTTGTAAAGAACCGTCGGCACTGTGGGAACTGTCAACCACCCCGTCAACGCTTGATCGCGCAGATCGATTTCAATGAACACACTACATTAAATGACCTGACCGGCAAGGAACTGACCAGTCAGCTTTATGAAATTCTCTGCGATGAATTGCTTTCGCGCATAAATCATGATTCGCCGTTGTCGGAAGTTGATGAGTTTTCAAAGTTTTGGGTCCATGAACTGGACCGCCTGAATAATCATCAGAGTTCGTCTGCCTCTTTCCGTAAGATTCAAAGCCAGATCCCCGGAAACGTTTCTGAAATGGAGATTACGAGTAACGAGATCAACAGGCGTAAGGCAGTATTTGCTATCGTCAAAAAAGATAAAGGTTTGCACCTGGATTACTTGCTTAGGCTTTGGAATTTCGTCAACAATACGTATTATTGCGGTAATCGTGGTTGCGCTCTTGTTATCCTGGATAATCTTGATATTGTTTACCCTGTTGTACAACGCAAGGTGGTTGAGATCGTGCATACTCATACGCAGCGTGAAGGTCCAACCTTCCTGTTATTGATTCGCCCAGAAGCGTTTGACAGGCTTGGTATGGGGACCGGCATTATCGATAGGGAACCGCACCGCGGAAATAAGCCTGCGGATATCGTCATGGTGCGATTACAGGAATTCTGTGACAACCCGGAACAATTTTTTGAACCAAAAGGCGGACTGACCCCTGAGCAATTTGAGATCGTCAAGAAGTATGCCCGCCGTATCAACCAAACCCTTCGAGTCGATCATAATCAGTCGTTTGCAAAATTCATTAATGACGCCTGTGGAATCAGTGTCCGTTCTGCCTTTCTGATCGCTCAAAATATTTTCAGCGCCAGCATTGCGGAAATGAACGATGAGTCCTTGCACGCCCGTGACCTGATCAGAATCTGTATTCGAGGAGATGATCCGCAACTCCACTGGCAACCGAACAAGGGCATCGAGCATCTTTTCCGTGTTTCGACCCGCGAGACTGGCGAGTTATTGGTTAAATCCCGCATCCTTTCCTATCTGGGCCGCACGGAACAGGGTCAACGCAGGATTAGTGAGATCGTTAACGCCATGGCATCCTTTGGCTATGATGAAAATATCGTCCTGGATGCCATGAACGATATGATGCAGATCTGGAATCAACTCCTGCGTTCGAACGGCTTTGACCATTACGAAGATGCCGCACTTCGAAAGTATAACGGTGACCGGGTTCAACTCACCGATATTGGCAAGGGATATATCAACGATCTGGTTCACAATATCGATTATCTCCAGGAAGTAATGCTGGATACCTACGTGGATGGCGATCACTTTCCGAAATCAATCAGCTACGGATATTTGATCGATAAGTTCCGCCTCATCCGCCTATTCCTAGATGAGATCCGTCGCACTGATGTTGCGGAGGTGCAGCGGTTCCTGGAGAAACAACCTGAAGATGCCTATATGGATGCATTTGGACGCCACCTCATTTCGCTGGATATTATCCAGGCGATCTATCAGCCGGCAATCCGCATTCTGCGCTCGGTGGGACGGGATTCGTACGAATATAACGAATTGATCCAGCAGTTCAAATCGCTTGCCCTCAGAGTGGAGGCGGATAACAAAAGACTTTTAGGTGGTGCCTGGATCGAATCCGTTGTTCAAGACGACGATGGGTAACAATCTTCAAGCCTGACTTCGACGGAACAGACAAGGAGATGTAAAGTGTTTGGAATTGATAGCGACACCTTGAGCGCCATAGCCATAGTAATTTCAATCCTTGGCACGGTCGCCAGCCTGGTCTATACAAATCAAAGTATTGCTTTAACAAGAAAGCAATTTGAAGCCGATTTCCACCCCCACTTTAATCTTCACGTGCAGGAGCAGGGCTGTGGTAAAAGTGGATTAAAAACCTGCCTATCCTTCAAACTTAGAAATCAAAGCCCCGATCGCACCGCCACCAACGTGCGCCTGGAGGCCTGCCTTTCCCATCCAATCTGGCGGTGGGGCCTCTGGACAATTCGGTGGTATCCGTTCTTCGAACAGAAGATAAAAGAAATTCCACCCGACATGATGAAATCCACCGGGTCACTCTCTCAGGGCCACTATGCAGAAGGGCTGGAAAATTTCCTGCTACAATCTTTTCCTCAATTCGTGTACCCCGAAAACAATCCGAGCACACCAGAGGAAGTGGCATTCAAAAAACCGGTAAAATTCCTGATGCGCGTACGCGTGCGTTACCAAGCCCCCATCATGCATGCCGCCAATCTCAAACAGGATTTCTTTTATGACTTGACGCCGCAGTTTCATCGCAATAACGGTCATCCTTATTGTTTGAACTTTTGGGAAACAAAAGAAATCAAGAGGAAATAGTTTCATGCCCCCTAAAAAGAAACCCGCCACCCCCTCTCTCCCCACCCCCATCAACGCCCACAACCACGCGGACACGCGCGCCAACATCCCCACAGAAGAGCTGCGTGACTTCATCGCGGACGAGGAGAAGGCGCCGAAGACGGTGCTGTACCC
>CAZGFR010000030.1:24932-34463 GCA_964524485.1 uncultured Anaerolineaceae bacterium | reverse complement strand
GGAGGGGTCAGGGGAGGGGCATATTACCCCGTCCTCTTCACCACATGCCCAGGCAGGTCGCGCGCCGAGACGGTCAGCGTGGCGTCCGCTTCCGCCGCCGCGCGGGAGGTGTACTCCCACCACAGGCCCTCAGATTGCACGGCATTCCCGCTCTCCAGCAGCGCGCCGTCGGCGGCCGTGATCGTCACCGTCACCTGCGTCACCAATACATCGTCCTGCGCCTTCACGCGGATTTTCTGGCCCGCTCCGCCCTGCCAGCCCGAGCGGTCGATCTCCAGGATCTCGGGCGGGTGGAACCAGTCGGCGATGGCCACATTGTAGGCGCTCCGCGCGGTGCCTGCGGCCTTGCGCGCATACACAGGGTCCGACTTGGCCGTCTTGGCGTACAACTGCGCCTCGCGGAACGCCTCCTGCTGGGCCCGCTGCGCCGCGCTGAAGACGCGATTCTCGCTGAAGGTCGGCTTGACGCTCAGGATGGTGCGGCCCGCCTTGTCGCGTTTGAAGACCAGTTGATTGCCCAACATCCCCCCGATGCCGTCGATGATGATATTCGAGCGTACCTTTGCCATCCTGTCACTCCTTGGGACTGTTGAATGGTCCCGAACCAGAGGCCTGTTTCTCCCGCAAGAGCCGACCCGCCTGCCCTGGGCCTGCCCCCGCGCGGGGCGGCGCAGAAGCGACCAGGCTCATCCTTCGTTCATCCTTCGTCCATCCTTCGCTCATCCTTCGTCTCTCCCTTATCCATCTTCCATCCACCCGCCTCCGATCTCCTGGCGTGGGATCGACCTTGTGCCTATGCGCAGTCTGGGAACTCTTCACACAGTGGGGGCCATTCCATCCTCGTCCGCCTGGCCCAGGCGGGCTCCTGCCCTGATTGTCCCCAATCCTCGCGGTTCCCGCAAGGAATTTATGATTTACAGCTTTGTTAGCAACGACAGGGCATAACTCGATTGTCCGCCGCCCCTACGGCCCAGGCGTCATCACGGGGAAGCGCGCCAGGTCCAGGTCGGGGTCGATCTGGACGTCCGCGGCGGCCACCCAGCAGGGCGTGTAGAAGTAGGGTCCGTTGATCACGTACCAGCCTGGCGCGCTGCCGATGCCCAGCAGTTCCACTTTCTTGGGCACGTTGATGTAGCTCTGCAGGGGGTAGTTGGGGCCTGGTCCGCGGTAACAGCCCGTGTAGTTGACCACCGTGATGATCTTCTTGCTGGCGTCCTTGGTGGGGGTGAGCGTCACGTCGGGGGTGGGCGTGAAGGTCTCCGTCGGCGGCGGGGTGGGCGAATACGCGGCGGCCGTCTGGGTCATCATCACCGCCGCCATCTGGACGGCCAGCGTCCCGATCATGTCGACCGTCGGCTCAGGGAGCGGGGTGGGCTTGGGCGCGCAGGCCGAGATCGAGAGCATGAACAGGGACACGATCAAAACGCGGATTTTCATTCCATTCTCCAATCGAGGTGTGTCGAGGCCAGGGTCTTTCGTTTGGGTATTTTACGATACAATCCGCGTCATGCACATCACCCCCGCCCTGCTGCGCCTGCTGCTCGACCGCCTGGAACGCATCTCGGTCGATTCGCATTGGGCGCATCGCGCCAGCGGGGTGCGCGGGTCCCTGCTGGCGATGCTGGAGCGGCTGGAAAACGGCCAGCCGCTCGAAGATCCCGCCGCGGTGCTGGCCTACGCCTTCCGCATCCTGGAGCGGGCCGCCCGCGAGAAGGTCCGCTGACCCTGCAAAAAAGCGCCTCCGCCATGTAGCGGAGGCGCTCTCATTTCCAGAGGGACCGTCTAGCTTTTCTTATCCTGATCCTGGTCCTGCTCCTCGTCTTCGCCTTCCTCCTCATCGGCCGCGGACTGTCGACCCGTCAGGCGGCGGATGCGGTTCTTCTCCATGGCGCGGATGAGCACGAACACGATGACCAGCAGGATGATCACACCCGTGGCGATCATGAACGGGACCAGCCAGGCGGGCGGCGTGAGCAGCGAAGGAGTCTCCGCCGGCAGCGGGTTCACCACCTGCTCGGAGCCTGGCACCACCTGTCCCACGATCGAGAACGGGGAGAGGCCGCTGCCGCTGGCCACCTGCGAGCCGTTGGTCACGGCGAACACGCCCGCCAGTTGATCCTTCAGCGTGCCTTGCAGCAGCGCATTGGCGGCGATGGCCGTGCCCGTGTCGGTGTTCCCAGACACCACCAGGATGGTCTTCCCGGTGTTGTAGGGCGAGGGCAGCAGTTCGAGGTAGCCCACGTTCTGGCCCGGCGGGATGCGATAGGAGATCTGCAGTTGGCGCTCGCTGGCCGTGTTGGTGGCGGGGTCGAAGGGCGCGGGCAGCTGGTCGTTGAGGGCGGAGAGGAAGGGCAGTTCGGAAGCCTTGCCCACCACGATCATCGAGTAGGAATTGCGGATGGCTTCGGGCACGTCCTCGCCGAAGGCCACGGTCAGGTTCGAAAGCACCGGCTGGACCGTCTCGCCGAGGTTGTAGGCCAGGGTCCCCGCCAGGGTCCACTTATCGGGGTTGTTCGAGGGGACCACCAGGGCCACGTCGCCCAGGTCGCTGCTGGTGGAGAACAGGCCGGGGTAATACTTCAGGTCGCGCAGGGCCTGGGTGGTGACGTCCACCCCTTCCGAGACCGGCAGGTGGATGCTGGTGCGGTCCGAGACGGTCAGCCAGGGATCGAACGACAGGTTCTGGTCGCAGGAGGGCAGCTGCAGCATGTTGGCGCGCACTTCCAGGCGGTTCTCGCCGTAGCGCAGCAGGCCCGGGGGAATGCGCACGCGCAGGTCGGTGACCTGCTCCGAGTCTTTGGTGAAGACGATGGTCGAGAAGACCTCCCCGTTCAGGTACAGCGAGAAGGACGAGGTGCCGTAGTCGAACATGCCCGAGTGGTAGTAGATCAGGTCGATGTAGCCCTCGCGGCTGCTGACCTGGTTCTTGGCGGCGAAGAAGGTGAACTCGCGCGAGTTCACGCCCACGCCGCTCAACAGGCCGTCGTTGGCGGTGGTGTAGCCCAGGTCCGCCAGGGTGAAGTCCTCCACGGCGGGCAGGTCCTGCGTGAGCAGCTGCACGTTGGACACGTACGAGAGCACGGGGTCCTCGAAGACCAGCACGCGCGCGGAACTGAAGGCGTAGGCCGCCTTGAGCACGGCCTGGGTGTTGGTCCCGCTCACCAGCAGGATGGCTTTGTTCGCATTCCACGGGGAAAGCGCCATTTCGAGGATGCCGTCCTCGGCGGATTTCTCGGGCAGGTCCACGAACTTGCCGTCCTTGACGGGCAGCTTGAAGGCCACGTCGTTGAGCAGCGTGAACTGCTCGGGGCGGCCGACGAAGATCAGGTGAAAGTTGGCGCGGTCGGCTTCGCTCAGGCTGCCCAGGCTGACCAGTTTCAGGTCGTAGGTGTTGGCGATCATCGCGCCGAAGCCCGACATCACATTCATGGCCGCCTGCAGTTCGGCGGCATCGGGCTGGTCGGGGACGACCACGCGCGCGCCGTCGGGCACCAGCGAGTTCTCGAGGAAGAAGGGCGCGGGCAGGCGGGCCAGGTTCAGCGACGGGCTGGTGGAGCTGTAGCCCAGGTCGAAGAACGAGGCGCTCTTGAGGGTCACGATGGCGCTGATGTCGTACACGCAGCTCACCTGCGAGTCGAAGGTAAAGGTCACCATGTGGCGGCCGTCCTCGCGGGTGGGGGTCATGGCCTGGGCGGGCAGCGTGATCTTCTGCACGTAGCTGCCGCTGGCGTTGATCGGGATGGTGGCCACGATCACGTTGTTCAACTTGACGAACAGGTTGCCCCCGAACACGCCGCCGCCGTTCTGGATGCGCGCAATGTCCGAGCCCGTGAGCAGGACGTCATACTGAAGCTCGAAGGCGCCCCCCGTCAACTGCCAGTTCGAGGGGAAACTGAACAGCAGGCGGCTGATGGACAGCGGGCTCAGCAGGCTGATATCGGTGGAACGCAGGTCCGCGAAGGAAAACGTCACCCGATCGGCGGTCACCTGGACCCCTGGCGGGGTCTGGGCCTGGGCCATGGCCTGGAACGGGGAGACCAGCAGCATCGCCGCCAGCAGGGTAAGAACGAGGATTTTACTTCTCATGAACAAACTCCATTATCCACTAAACGCGTCTTGTGATTTATCCGAACGGGCGGACCTTGTACATGTTGACCTTGATGTCCGAGGCCATCGAGACGTCCAACGCATTTTCGGCCTGGCCCGTGGTCACGGAGACCGCCTCCCCGCCCTGGCGGTCGGCGAAGCCGATGCGCGGGTCGAGGTGGATGTTGAGTTCCTCGGCGCCTTCGAGGGTCATCGGCTGGTCGAGGATCTCGCGGATGCGCTCCAGGCGGCTCAGGGCCGCCGCGCCGTCCGTGGACAACAGCAGCACGGAGAATTGCAGTTTCGACCAGCGCCCGACCAGGTCGTTGCCGCGCAGTTGATACTTGAGCGTCTCGGTCACCTTGCGCAGGATCTGGTTCACGTACATCTGGGGCAGGGAGTCGTAGATCTCCTGGATGCCGTTGAGGTAGATGATGCCGAGCGTGATGACCACATCGGGCTGCTTCGAGATCTCCTCGCGCATGCGGCGTTCGAACTGCACCCGTGTGAGCGCATTCGACTCGTAATCCACGATGTTGCGCTGGCCGACGCGCGCCAGCGTCCCGGAGAGCTGGTCGCGGAAGATGGCCAGGCCCATGCCGATCACGATGCCCACCAGCAAAGCCAAAAGCGCGTCCTGCACGGGGCGCGGCTTGTAGGGCTCCTCGGACGGCGTGGCCTTGTCGAGGAAGTCGATGTTATAGACGATGTACAACTTGCGGACGTAGTCGATGGCGTATTGCCCGATGTTATTCGCCAGCATGGCCGCGACCTCGGGGTCGGGTCCCTGCACGCTGTAGCGGATGATGTTCGCGTCTGGCAGCACCGTGGCCGAGGTGGTGTAGTCGACAAATTCCGCCGGGTTCTTGCGGAGCATCTTCAGCGCTTCCTCGGTGATCTGGTAACTGTTCAGCACCTCGGCGTAGGTCGCGATGATGGACCGTTTGTCCAACGCCTCCAGGCTGTTGACCATGTCGCGGCTGTCGGTGTTCTGCAGGTTGGGGCTGACGATGAAGCGCGCCACCGCTTCATACTCCGGCTTGGCAATGTAATAAGAATAAATCAACGAAAAGTTGACCGCCAGTAAAGCCGAAACGAGGATCATCCACCATCCGCGCTGGATGACCTTGAAGAAAAAACGAATCTCCATAAACTGTCTCTCCTCTGAAATTGGTCGAACAGATCAAATCTACTCTCGATGCACCTACAGGCCAGACCTGCGGCCCGTCTCTCTCCATGCATACCCGAAAACAGGAACCCAATTCCCGCGCGGAAACCGGGATTGGGATGCTATAATCGGGCAAATGCCATCTGATTATTTTATCATTTTTTATCCGTAAAATGAAACAGACGGCGGGTCTCTTTACTTCACGAGCATATTAAGGGACGGTGCGGCATTTGGACATCCCCCAAATGGGTATTGTTTAAGTCCGTTTTTTCATCGAAAATTAATTCAAATTGGAAATCGACATGCAGCTGATTCCGACCTACCTCATCTCCCTCCTCTTCTGGGCCAGTCTTCTGCTCATCGCGTACACGTATTTTGGGTACCCCCTGCTTATCGCCCTGCTCCCGTCCAGGAAGAGGAAAGCGGACAAGGCCGCGGAAGAGACCTCCCTGCCCGCCCTCACTCTGCTGATCGCAGCCTATAACGAGAGGTCCGTGATCGAGGAAAAGGTCAGAAACAGCCTGGCCAGCGACTATCCGCGCGAGAAACTGCAGATATTGGTCGTGACGGACGGCTCCGATGACGGCACCCCCGATCTGGTGCAGAAGTTCGTGGACCAGGGCGTGGAGCTGCTCCACCAGCCGGAGCGGCGCGGAAAGATGGCCGCCATCAACCGCGCCATGCAGCAGGTGCGCGGCGAGATCATCGTCTTCTCGGACGCGAATAACTTCTATCAGCCCGACACGCTGCTGAAACTGGCCCTGCCCTTTTATGACCCCGCCGTGGGCGCGGTGACGGGAGCCAAGGTCATCCTCAAAGGCGACGGAGACCTCGGGGAGTCGGAGGGTTTATACTGGAAGTACGAGTCCTTCATCAAGAAACAGGAATCCCGCCTGGGGTCCTGCACCAGCGTGACGGGCGAGATCCTCGCCATCCGCAAGGCGGCCTATATCCGCCCTCCCGATAACATCATCAACGACGATTTCTTCACGGCCATGCAGGTCGTGCGCCAGGGCTATCGACTGGTGTACGAGCCCAGGGCCAGGTCCAGCGAGCGGGTCTCGCCCAGCGCCAGGGACGAGGTCATCCGCCGCAGGCGCATCAACGCGGGGCGCTATCAGGCCATCGCCATGTTGCGCCAGGTGCTGCCCTTCAACCAACCCCTGCTGGTCTGGCAGATCTTCTCCCACAAATTCATGCGCCCGCTCGTGCCGTTCTTCATGATCGCGGCCCTGCTGACAAACTTCCTGGCAGTAGTGCTTCCCTATCCGCGGCCTGCAAATGGGTTCTTCCTGACCGCCCCCCTGGGATGGATCCTGCTCGCCCTGCAGGTCCTGTTCTATTTGATGGCGCTGGCGGGGAATTTCATCCAGCAAAAGCAAGGCAAGAGCAAACTGCGTCTGTTATTCTATCTGCCCACCTTCCTCACCAACAGCAACCTGGCGGCCCTGCAAGGTTTCTTCCAATTCCTGAAGAAACAGCCCGGCCACCTGTGGACGCGCATCGAGCGGAGATAAGCCGTGAGCGCAGACCCGATGCCCAACCCGCCCAAGACGCTGGTCGTGGACCTGTCCATGAAGTACGGCGGATCCACCTCCCGCATCCTCTCGATCCTCCAACGCGGCGAAGCGGATCGCCTGACCCTGGCCGCCCTGGCGGGCAGCGCCATCAGCCGCGAGGCCGAACGCCTGGGCATCCCCCAGCGCATCGTCGGGCAAGGCAAGACGGACCTGCGCATCCTCCAAAACCTGGTGCGCCTGATCCGCTCGGAGGGCTATCAACTGCTGGACACGCAGAACATCCAGTCCAAGTTTTGGGCCAGCGCCGCGGCGCTCTTCACAGACGTGGCTTTCGTCTCGACCATCAACAGTTGGTACGCCAGCGAACACGGCCGCGCCTCGCTCAAAGGGCGGATGTACACCGCCCTCGAACTGGCTACCAACCACGCCTTGAACCTGTACATCACGGTCTCCGAACGGGACCGTCAGGCGTTGCTGCGCGCGGGGCTTCCCGCGGACTACATCCAGTTGATCTACAACGCCGTCTCCATCCGCGCGGAAGACATCCCAGGCGGCAGGGACTGGCTGCGCAGCGTCTTCTCCCTCCCAGCGGATGCGGTCGTCTGCACGGCGGTCGGCAGGCTGGTGCCCATCAAGGGCTACGACGTGTTGATCGACGCCGTCAAATTGCTCGAAGCGGATGTTCCGCACCTGCACCTGCTCCTGGTCGGGGACGGGGAGGCGCGCGCGGCGTTGGAAGGTCAGATCCAAAGCCTGGGCCTGTCTCAACGGGTTACCCTCGCGGGACATCAGAACCGCGAACAAGTGCTGTCCATCCTCAAATCCAGCGACCTGTTCGCCATGCCGTCCCGCTACGAAGGCACACCCATCGCCCTGTTGGAGGCGGGCGCGCTGGGACGCCCCATCGTGGCCTCGAACGTGGGCGGGATGCCCGAGCTGGTGCGCGACCGCCAGGAGGCGCTGCTGGTCCCCGCCGAGAACCCGCTGGCCCTGGCCTCCGCGCTGATGGAGCTGATCGGCCATCCCGACTTCGCCAGCCAACTGGCCCGCAATGCCGTCCAGCGCATTCAGGCCGAGTTTAGCCTGGAAGCGCAATTCCAAAAGACCATGGACGCCTACCGCAAGGCATTTATGTTTCATCAATCCCGCAAGCGCTAAAAGGATATTTCATGTATTTATCGTCGCCACCCAAACGGTCCAAGCGCTCCACCCTGGTCAGGGCCCTGCTCAATTTCGGATTCAACTCGGGGCTGATTCGGTTGGGACGCCCGCTCTGGGCAAAATCCTTGACCGTGCTCAACTATCACCGCATCGCCGACCTGGACGCGGACACCTTCCAGCCCAACGTCAGCGCGTCGGCGGCCGATTTCGACCGCCAGATGGAATACCTTGCGCGCTGGTTCAAGGTGGTCTCTGTGCAGGACGTGCATGCCTGGCTGCTGGAGGGAAAACCGCTCCCGCCCCACGCCGCGCTGATCACCTTCGACGACGGCTATCTCGACAACTACGTCAATGCCTATCCCGTCCTGCGCAAGTACGGGTTTTCGGCGGTCATCTTCCTCACCGCGGGGCACATCGAGGCTGACAGGCCCTTCTTCTGGGACCTGACGGCCTATTGTTTCTCCCACACCCAGCAGGACCGCATCGCCTTCCCCGACGGGACCCAGCAGTCCTGGCAGGATGAGGCAGGCAGGCAGCGCGTCTCCCACGCCTGGATCGAGTCCCTCAAGCGGTTGACCGAAGACGAGAAGCAGGCCTGGGTGCGGAAACTGCCCGAGGCGCTGGGAGTGGCCGTGCCGCGGGACTTCTTCAAATCCCTGATGATGAGCTGGGACCAGGTGCGCGAGATGAACGCCAACGGTATCGAGTTTGGCGGGCACACCGTCAACCATCCCATCCTCACCCGCATCCCGCCCGAGCGGGCGCGGGCCGAGATCGAAGGCTCGATCGCGAAGATCTCCGCCGAATTGGGAAAGCCTGTCACCAGCTTTGCTTATCCAAACGGTATGAGCGCCGACTTCAACGAGACCGTCATCCAGATCACGAAAGAGGCAGGCTGCATTACCGCCTACACCCTGCTCAACGGACCGGCCAGCCTGCGCGAGGTGCGCCAGTCGCCTTACACCATCCGCAGGAGTTTCATCTCGCATGCCCATACGATGCCCGAGTTCTGCGCGTTGATCTCCCCCATCAACCGCCTGAGACGCTGAGCCCAACAAAAGAAAAATCCCGCCGATTATCGGCGGGATTTTTTGTTCGGGTTTACAGTTCGCGATACACGTCCATCATTTCTTTGGCGACGGTGTCCCATGCGAAGCGCGTGCTGGCCAGTTGACGGGCATACTGGCCCATCGTCCGCGCCCGCCCGGGATCGTTGACCAACGTGACGATCTTCTCCGCCAGCAGGGACGGCGAATGTGACGGAACCAGGAATCCGCTCTTGCCGTCCACCACCACCTCGGGCAGGCCGCCAACTTCCGTGACGATGACAGGCTTGCTGAAGGTGTACGCCACCTGCAGCGATCCGCTCTGGGTGCTGGAAAGGTAAGGGTACACCACCACGGTCGCCAGGTCCATCAGCGAGCCGACCTCGTCCACGGGGATGTAGCGCAGGTCGAGGAGGATGCGGTCGCCCAGGCCTAGTTCCGCGATCCGCTCGTGGATCCTGAGTAAGTTCAACTGCTTGGTCGGGTACCCCGCAATGACCAGCTTCGCATCGCACGAAGACAACGCCAGGGCAAAGGCCTCCACCAGATC
>CAZGFR010000030.1:6940-24832 GCA_964524485.1 uncultured Anaerolineaceae bacterium | reverse complement strand
CGCGCCTTGAGGTACGTGATGAAGAAAGCCTCCACGGCGTGATCGAAGCGCGAGAACTGGATGAGATGCGGGCGCGTCCGCACCAGATAGCGCACCAGATTGACCCAGGTCGCCACAAATCGCACGCCCCGCACCACGCGGCGTGCCATCCAATACACCTTCTTCTGTATCAGACGGAAGCGGTTGGAGAGGTCCTCCTCGCTGCGGCTCTCGAAACTCTTCCACAGCCGCAGCATCTTCAAAACCTTGAAGTTATGTGGCAGGGAATCCAGTTCGTACTCCGTGCCGACGATCAGGGTCACGTCAGCGCCTTCATTCGCCAGCGCCGTGCACAACTGGTAGGCAAAATGGATCAGGCCGCCGCCGTTGGCCGACTCGATCACGCAGATTTGGAGTTTATCGTTTTCCATAGGCTTCCATCAGGCGCTGATACAGCGCGCGCAAGTGCTCCGCCTGGACGCGGACATCGAATTTCTGCTCGACGATGGCTCGGCCCCGCCCGCCCATCTCCGCGCGGACCTCGGGCCTGGCCAGCAATTCGAGGCAGGTTTCCGCCAACCGACGGGGATCGCCTGGCTCCAGCAGCCGACCATTCACCCCATCCACCACCATCTCAGGGACGCCGCCCACGCGGCTGGCCACGATGGGCAGGCGCGCCGCCATGGCCTCCGCCAGGACGGTCGGCAGGGCCTCCGTCAGCGTGGGCAGGACGAACACATCCGCGGCGGACATCAGCGCAGGGATGTCCTTGCGCGCGCCCGCAAAGATCACGCGGTTCTCCAAGCCCAGTCTGCGCGCTTCTTCGACCAATTGAGCACGATGGTCGCCGCTGCCGACGATGAGGTAGCGCGCCTCGGGTTGCTCCGCCAGGATGGCGGGCATGGCCTGGATCATGAACTGGATGCCCTTCAACTCGCGCAGGACGGCCACCGTGATAAGCAACGGCGCAGCAGCGGGAATCCCAAACTCACGGCGGACCGCCTGAGGGTCCGCGCGCTGGGAGTCAGCGGTGAAGCGGGCCAGGTCGATGCCGTTGTAGAGGGTGGTCGTCTTGCGGGAGGAGAGGCGTCCCACCTGCTTGTGGAAGCGGTCGGCTTCTTCAGAGACAGAGATGACCGTGTCGCAGAAGTTCCGCAGGCAGAAGAATTCCACATCCTGGTGCAGGCGGGTCTTGGTCTTCATGTCCTCCTGCGACGGGATGGTGTGGACGGTACACACACTGGGCAGGCGCGCTCCCTTGGCGGCCAGGTTGCCGAGAATGTTGGCGAACTCCAACTGAGTGTGCACCAGGTCCGCCTGAGTATCGCGCAGGTAACGCCACAGGCGCGGCAGGGCCGAGAGATCGCGCAGGTACGGAATGGGCAACAGGTCCACGGGGATGCCGAGAGACTTGAGGTCCTCGGCGATCGGGTTGCCGTCACGCACTTGGAAGACACACACACGCGGCGAGAAAGCTTCACGGTCCAGGTTGGCCAGCAGCGGAATCATCAACCGTTCCGCGCCGCCCAATCCCAGCCCGTCGATCATGTAAATGATATTGGAAGATCTCGCCACGCTCATGGGTCACTTGTTCCGTGAGGTGAACATCGTCAAGACGCGCATCAGGTTCTCGCGCTCCACCTGCCACAACACGGCCACATAGGCCAGACCACCAGCGAGGATGACCAGCGCCAATTGCAGGAATACGTTGAAGTCACGGGTAAGGTACAGGACGGCCAATACAACAGGCGCCATCACAGCCACGCCCAACAAGGCAGGCTTGAGTTCTCCCAGGATCTCCAGGAAGGTGATCTTCACGAAACGCGAGGCAATGGTCAGGCCGACCACGCGCTCAACGACCGTGGTGAACAGCAGAGCCAGGGCGACGCCCGTCAACCCGATTTTGGAGCCGAGCAGCATGGACGGAACCAGCACCACCAGGGTCAGCACGTCGAGGATCAGCAGGATGTAGGGACGACCGATGGCCTTGTAGATGTCGCCGACGTGATAGCCGATGGAATACACCCAGGCGTAGATCGCCAGCACGCGCAACAGCGGGATGACGTCCACCCACTTCTCGCCGAAGACCACCCGCACGATGGGGTCCGCCGCGAGCAGCAGCCCCACCGAAATGGGCGCCGCCAGCAGTTGGACGACGCGGATCGCCAGCAGGGAGCCGCGCCGCATCTCCTCGGGTTTGTGCTGGATCGAAGAAAAGGCGGGATACGTTACACCGCTCATCACCCACAGGTTGCCGATCAAGGTCACTTCGGGCAGACGATAGGCCAGCGTGTAGATGCTCAACTTGTCCGCGCCGAACACACGCCCGACAATGGTCGAGGCGGTGTTATCGATGAAGGCGCTCAGCGCGTCACCGAGGATGATGGATGCCCCAAAGCGGATGAGCGAACCTGCGATGGAACGGTTGATCGACAGGCGCGGACGCCACGGCAGCACGATCCACAAGAGGATGACCGAGGCCAGGGAGCCCAACAGTTGACCGAAGACCAGCGCCCACACCCCGTACCCCGCAAAGGCCAACCCGATGGAAACAACTCCCTTGACAATGGTATTGCCGAGGTCTGGGACGATCTTGCGGCGGTAATCAAGTTCACGCACCAGCAGAACGCTGTGCACCGCTCCCAGCGCGTTGATCACGAAGGACAGCCCCAGCCAGCGCAGGACGGGGGTCACCATGGGCTCATTGAAGTAAGCCGCCATCCACGGGGCCAGGAAGAAGGCCGCCGTGCTCAGGGTCACGCCGAGCAGGAGGTTGATGGTGAAGACGGTATTGGCCCCCTCCTCCACGTCATCTCTGCGCTGGACCAAAGCCACGCCCAGACCCAAATCCTTCAACACCGACAGGAAATTGACGGCAATGACAGCGATAGACACCAGACCGAAGTCGCCGCGGTCCAGCAGGCGGGCCAGGATCGAGGTGGTGATCAGCACCCCGCCCTTGCCCAGGCCGTAGGTCAGGAAATTCCAAAAAATACCGCGGCCGGCTTTGCGGGTCAGACCCTCGCCTTCCGCGGTCGGGGTGGATTGAAGATCGCTCAAATGGTCACCCGGTTCGAAGTCGTTGTTTTGTAGGGATCGTTCAGGTCCTCGTGCAGCAGGGTGATCAGGGTCATCGCCATCGCCAGGAACATCCAGAGGAAGCGGATGTATGCGCCGTGCAGGAAGATGGCGGCGAACAGGTAGCTCAGAAAGGACACCTGCAAGGCGGAAATATGCGAGACCCATTTCTGATGCGCCACTGAGTTCATGACGTCCACCTTTGTGCGCGCCAGCGCCTGGAAAAGGGTAATGAGGATCCCCAGGAAGGTCACGATCCCAAAGAGGCCTGTCTCGGCCAGCGTTTCGATGTAGAGGGAATGAGCCTCGCGGTCCTCCGAGCGGACTTCCATGCCGATCAACTGGGTGTACTGCTGGTAATTCACCGGGTAATTGGCGGCCCCCACGCCCAAAATGGGATGCGTCGCAAACATCAGCAAGCCCGTCTGCATCTCGCTGGCCCGTCCACGGAAGGAGGATTCCTGATACACGCCGTTCTGGGTGTTGGGCGCCAGGAAGGAGATCGTCTCGAGGCGGGCCAGATATTGCGGCGGCAGAATGGGCAGCAACAGCACAATAGCCGCCACCCCGGAGAAGATCAGGATGGGGTTGAACCTCGTAAAGAAGAAGGCGATCAGGACAAGGCCGAACAACAAGGCCAGGTATGCGCCGCGACTGTACGTGTTCAGCAATTCCGCCAGCAGGATGACCAGGCTAATTGCGTAGACCCACTTGCGGGTGGACGTCTCGCGCATGAATCCGAAGATCGCGAATGGGATGACTCCCACCAGCACCTGTCCCCACATGTTGGGTTCGTTGATGGGTCCTCCCAGGCGGTTCTCCGAGCCAATGCGGGCGAAGCCGAAAAAGGTCTGTGAGTAGTTGCCCGTCGCCACCTGGAAGAGTCCCAACAGGCTCAGTGCAACCGTGACCAGGACGATCAGATAGATGGCCGTTTCCCAATCCTTCAGACTGCGTAAAGAGAAGACGATACAGTAGATGATGATGATGTCTTTCCCCAGGTCGGTGATCCGCTCAAGGGCCAGGTCACGGTCGGATGCCACCAGGAAGGAGGCCGCCACGACCAGCAGGTAGGCGATCAGGAAAAATTCGACCCGCGAGGTGCGTGGGCGGTTGAATGGGATCCCGCCGACGTAGAAGTTTCTGACCAGGATCGCTATGAACACCACCCCCACCAGCGGCTTGATCACGCCCGGCAACCCCTGATCCGACAACTGGCGCGAGACGTTGGAGAAGACCGCCCCGATCAACACGTAGGCGCCCAGGCTCGGATTGATGATGATCGCCATCACCAACGCCACCCCCATCAGGCCCAGCAAGGCGTAGGTGCCGATCGACTCGCCCGGGTCGGCCACCGCCGTCGCGGCCAGCGCCGTCAGCGCCGCTGCAAGCAGAAAATAGGGAAAATCTTTACGCAGTGTCATGCTCTCTTTTCCTCTGATAAAACAAACGATTGCGCTTCAAGGATACAGTAAAAACAGGCCAATTGTACAACCAAACCTGCTAGTTCGCAGGGACGTTCCAATCCAGCACGGCGTACCAGTCGGGCGGAATATTGCGCAGCATGTCGTTCGTCCAAACGGCGGGATCCCAACGGGCGGTCTCGTTGCCCTCGCCGTAGGTCTTGGGGTGGCCGCTGTTATCCACAATGAAGCCGCCGTACTTCTGCATGGCCTTGACCCAGACCACACATCCGCGCACACCCTGGCAGGCCTGTTCGATCTCGCCCGCAGTCACCTCGGGGCGGATCACCAGCCGCGCGCCCTCGGGGATATCGTACTGCGATGCGCCTTCGCCATCCGTCTTGGTGAAAGGCGGAATGACGGCAGGCCAGCCGTTGGCCGCGCACACCTCAGGCGCACAGGGATAGTCGTACGCGATGGTGACCGCGTGGCGGATTTCGCCCTGCTCCACCTCGCACGGGCGCACGATGCCCGCCAGCGACCCGATGCCAGCGCCGCGCTGGGCAAATCCCTTGGGTGGGATGCCCGAGTTTTCGATGTGATAACGATACACACTGCCCGCCGACCACCCCCCCGCGATGTCGCGGCTGGCCTTGGCCAGGCCCCATTCCTCGCCGGTGTCGCGGTTGATGACCACCAGTTCGCCATCGGTGCCGGGCGCGGGTTGCGCCTCAGGCGGGAGCGGCACGTAGACCACGTCGCCAGGCTGGCCGTACAGGATCTCTGCGTCCGAAAGCGCATCGCGGAAACTACGGCTGGGCCACATCGTCACCGGGACAAGCGCGGTGTTCGCATCCGCGTAATAGATGTTCGGCGCATATTGCGTCACATCCGAACCGATCCAGTCGTCGCGCTTGAAGAAGGCCGCCATCATCTGTAAACTCTGGGGATGGATGCGAGCCGCCTGCCAGTCGATGGGCATGTTCCAGATCGAGTCCTGCGCGTACGGCGGGGCGCAAAATCCCTGCCCGACGGGCGCCGTCGCCGCGGTCGGCGGGATGGGCGAAGGGGTCACCGTCGGTGAGGGAACGGCGACGACGGGCGCCTCCGACGCCATCGGCGCACAAGCCGAGGCCGCCAGCAGGATCCAGGCCAGGGCGGAGACTCGGACCTTCATGCGGAATCCGTTTTCGGGGCGGATGCGAAGCGGTCGCGAATCCGCTTGAGGCGGTCGGCCAGCGACGTCTCCTTCAGGCGATCCTTCAACCGCAAGACCGTCTTCTCGGCCGAGAGTCGCAGCCCGCCCTTCACCAACCGCATCCAATACATCGGGACCGAGTCGGTGGCCAGGCTCGATTTGTAGCCCGCTTCGCCCGCCATGAAGTCGTATATGCGCCTGTCCGCGCGGGCGTTGTGCAGGATGGCAAAATAATGCGAGACCAGCCCGGGGCGATACAGGTTGCCCGGACGATATTTCAATCCCGATTGATAGAACAGAACCTTGCCGTTGTACACAAAACTATACAGATAGCCAAGTGTGTCCTGCGGGGTGAAGACACGCAGTAACTGGATCTCGCCCGCATCGAAACGGGACGCGATCAACCTGCGATGGAAATCCATCAGGTACGGGTTGGAGAACACCCCGGGCTTGCCGCGTTTCTGCCATTCCTCCTGGTGGAGGTCTGCCAGGGCAGACAACATCTCCAACGCCTCCGCCACGGACTGCGCCGCCTCGATGCGGACCTCCCCCTCCTTTTCATACTCCTTGATCGACCTGCGAATCTGACTCCGTTTGTTGGAGCTGAGCAAGCTGAGGTAATCCATCTTCGCCGCGCGGACCTTGGCCAGGTCCACGAAATAGGCGCTGGACTCCTCTTCGAGCAGCACCCCGATGGAGGACGGCGCTTCGGAATTCAGCAGCCCCATTCCCCGCGCAAACTCGGACGAAAGCCCCGGGAGCGAAAACTCGTGCCAGCGTTTGTCCTCCAGCCAGCGCAACAGGTCAGCCAACGTAAATTGCAGGGAGGGTAGAGCCAGCGCCGAGTTGTATTCGAGATACAGCAGATCGAAGTAACGGTTACCGGTGGTGTTCAATGCAAGCGTTCGGGTGGGCAGGATGCCGTACTTCCGTCGGCGGGTGGAGCCAAGGAAGAAGGCCAGGGCTGGTTGGTCCTGCACCAGGCCGACGACCAGGCGCACATCCACCTCCCGGGGGAGACTCTCCAGCCAGGTGGAGATCCATCCCCACGAGAGAAAGTACTCGTGCGGACATTGCTCCTGCAATCCCCGCCAGATGCGCTCGATCTCGCCGAGGCCGCTTGCGCGGTTATATTCAACGATGCGGACCCCATGCAGAGTCCGCATCTCGTTGCTGGGATTTGTCACCAATACCGCCTAGGAATCGCTGGAGATCAGGTCAAGGACGGCATACAAAGCGGTCAAGGCAAAGAGCAGTTCGTAGTGACTCTCCTTCACCTCTTGCACGGCCTGCACGAAGGGGATGGTGTCGTTGAAAGTGTACACGCCAACGTATAAGATTTTGGCCACTTTGGCCCATAGATAATTCGTGAGGAACAATCCGCCGATGGGCAGGAAGACCGCAGGAAAATAGGTGGTGGCCAGTTTCTTCGCAAAGGGGAAGGCGATGACCGCCAACGGGATGAGCACCACCACCGTGAACCACATCAAATCGAAGGGCGTCTCGAAGTTCAGTTGATGACCGTTCACCTCGATGTTGTGGACCGTCAACTCACCCTGGGCATTGATCTGACCCAATGCGGCAGGCTCTTGAATATGGAAGATGCGCTGACCCCAGCTGATCTCCTCGCCGCCGCCGAAGAAGGCGATCACGGCGAAGCCCAGGAAGGCCAGCTGCTTGATCCAGTGCGTTTTGTCACGCAGGGGTTGTCGGCGGGTACGCAGGAACCCGTAAAAGAACAGTCCCGCCGTGATGAACAGCGAGATCGCGCCGACGTTTTCGAAGTAGTGGTCTTCGGTAAAGAAGAAATTGTCGATCTGATTGCCCTCAATCGCCAGCGAATGGTAGGACAAAACGATATACAAGCCCAGGATGACATACAGGGCAGGTCGGTGGAACAGACTTTTCTTCATTTTCTCAACTCTCCTATTTGTATGAAGGAAAGCACAGGGCTTTCCCATCTTGCCAGAATCGAACAAACCGGTAAAGAGGATCCTTTACTTGGCCCCCTGCTGTTTCAGGATCGCTGTGTACACTGTACGGAACAGGATGACGATATCGAGCATCATGCTGCGCCGCTCGATGTAGATGATGTCGAGCCGCAGGCGGTCATCGAACTCGAGCGAGGCGCGGCCCTCCACCTGCCACAACCCGGTCAGCCCAGGCAGCACGTCGAGGCGTTCGGTCTGCCAGAGCTTGTAGGTCTCCGCGCCAAAGGAGGTGGGGCGTGGGCCGACCAGGCTCATGTCGCCCAACAGGACATTGAACAATTGAGGAATCTCATCCAGGCTGGTCTTGCGCAGGAAGCGACCCAGGCGCGTGATGCGCGGGTCGTTGGTGATCTTGAAATCAGGCCACTGCAGCTCGTTCAGGTGCGCGTATTTGGCCTTCAACTCCTCAGCATTGGGAACCATGGAGCGAAACTTGTACATCGAAAAACGGCGGCCGCCCTTGCCGGTCCGCTGCTGGACGAAGATGGCAGGCGCGCCCGGCGAGGTGATGCGGATCAACAAGGCGATCGCGCCCACCAACGGCAGCCAGAACGGCATGGCCGCAATCACCACCGCCAGGTCGAAGATGCGCTTGGCGATCAGATAAGCCCTGCCTGTCAGGATACGACGGTTGGGGTTGAATTTTCTGACCCATCCCAGGTCAAGGGTGGCGCTATTTCTCATAACGCGCTCTTCTCGCCAACGGCCTCGACTTCGGAACCATCGGCGATCTCGAGCGGAGTAGCCTCGGCCAGTCGTTCAGAGGCTTTGTGGACGAGGTCATCGAAGGTCAGCGCCTCGTCCGGGAAGGAGGAGGAACCCAAAAAGACGCGGGCGCTCATTTTTTCGGCAACAGCCTTTTCGATGCGCTCGGCCAGGATTTTGGAGTTCTGGTTGGTGGTCTCGGGGCAGAGGATGACGAAACGCCCCTTGTCATCGCGGATGATCAAGTCGGTCTCGCGGGCGCAATCGTTGATGATCTGACCGATCTTGGCCACCGCGAAACGGGACAGGATGTCACGCTCGAGGACAACATTCTGGCGGAGCGACTCGCGGCCGTAGTCTTCCATCTCCACCAAAACCACCGCCATGGAGTGGTGATAGCGGCGGCTGCGGGTCAACTCGGCGCTGATCCGCCCCTCGGCCTCGCGCAATTCCAGGGTCCGATTCGGGAAGGTGCTGGAGGTCAGCCCTTCGAACAGATTCACGATCTGGTTGATGTGACGGCCGACGTCAAAGGCCAGGCCAGCGCCGATCTCGATCAGCAGGAACTGGATGCCATGGACCTGGAGCGGGAGGTGGTCCATATCCCGCCAATAAAAAGCCCAGGTCAGGAGGTAGATGCCTGCCCAAATACCCAGGAACACGTAAATCGTAAATTTAGGGGTCGGCCTGACAAGGAAGGCGGAAACAACTGCCAGCGTCATCAAAATAAAGAACGCCGGGCTGAAATTGATAATCGTGTCCTCGACAACGGAGATGTTAGCGATTCCAAAAATTATCAACACGTACGAAAGAAGGATTGCGACGGAGTTTTTTAGGTCGGCCATGGTGGTATTCTATAAAAATGAAGTTTGGTTGGGCGCGAGAATGAGTGAATATTATACATCCAAAATTAACAGCAGATGAACAATCAGCCCGGATGTGACCAATTTCACCCCTGGTCCTGCAACATTTGTAGAAACTCCGCCACCACCTGCGGGTCGAATTCCTGGCCGGATTTCTCGGTAATGTAGGCGGTGGCTTCGGCCCGACTCCAGGCGGGGCGGAAGGGACGGTCGTACTGGAGCACGGTCCAGACCTTGACCACGGAGAAGATGCGCGCTTCCAGGGGAATCTCCTCGCCTTTCAATCCGCGCGGATAGCCGTTGCCGTCCCAGCGTTCATGATGACAATAGGGAATGTTCATGGCCGTGCGCAGGTAGGCAATGGATTGGAGAAAGTCGTAGGCATAGGCGGGATGCTGCCGTATGATGTCCCTTTCATCCCTAGTCAGCGGCCCTGGCTTGAAGAGGATTGTTTCGGAAATATCCAGTTTTCCGATATCGTGCAGGAGCACGCCGCGATAGATGTGAGCCATCTCCGACTCGGAAATGCCCATTCGGCGGGCCAGGTCGAGGGTCAGCGTGGCCAGGGTCGGCGAGAGTTCCTCGGGCTCATGGTGCCGCATCTGCAGGATGCGCGCCCAACCCTCGATGGCGGCATCGTACGCCACAGCCAGCTCGGTGAACGACCGCTGCATGTCGTTGAACAGGCTGGCATCCTCCACGGCCACGGCCGCCTGGCGCGCCAGGATCTCCAAAAAGTGGATCCAATCGGGGTCGGGCTCGACGGGGCGGCGGTAGAACAATTCGAGCACGCCGCGGGTCTGTCCTTTGGCCACCAGCGGGACGGCGTACATCGAGACGAAATCTTCGCCCGCGATACGTTCGGGATGCTGGAACTCCGCCTGCGCCGTGGACAGGTCGAAAATGCTGACGACGGTCCGCTCGAGGGCGGCGACCCCGGCCGGGTCCTCGCCGAGCAACAGGGGCGTGCGGCGGACGGCATTCCCGCGGAAACCCCGCCCGGCGGCGTATTCGAGCATGCTCAGGTGGTTGTTCAACAGCATCACATCCACGGCGTCGGTCTCCAGGTGGGTGGAGATCTGCGAGACGAGGATATTGAGCGTGACCTGCAAATCGAGGCTGGAGGCAATGGCAGCGTCGATGTTCGAGAGCACCGTCAATTGGTGCAGGCGATGGTCCGTCTGCATGTAGAGGCGCACGTGCTCGACCATCAGCGCAGCCTGCGAAGCGATCAACTCGATCAGACGCACGTCGTCGTCGCTGTAAGCGTTGAGGGCCTGGTTTTGCAAGTCGATGACGCCCAGGATGCGGTCCCCGGACCGCAGGGGAACCACCAGTTCCGAAGAGGCTTGTTCCCAGCCTTCGATGTAGTCCTCAAATCCGCGGACGTCTCCCACGTTGATGGAGGTCTTCATCCGAATGGCTTTTGCGATCAAGCCCGGGCCTTTGGTGGTGAGCAGGGCGGCCTTGATCAAGTCCACGTAGGGGCCCGAGACTCCCACCCGTTCCAAAGACAGGCCATCGTCCTTGATCAGCCAGACGCTGCAATGGGAATTATGGAATTCGGAAGCCAGCAGGGTGGCGATCTCCCCGCACAGGTGCGGAATGTCGCTGGAGACTCCCGCCAACAGAGTGGACGAAGCGTGTGAAAGGCGGTTCAATTCACGATTGCGATCCTCGATCTCGGAGAACAACCGCGCGTTGTAGATGGCGCTGGCCGCCTGTTCGGCCAGCAGGGACAGGGATCGCAGGTCGTTATCATCGAACTTGCGTGCATTGTCCAGCGACTCGATGCCGAGGATGCCGATCAGATGTCCGCCGTAGAGCATGGGTACTTCGAGCACTGCCAGCACGCGGCGGTCGTCATAGGCACGGGCGCGTCCCTCCCATTCGCTGTAATTCTCCAGGAACATGGGTTGGAGGGTGGCGGCTACCTTGCCCGCCATGCCTTCACCCAGTTTCAGCGTAATTCCCAGCATCATCTCGGGATTCGAGACCACCGAAAGCACCGCCTCTTCATGGGCTTCTTGATACAGGTAAATGAACGCATTGGAAACCTGGTAGAAGCCAGCCGCTTTATTGACAATCATTCTCAACACCGTGCTCAAATCGCGGCGGCTCATCACCTCGATCGCCACTTGATACAAGTTGGAGAACTCGTCTGCCCGATGGCGCGCCTCACTCAGCAGGCGTATCTTCTCGAGCGCCAGAGCAGCCTGACCCGCCAGCAGGCTCACCAATTGGACGTCATCCTCTGACCATTGGCGCGGCGCCGTATCGAAGACCGATAGCGCACCGACCGTGCTGGAGGAAACCTGAAACGACACCGCCACCATCGCGCGCAGGTCCCCGCTGACGCGCACAAACGGCACGTAATCGTACTGGTGCTCCGTCAGGTCGTTGATCAAATAAAGCTGCCAGCGGTCGAGCATCCCGTCTTGGACGATCTGCTCGAATTCCTCGCGCATGGTTTCATCGTGATCAAAGCCACGGATAGCCGTCACGAAACGGCGGCTGGATTTCTCCATGGCGATGATGGCTGACTTGGGCGCCTTGATCAATTCCGCGATGCGCCTGCACACCAGGTCAAGGATGGACTGCACATCGTTGGCCGCCAGGATCTCGCGGTCGATCTCCGCCAGCGATTGCAGCGCCGCGATCTTATCCTGCACAGCCAGCTCCGCGCGACGACGGTCGGTGATATCTTCCACCACCGATTCGAAGTAGAGGATCTGACCGTCCTCGTCGCGCACGGCCCAGGCGCTTTCGCGCACATGGATGGTCGATCCGTCGGCCCGTACCCAGGCGACCTCGAGGCCGCGCACTTCGCCGTCCCGCTCCATTCGGTCCAGAAAATCGAGGCGCGAGTTTCCATTGACAAAACCCTCCAAAGACAGATTGCGCCGCTTTAATTCCTCCAGGCTTTCGAATCCCAGCATGCGCACCATAGCCGAGTTGGCCAACAGGATGCGTCCATCGGGTGTGGTGCGGCTCAGCCCCACGGTGGCATTTTCGAACACACCACGGAAACTCATCTCGCTGGCGCGCAGGGCGTCCACCATGCGTTTACGGTGGATGACCATTGCCACCTGCGACGAGACGAACTCCAGCATGCGCTGCTCGGTCTCGCCGTACGCGGCCAGGTCGTGATAATGCTGGACCACCATCACCCCCGTGGTCACGCCATCCACGATCAACGGCACCCCCAGCCAAATGGCAGAAGCAGGCCCCACAGGCTTTACCTCACCCGATAGCGCCAATCGCTCCTGGCTCTCCCCGGCACACAGCAGGGACTTCCCACTTCTCAGCACGAATTCAGTCAGGCCGTTGCCCACCGGGAGGGTGGTCTCGGTCAGCACTTCCTGCTCATCCACGAAGTAGGGAAAACTCAAGGTTCTCTGGATCGGGTCGTGCAGGGCGATATAGAAATTTTCGGCAGGCATCACCCGGGAGATGATGTGATGGATCTCGGGCAGCAAGTCATCCAGGGACGCGGTCATCACCGCCGCCTCGGCGATCTGATACACCGCCTCCTGCAGGACCCTGGTCTGGTCCCGTTTTCCATCCTGCTCCTGCCTCTCATGTCTTGCCGCCGCCCACTGCGCCGTAAAAGGAAGCCGCTTCAATTGAGACTCTTCCCACAACAGATAATCCGCGATCTTCCCGCGCCGAAGGAGGTCCAGCGCCACGGCTTCCTCGTCCGCATGCACCAGCAGGAGGATCGGGCACCCATCCTTCCGCTCGGACAGCCAGGTGCGGGCGTTGGGAAAGGCCTGATCCAGCAGAAGCAGGTCGAAGGTCAAGGGGCTGACAGACTCGAGGAGAGAATCCAGGCGGTCGATGCGCGTGATGGAATAATCACCCCCAGACTCCTCCAGGATGCGGGAAACTAAATCAACCTGGGACGAATCGCTCGCAGCCAGGGCTATCTGAAATGCGCGGCCTGATATAAATCTCATAAAATAAGAACAATCCTGCAAAACAATCGACCGGGCTATTAAGATGTCAATTTCAAATCATGTCCAGCGCCCTTCTGGAGTACGCCGACGGTCCAAGTGTATCCTCTTCCGAAGCCTTTGGATATGGTACGTTATGGTGGAATTTTCCCGCGGAATGATTCCCAAAATGGCGCAACGATAAAAGACAGGCTCGCCAGGGAATCAGATTGTTTTGAAGTTGTAAGTGGTCTCCTTTTCCCGTAGGGATATAATTTCATTCACTTCATGCCTGGGAGGGCAAAATGACTGACAATCTATACAACCTGCAACCAAATCAGATCGTGATGTACTCGGTGGACTGGTGTCCCGACTGCAAGCGGGCCAAGTCCTTCTTCGAGCGGAACCAGATCTCCTATCTGCTGGTGGATGTGGACCACGACCCGCAGGGCGCGGATTTCGTCCGCCAGGTCAACCGCGGCAACCGCACGGTCCCGACCATCGTCTTTCCCGACGGATCGATGTTGGTCGAACCATCCAACACACAACTAGACGAAAAGTTCTCCAAATCCTGAAATCAACGAACGGCGGCCTTCCGCCGTTTTTTATGTCCAGCGAGTCTATATGAAGTGACCCCGCCGCTGGGTGAGGGGGGCACCCAACGACAGGGTCAATGCTATTGTTACACAATTTGGAGAGAATTTCAATAGGGTCTGCGCGAGTTTTGAGAAACTCCTTGTCAGGCGCTTCAGGCGGGATACAATAGAATTGTCAGTCATCCGAAACGCCGAAAAAAGGATGCCCCTATGCGAACGCTCGTTTTATTCATCTTGATCGCGCTGTTCCTCACTGGATGCGGCACATGGAACGTGGCCCCGCAGCCCTTCCCTGTGTGGACTCCCATCCCCTCACGCACGCCCTCCATCTTCACGCCCACGCCCATCGTCTTGATCCCCAGCCTGACCGCCTCGGCGGCGCCCGTGGTGAGCACCGTCACGCCGATGCTGCCCACCGACACCCCCACCTGGACGCCCACCCTTGTGCCCAGCCTGCCGCCCATCACCGACACGGCCTCGCTGACGTTTACCCCCGCGCCCGTGGCGGCCATGCAGATCGAGATCATCGGGTGCAACACGGGCTTCGATCTCGTCCACGGCATGGGTGAGGTCACCAACGCCTACGTCATCCTCAGGAACACGGGCACCGTGGACCTGCCCAACGCCTGCGGACTGCTGCGCGCCGCCGACGAGGACCGCGAACATCCAAACAAAAAGGCCTGCGTCCCCAACCTGGCCGTCAATTACCAGGTCGCGCTGAAGTTGACCGTGGACTCGGCCTACAAACAGGACACCATCATCCAGGTGGACGGCCTGTCGAATGACGTGGTGCTGCTGCGCATCGACAAGCAGTCCTGCACCTCGCTTGATATCCTCGGTATCGGCGTGCCAGGCGACGTAGGTGTGGTCAAGCCGATTACGCCGTAGACATCCCGCAAAAAAACAGCCCATCTTGAAGATGGGCTGTTTTGTCTTATCGAACAATTACGCCAGCGGCAGCGTGAAGAAGAAGGCGCTGCCTTTTCCCCCGCCTTCGCTCTCCACCCATAACTGTCCGCCATGTGCCTCGACCAGGCGCTTGGCAATGGTCAGGCCGATGCCCGAGCCGCCTCGCGCGCGCGAACGGGACTTGTCCACGCGATAGAAGCGGTCGAAGATGCGCGGCAGGTGTTCGGCAGGGATGCCGACGCCCGTATCCCGCACCTCGAACTGAACCCTGTCCCCCGAAGACTCGACGGAGACGGTCACGCTGCCGCCTGGGGGTGTGTAGTGCAGGGCGTTGCCCACCAGGTTGGTCAGCACCTGCACGATGCGGTCCTCGTCAGCGCGGATTCGCAGCGGAGACGGGGGCAGGCTGGAGGTCAGGGTGACGCCCTTCTCGTCGAACTGGAAGCTCAGCCGTTTGAGCACTGTCCCCACCAACGCAGAGGCGTCCAAAGAATGAATATCCAGCGGATATGCTCCCGACTCGACGCGGCTCAACTCTTGCAGGTCGTCCACAAGACGGTTGAGGCGGTCGGCCTCGCGGTGGATCTGCTCATAGGTTTCGGCTTCCGCAGGCAGGACGCCATCGATCAAACCCTCCATCGACCCCTTGATGGCCGTCAGCGGAGTGCGCAGCTCGTGGGCCACATCGCCGATCAATTGACGCCGCATCGACTCGACCTGCTCCAGCTGTGCAGCCATCTGATTGAAACGCGCGGCCAGTTGACCCAGTTCATCGGCGCTGGTCACCTGCACGCGCTCCTCATAACGCCCCTCGGCGATACGCTGGCTGGCAGCCATCATTTCACGCAAGGGCGCAACGATGCCACGGCTAATCAGCAGGCTTGCGCCCACAGCCACCAGCGTGGCTATGCCCGCTGCGATCCACAATGACTCATTGAATGACGCCTGGAAATTGCGGTAGAAATCGCCCATCATCCCGCCGCCCTGACCATTCCCCTGGCCGCGGCCCATTCCCATACCCTGACCTTGTCCCTGTCCCATCATGCCCGAACCCACCTGTTGCTCCATGAACAAAAGGTGGGTTTGATAGGCGCGCGGCAGGGTAAAAACCGTGGTCAGAAACAATACCGCCATGCCCAGCAGAATGACCACCAGGAAGGACAGGAACAAACGCACGCCCAGGCGCGAACGGATCAACTTCATAGCGGCTCATCCTCGAAGCGGTAGCCGACGCCCCGCACGGTGGCGATGAAATTCCCATCGCCCAACTTCTGGCGCACATGGCCCAGGTGCACATCCACCACACGCATCTCGCCAAAATATTCACCGCCCCACACCTTCTCCAGCAATTGTTCGCGGGTGAGGACACGGCCGCGGTTCTCGGCCAGGACGCGCAGGAGGTCGAATTCGATGGCGGTCAGTTCAATGGGCTGATTGTCCACCGTGACGACGCGCGCCCCAGTGTCTATGCGCAGTCTACGAAAGGACAGAACCCGCGCCTCGGATCCTGAGCCTGCTCCCGTTTTGACGCGTCGCAGCGCCGCCTTGATGCGCGCCGTCAACTCGCGCGGACTGAACGGCTTGGTGACATAATCGTCCGCGCCGACGGTCAGGCCCACCACCTTGTCGGTCTCCTCGGTGCGGGCCGTCAACAGGATCACGTACACATCCGACTCGCGGCGCAGGAGCGAGAGCAATTCGATCCCGTCCATGCCTGGCAGCATCACGTCCAGCACGATCAGGTCGGGCTTGTAGGCGCGCGCGGCCTTGAGTCCCGAAGGCCCGTCAGCGGCGGTATAGACCTCATAGCCTTCGGGCTTCAGGTATGCGCTGACCAGGTTCACGATGGAAGGTTCGTCATCCACGATCAATATCTTTGGCATGCCCCAATTCTAACCCCGACGGTCTGATCTTCATAAACCCTGCTTGAAGAGAGTTTAAAGATTGTGTAAAGCCGCCTGGAGCAGACCAACCAATGGGAAAAGCCCGCAAAAATCCATTCCACCCACGTTCATCTGTGGTTTATAATCGGCGCATGGCTGACGAACAAATTTCTTCCCTTCCGCGACACAAGATCGCAATGCTGATCGACGGCGACAACGCCCAGGCGGGCCTGCTTGCACAGATGCTGGTGGAGGCTGCCCGCTACGGACAGGTCACCGTGCGCCGCATCTACGGCGACTGGACCACCTCGAACATGAACTCGTGGAAGGAAACGCTCAACTTCCACGCCTTTCAACCCATCCAACAATTCCGCTACACGGTGGGCAAGAACGCCACCGACAGCGCCATGATCATCGACGCGATGGACATCCTGCACACGGGCGTGGTCGAGGGCTTCTGTCTGGTATCGTCCGACAGCGACTACACCCGCCTGGCCACCCGCATCCGTGAGTCGGGCACCTTTGTGATGGGCATCGGCGAAAAGAAGACGCCCAAGCCCTTCGTCAACGCCTGTGATGTGTTCGTCTATACCGAGAACCTGGTCCCTGCCAAGAAGAAGACCCGCACCCCCAAGAAAAGCAACAGCAAGCAGGTCAAGGAAGGCAAAAACGGAGAGGAAAAGGTCGAGGCCGAGAAGTCGTCCGAGGCCGATCCGATGCCGATTCTGGAGCAGGCCTATGAGATGGCCGTCCGCGAGGATGGCTGGGCGCGCCTGGACGTGATGGGCACCAACCTGTACCAGCTCGATCCCAGTTTCGATCCGCGCACGTATGGACAAAAACAGCTCTCGCGCCTGGTGCGCAGCCTGAAGGACGATTTCGAGATGCGCAGTCAGGAGATCGACGGTTCGATCCTGATCTACGTGAAAATGAAAGAGTAGACTTCTCCCGCCGCCGAATGGCGGCGGAGTTGATATTCAACCCAATCTTCGAGCACTATTATGACTTCCAACAACCTCCCCCTGCTTCTTCTGCTGCCGTTGGCCCTGATCCTGGTTGTCCTGTGGGGCGTCATTAAGAACGTGATCCGCAACAACGGGTACCCCAGCGACCCGCTCCGCGAGCACACCCGCGACATTGCCAACCTGCACGACCTGGTCACCTGGGAAAAGAATCCCGTCCGAAAGCGAAACTTCACCACACTCCTAGTCGGTTTTTATGTGGCACTGGCGGCGCTGGTGGTTGATTTTCTGATCTATCTCGGAAGTTTCTTCCTATAATTCGGTTGGCTCACCATGTCCACATGGTTTCACCTTTCGCTTGGCGATGGCATGACGGCTGCCGACACACTC
>CAZGFR010000030.1:4315-6840 GCA_964524485.1 uncultured Anaerolineaceae bacterium | reverse complement strand
GCATCCGCCACGATCTGGATGAACACGCCGCTGTCGGGTCCACCCTTGTGGAGTTGACCCGTCGAGTGCTGGAAGCGCGGGCCAAAGCCGACGGTGGTGGCGCAGCCCGTCTGCGTGCGCAGCGCCATGCGGAACTGGGTCAGCGCGGCGGTGGTCACTGCATTGCGCGGCAGGTAGGCATTGACGGCAATGTAATCGCCTGCCTTGACCTTCTCCAGCAATCTCTTCAGCGCCGCCGACGCGCCCGCCAAAGCCACCAGGTCGCTTTCGGGCAATGCACCATTCTTCTGATATTCGGCGATCTTGGCCTTGGTCATCTCCTTGGCATCCTGCACGTCGGGCTGGTCGAAGGCGTTGACCCCCAGGATATGACAGGCCGTGGCAGTCGCCACTTCCCAGCGGAACATCTCAGCCGCCAGCGCATACGAGTCGGGCAGGTGGAACTCGATCACGGGAAAGCCCGCACCGCGCAGCTTCATCACAGCCGCATCGTGCTCGCCCGATTGACGCAGGTACACGAACAGGCGGTCCGCGCCATAATCGGACGGGATGCCCGCAGGCTCGCCGTCCACGGGGATGATGCCCTTGCCGAACTTGCCGCTCGACTCGGCCACGATCTGCTCGATCCACGAACCAAGCGGAGCCAGGGCCGAGTCGCTCAGGACCGTGAGCTTGTCCCTGCCGCCCAGGGTGGATTCAGCCAACACGGCGCCCAGGATCAATCCAGGGTTGCGCGCGGCGGGCACGTCGGCCAGCGACTGGTCGCGCATCCAGGCGGCGCGGGCGAGGAATTGGTTCAGGTCCACGCCGATCAGCGCGGCGGCGACCAGCCCAAAGTGCGTCAACGCCGAATAACGGCCGCCCACCATCGGGTCCGCGTTGAAGATCTTGCGGAAGCCGCGCTCTTTGCCGAGCGCTTCGAGCGAGGAGCCCGCATCGGTAGTGACGATAAAGCGCGAGCCGTCGCCCCTGGCCAGTTCCCAGAAATAATTGAACCCAGCCATCACCTCGGCGGTGCCGCCCGATTTGCTGGCGACGATGTACAGCGTCTCGGCAGGCGGGAAGTGTCTGCTCGCTTCCAGCACCTGGGCGGGGTCGGTCGAGTCGAGGATCGACAGTCTGTATTCGGGGTGCGAGAAGAACAGCGAGAAGACCTCGGGCGTGAGCGAGGAGCCGCCCATGCCGATGACGAGGAATTTCTTGATGCCCTGTGCATGGACCTCATCGGCAAAGGCCTGGATCTCGGCAACGGCCGCGCGCGAGCTGACGGGTGAATCCAGCCAGCCGAGGCGGATGGTGACTTCCTTCGTGCCTGCCGCGTCAGATGGGTCAGCCCATAGGAGCGGATCATGCTTCCAGATACGGGCGGGGACGGAATCCGCTTCGAGACTGGCAACCCGCTCGGAAACGGGGCCCGCCAGATGACCAATCTGGGAACGGGCGGACTTCCTGCGCTCGTCGATGGTCGCCAGCAGTTGGGTGAACGCGTCCGCGAAGGACTTGACGCCCTCATCCTCCAGTTCCTGGGTGACGGCATCCATCGAGATGCCTGCCTTGGCCAGAGCGGACAGAGCCTCGTTGGCTTCGTCCAGGCCGCGCGTGAGCGTGACGGCCGCATTGCCATGGTCGCGGAAGGCGTCCAGCGTGGCGGGCGGCACAGTGTTGACCGTATCGGGGCCGATCAGGTTATCGACGTAGATCGTATCGGGGTAAGCGGGATTCTTGGTGCTGGTCGACGCCCACAACGGACGCTGCACGCGCGCGCTGTGACGGGCTTTGAGCGTCGCGAAACGCGCCGTGGTAAAGGTCTCTTCGAAGGCCTTGTAGGCCAGCTTGGCATTGGCGATGGCCGCCAGGCCGCACAGTGGAGAATTCTCGGGCAGGCGCGGATCGATCTTGCTATCGACGCGCGAGACGAAGAACGAGGCCACCGAGGCGATCTGGTCGATGGGCTGCCCTGCCGTCACGCGGTCTTCGAGGCCGCTCAGGTAAGCCTCCATCACTTCGGCGTAGCGCTCCAGCGAGAAGATCAAAGTCACGTTGACATTGATGCCCGCGGCAATGGCCTTACGGATGGCGGGGATGCCTTCCTTCGTGGCGGGGATTTTGACCATCAGGTTTGGGCGGGCGACACGGTCCCAAAGTTGTTGTGCCTGTTGGTAGGTGCCTTCCGTATCGCGCGCGAGGAACGGGCTGACTTCCAGGCTGACATAGCCGTCGCCGCCGCGGGTCTCGTCATAGAGCGGACGGAACAGGTCGGTGGCGGCGCGGATGTCTTCGACGGCCAATTGCCAGAAGATCTGCTCCGCGTCCCAGCCCGACCAGGCCAGCGGGATCAAGGCCGCGTCGTAATCGTTGGTCTTGGCGATGGCGTTGTTGAAGATGGTCGGGTTGGAGGTCACGCCGCGGATATCGCCGCGCTCGATCATGGCCTTGAGCTCACCATTCTCCAGGAGACGACGCTGGATGTTGTCGTACCAAAGGGATTGGCCGAGGGAGGTTAGTTTTTCGATTGAGGTTGTCAT
>CAZGFR010000030.1:0-4215 GCA_964524485.1 uncultured Anaerolineaceae bacterium | reverse complement strand
TTCGCCACACGCCGCGCCAGCCGTTCACCGCCTGGCTTGTCGCCTTCATATTCCGTATTCAAAAATGCAGGCACCAGCACCTTGACCAACTCGGGGCCGATCACGCGCCCGCCCATGCACAGCACGTTCATGTCATCGTGCAGGACGCCCTGCATGGCGGAATAAGTATCGTGGCAGATCGAGGCGTACACGCCCTTCATCTTGTTGGCGGCGATGCACGCGCCAATGCCCGAGCCGCAGATCAAAATTCCGCGCTCGGCCTCGCCGCTTTGGATGGCGCGGCCAACCTTCTCGGCAAAATCGGGAAAGTCGACGGGGGCGGTGCTATCCGTGCCCAGGTCAATCGGTTCGTGGCCCGCCGCGCGGACGGCCTCGATCACGGTCGCTTTGAGCGGAAAGCCCGCATGGTCTCCAGCGATGGCGACTTTCATAGCAACTCCCTCGCCTTCGCCACTACGTTCTCGACCGTGAAGCCGAATTTCTCGAACAGGATCTTGGCGGGCGCCGACGCGCCGAAGGAGTCCATGCAGATGAAGGCGGACGCGTAACGCTCCCAGCCCTGGCGGACTCCCGCTTCGACAGCCAGCCGCGCCTGGATCGACTTCGGCAACACGGACTCACGATAGGCCTGGTCCTGTTTCTCGAACAGTTCCCACGACGGGAACGACACCACGCGGACGGCGATGCCCTCCGCGGCCAGTTTTTCGGCGGCGGCGTAGATCAGGCCAACTTCCGAGCCCGAAGCCATCAGGATCAACTTCGGGTCGGGGCCGAAATCCTTGAGGACGTACGCGCCGCGCTCGACGGTCGGCTCGCTGAAGGGGCCGAAGGTCGGGACATTTTGTCGGGTCAGAGCCAGGACGGTCGGTCCATGCTTGTTTTCGATGGCGACCTTCCAGGCGGCGGCCACCTCGTTCGCATCCGCGGGGCGGATGACGGTCAGGTTGGGGATGGCGCGCAGCGCGGCCAGATGCTCCACAGGCTGATGGGTCGGGCCGTCTTCGCCCAGACCGATCGAGTCATGTGTGAAGACAAAGATCGACGGGATGTGCGAGAGCGCCGCCAGGCGGATGGCAGGACGGTTGTAATCGGAGAAGACCAGGAAGGTGCCGCCGTAGGGAATCACGCCGCCGAAGACGGCCATGCCGTTCAGGGCCGCGCCCATGGCGTGTTCGCGCACGCCAAAGTGGAAGTTGCGTCCCTGCGGGCTGTCCTTCTGGAAATCGGGATAACCGTCCAGTTTGGTGTTGTTGGACGGGGCCAGGTCCGCGGAGCCGCCGATCAACTCGGGCAGTTTGGCGGCCAGCGCATTGATCACCTTGCCCGAGGAGGCGCGGGTGGCCATGCCCTTCGGGTCGGCGGGGAAAGTCGGCAGCGCGGACTGCCAATCGGACGGAAGGTCGCCCTTCAGGCGGCGTTCCAGTTCCTTGCCCAGGTCGGGATGAATACGGCGATAAGCCTCGAAGTGCAGCTTCCACTCGTCCTCGGCCTTGGTACCGCGCGCGACGGCCTGGCGGTAGAACTCGAGGACATCCTCGGGGATGAAGAAACGCGGCTCGGTCGGCCAGCCCAGGTTTTGCTTGGCGAGGGCCAGTTCTTCGTCGCCCAGCGGCTCGCCGTGGGCCTTCGAGGTGCCCTGGCGGTTCGGGGCGCCAAAGCCGATGGTGGTGCGACACACGATGATCGATGGACGCGGGTCGGCTTTGGCAGCCTGGATGGCGGCGTCGATGGCCTCAACGTCATTACCGTCGGCCACCTTCTGCACATGCCAACCATAGGCCTCGAAGCGCAGAGCGCGGTCCTCGGTAAAGGCCAGGTCAGTCGAGCCGTCGATGGAGATGTGATTGTCGTCGTAGAGGTAGATCAGTCGGCCCAGGGAGAGATGTCCTGCCAGCGAGGCAGCCTCGGAGGCGACGCCTTCCATCAGGTCGCCGTCGGTGACGATGGCATAGATGAACGGGTCGATCAGTTCGTGGCCTGGACGGTTGAAGGTGGCGGCCATGTGATTGGCGGCGATTGCCATGCCCACGCCCGTGGCGAATCCCTGCCCAAGCGGACCCGTGGTCATCTCGACGCCTGGGGTCAGGCCATATTCGGGATGTCCAGGTGTGATGCTGCCCCACTGACGGAAACTCTTGAGGTCGTCAAGGGAAACGTCGTAGCCAGTGAGATGCAGCAGGGAATACAACAGCATCGAGCCGTGTCCGCCCGAGAGGACGAATCGGTCGCGGCCCGCCCACTTGGGGTTGCGGGGGTTGTGGCGCAGGTGGCGCGTCCACAGGGTGAAGGCGATTGCGGCGGTGCCCATCGGAAGTCCAGGATGGCCCGAATTGGCCTGCTGGACGCCGTCAGCGGAGAGAAAGCGCAGGGTATTGATCGAGCGGGTTTGAAGGTCGGGGGTCATAATCAATCCAATGAATAGAGTGGGTACATTTTACCATCGGCAGCGGATGGGAACGTGGTATCCTAGCGGAAATTCCCAAAGACGAGGTGTCTGATGGTCGATCCTGATCTCTTCAATGATGTGCCGTTATTCGAATTGCTGGATGCGGACGAGCGCAAGGTACTGGCCGACCAGGTCTCCATGCGGAAGTTCAAGGAAGGCGAGGTTGTTTTCAAGGCGGGCGCCCCAGGCGGACTGGCCTACCTCGTACAGAAGGGGACGATCCACGTCAGCATCAAGGACGCCAACCACGAGACCATAGTGGTGGATATCGCCAGCGACGGCGGGCTGGTGGGCATGTCCTCGCTGATGGCGGGTGAGAACCACCAGACGACCGCCGTGGCCATGGAGGACACCACCGCCATCGAGATCGACCGCCACGACATCGTCGCCCTGCTGACCGCCAAACCGCTGGCGGGCCTGGACATGATGACCATCGTGGAGAAGCAATTGCGCGAGGCTCATGCATTGATGAGCACACGCGTGACCCGCAACCCCAACGAGGAGATCGACGAACAGGAGACCTTCGGTCAGCGCATGGCCGACGGCGTGGCGCGCTTCGGCGGCTCGTGGGGATTCGTCATCACGTTCGGGGTGATCCTGGTCGTGTATGTGACCATCAACTCCCGTTTTGCCAACCCCTGGGATCCTTACCCGTTCATCCTGCTGAACCTGTTCCTGTCCATGCTGGCGGCCATCCAGGCGCCTGTCATCATGATGAGCCAGAATCGACAGGATGCCAAGGACCGCGTGCGCAGCGAACTGGATTATCGCGTCAACTTGAAGGCGGAGTTGGAAATTGAAGAGGTGTTACAACGCGTGGGCAGGCTGGAGGAAATGCTGGCCGAACATGCGATGGAGACCGAGGAATAGATCGTAGGGGCGACCCGATGGGTCGCCCCTGGAATGGCAAATCAATATTTTTCTTTTAATCGCCCTGGGACCACGATCTGCCCCTCGGACGGGTCCCCCACGTGGACGACCTGCTCGGGATGCTGGGCCGCCAGCCAGGCTGTGTAAGCCGCAGCGATCACGTCCAGCATATCGGCAGGGTAGACCAGGTCGGTCGGCAGGATGCCTCTCAGCAATTTGTGGCGCGTGATCTCCTCGAAGAAGTTCATCGGGTCCTTCACGCGGACTCGGCGTTCGTGCAGGGCCAACTGCCGCTGCAGGCGCCCCTCCAGGGTCGGCTTTGGCAATGGGATCTGGTCCAGCAGGGCGCAGAAACAGGCGTGCGGATTCGTCTCCAGCATCTGATACGGGGCATCGTCCTGTGGGTAGGTCGCAAAGCCCATCTTTGCCAGTTTCTTATACAGGTCGAAACCAGACTGCATCCACGCGGGGCAGGACTCGGCGCGCGCGGGCGTGCCCGTCACGCTGATGCCGCGCTCGCGCAGGTCGTACTCCGCCATGCGCAGGTCCGCGCCGCGGATGTGCATGCCTGGGGTGAGACTCTCGCTTTCGAGTTTCCTCCGCGCCAAGCCCTGGTTGACGCTCGACGGCGCCAGGATCGCTGCCACCGCCGAATGCTGTGCGCCGAGGAAGGCGGTCAGATCGTCCAGCTCGCCATCCCCCAACGTGACCAGATGCAGGTCGCGGTCGAGCGCGGCATAGGCGAAGGACTTGCGTCCCGAAGCGGGATCGATCCCAACATAGACGGAGTCTGTGAACAACATAAGAAATGAGCCTTTTTATCAGTGTAGCCGAAAAAAGAAAGTTATGCAATAAAATTCGAAAATAAGGTGGTCGAGTAGCCCGAAGCGAAGGGCGTA
>CAZGFR010000029.1:0-34682 GCA_964524485.1 uncultured Anaerolineaceae bacterium | reverse complement strand
AACCTTAAAAAATCGTAGTGCCCCGGATAGGAATCGAACCTATATCTAAGCCTTAGGAGTGCCTTGTTCTGTCCATTGAACTACCAGGGCGCAAGGCGGATTATATCAAACTTCAGGCGCCATCGTCCTTGGGCGGAGCGGTCTGGCCGTAGTCCAGTACCTGGCGGACCTGTGTCGCGCCTTCGGGCGGGCCAACGATGCCCTTCTCCTCGAGTTTGTCCACCAAACGGGCGGAGCGGGTGTAACCGATGCGCAGGCGTCTTTGCAGCATGGACACCGAGGCGCGTCCCTCGCGGCGCACGATGTCGATGGCCTCGTCGAGCAGCGAATCCTCGTCCGATTTCTCCACCTCATCCCAAAGCGGCTGCTGCTTGAGCGGCACACCCGTCGGGATGGAGTCGGCGGGAAGGTCGCCCGCCACGGCATACGGACTTCCGCCCGCCGCCTGGTTGTGCCAGAACTCAACCAACTTCTGGATTTCGTGGTCGGAGACGAACACACCCTGCAGGCGCGCCGCCGACGGGGAGTCAGGGGCCTGGTAGAGCATGTCGCCACGGCCAAGCAGGCGCTCCGCGCCGGGCTGGTCGAGGATGACGCGGCTGTCAGTGTTGGAGGCCACGGCAAAGGCGATGCGTGCGGGGAAGTTGGCCTTGATCAGGCCCGTCACCACGTCCACGGACGGACGCTGGGTGGCCAGGATCATGTGGATGCCGGTGGCGCGCGCCAGTTGGGCCAGGCGGGTAATGGTCTTCTCGGTCTCGTCGGGGGCGATCATCATCAGGTCGGCCAACTCGTCGATGATGATGACCAGGTTGGGCAATCTCTTGGCGTTCTGCAACTTCATCTTCGTGTTGTAGTCGGAAATGTTGCGCGCGCCCACCTTGGCGAACTCGTGGTAACGCTTGTCCATTTCGCGCGTCATCCATTGGAGCGCGCCGATCACGCGGTCCATTTCGACGACCACGGGACCCAACAGATGCGGGATGCCGTTGTAGCCCGTCAACTCCACGCGCTTGGGGTCCACAAGGACGATGCGCAGGTCATCGGGCGTGTTGTACATCAGGAAGCAGGTGATGATGGCGTTGACACACACCGACTTGCCCGAGCCTGTGGTGCCCGCGATGAGCAGGTGCGGCATGTTCTCGAGGTTGGCCATGATGGGATGCCCTGCCACGTCCTGACCGAGGGCAAAGCTGAGCGCCTTGCGGTTGCGCTGGAAGGTCTCGCTCTCGACCACGTCGCGCAGGGAGACCAGCGCCATCTCGTCGTTCGGGACCTCGATGCCGACGTAACTGTGACCCGGGACGGGCGCCTGGATGCGGATGCGCGGCGCGGCCAACGCCAGGGCCAGGTCGTCGGAGAGCGAGGCGATCTTGCTGACGCGTACGCGCGTGCGCGCCCCGCCGCGACTCTCGACGAAGAGCGGCTCGACGCCGAACTGGGTGATGGTCGGCCCACGGTTGATTGACACCACCTGGGCGGGCGCGCCGAAGGAGGCCAGCGTGGCCTCGATCAGCCGCGCGCGCTGCTGGATGAAGTCCTCGTTGATGGCGGGGGCGTTGCCCGCGTCGAGGATATCGCGCGGCTGCGGCAGCGCCCACTGGATGGCATGGCTGACGGTGGTGGTGACGCCCGGCACGACAGCGGGAGCGGCAGCAGACGTCTGGGCCGCAGGCGGCTGGACGGCAGGGGTCAGGGGGGTATACCCGTTCTCGGCCACGGAGCCAGGCGCGGGCGGGGCGGAGGTCCGCTTGAAGAGTTGGTCGCGGACGCGGACCAGGATCGGTCCCAGCCAGCGGAACATATCCTGCACGGATTTGTCGAGCGTCATCGAGACGCCGAGGATGATCCAGGCCGCCAGGGCGATCCATCCGCCCGCCGAGCCCAATCCACCCCACAGGATGCGCTGGAACAGACTGCCGATGTATCCGCCGCCCACCCCGTTGAGCGCCACGGCTTCGGCATTCTCCACGCTGGCCACGAAGGTGTGGAGCAGGGTCAGCACGGCCAGGTACAGGACAACGCTGCCGACCGAGCGCTCCAGCGAAAGCGGCGGGATGCGCTCGATCTTGCGGAAGACCAGCC
Organism: uncultured Anaerolineaceae bacterium; assembly: GCA_964524485.1. GTDB lineage: Bacteria > Chloroflexota > Anaerolineae > Anaerolineales > Villigracilaceae > JACPVF01. The sequence continues at coordinate 32,597 of CAZGFR010000029.1, read as the reverse complement.
ACAGGCCGAAGATCAGCAGGCCGAATGGCAGGATGTAGATGCCCCAGCCGAAGATCTGCGCGAGGAACGAGATGGTGCCGCCGATCAGGATGCTGCGCTTGGCCGAGACCAGCCCCAGGAAGATCAGCGCGCCGACCGCAGCCAGGATGATGCCGATCACGTCGAGGCGGCGTTCGGGCGAGAGCTGGTCCCACAGCCCGAGAGCAGGCGGAGGGGGAGGCGGTTCCGTGCGGCGGCCACCCGATTTGGGACGCGCGCCTCCCTTGGCGGGGATGGCTTTTCCCTGCGGTTTGCTCGTCTTTTTGGGAGGCGTGGTCGGTTTGTTGATGGGCATGGGGAATGGATGAACCAAAGACAAAATGAACAGGTGAAAATCATTATAGCACAAATGGTCTGATTGCCTTTAAGGTACAATTGTGGGACTCTCTGGAAGGAAAGAATACCTTTGTTTGAAATCTTATTCCTCGGCACATCTGCATCGGCGCCGTCGGCCAAACGCGGGCTTTCGGCTCAGGTCGTTTCTCATAATGAATATCGGTTTTTAGTCGATTGCGGCGAAGGCACCCAGCGGCAGATCCTCCAATCGGGCATCGGCTTCAAACGCCTGACGCGCATCCTGCTCACCCACGGCCATCTCGATCACATCCTCGGGCTGGGCGGGTTGATGTCCACTTTCCTCCGCTGGGAGGCCATCGACGAGTTGCAGATCTACGGCGGGCGTTCCACGCTCGACCGTGTCCATGACCTGCTGTACGGCGTGGTGCTGCGCGGCAACCAGCCGCCCATGCCGCTGACCCTGCACGAGCTCAAGGCGGGGACTTTCTTCGAGACCGAGGATTTCAGCGTGACGGCTTTCCCCGTCTCCCATCGCGGTCCCGACTGCCTCGGCTACCTGTTCGAGGAAAAATCCCGCCGCCCCTTCCTGGCCGAAAAGGCCGACGAGTTGGGCGTGCCCTTTGGGCCCGAGCGGCGGGACCTGGTCGAAGGCCGCAGCGTGGCCCTGTCCGATGGGCGGATCGTCGGCCCTGAGGATGTGCTGGGTCCGCTCCAGCGCGGGACCAAGTTCGTGGTCGTGGGCGACACAGGCCGCACCGACAACCTGATCGAGGTGGCGCGCGACGCCGACGGCCTGGTGATCGAATCCACTTACCTCGATGCCGAAGCCGACATGGCGGCGGAATTCTCGCATCTTACCGCGCGCCAGGCCGCGGAACTGGCCTCCAAGGCGGGGGTTAAAAAGCTAATTCTCACGCACATATCGCGCCGTTATCGTGAAAAGGACGTGTTGGCCGAGGCCCAGTCCGTTTTCCCGGGCGCGGTGGTGGCGCGTGATTTCGATAATTTCCAAATCAAACGCGAAGGATAGTTTATTAATGGACGCAATGAGACAGTACACGCTGGGAGTGCTCACTTCCGGCGGAGATGCCCCCGGCATGAATTCCTGTATCCGTTCGGTGGTGCGCACAGCCACAACGCATAACGTGCGCGTGATCGGCGTTAACAACGGTTTCGAAGGCCTGATCAATGGCGAGTTCCGCGTGTTGGGACCACGTGACGTAGGCGGCATCTTGCAGCGCGGCGGCACCATTTTGCAGACCCGCCGCAGCGAGCGCTTCAAAGACCCGCGCGGACAGCGCGAAGCCATCCGCCACATCAACGAAGCCGGCATGGACGGCCTGGTGGTCATCGGCGGCGAGGGTTCGCTGAACGGCGCGCACGCTTTGGCGAAACAGGGCATCAATGTGGTCGGCATCCCCGCCAGCATCGACAACGACGTATGGGGCAGCAACATGGCCATCGGCGTGGACACCGCCATGAACACCATCATGGACGCCGTGGACAAGCTGCGCGACACGGCCTCCTCGCATGGACGCGCCTTCCTGGTCGAGACGATGGGCCGCGGTTCGGGCTACCTGGCCATGATGGCAGGCATCGTCTGCGGCGCGGAAATGGTGCTGGTGCCCGAAGTGCAGGTCTCCTTGCAGGATGTGGCCGACACGATCGAGGACGCCTATCGGCGCGGCAAGAACCACGCCATCATCATCATCGCCGAAGGCGCCAACTTCCGCACCACCGACCTGGCCAAGGCCATCGACGAGATCGACATCGGCTTCAGCACGCGCGTGACCATCCTCGGCCACATCCAACGCGGCGGCTCCCCCACCGCCTTTGACCGTCTGTTGGCGGCGCGCATGGGCGTGAAGGCGGTCGAGGCCCTGCTCGAAGGCAAGGTGGACGTAATGACCGGCCTGCAAGGCCGGGGCATCGAACTGGTCCCGCTGGAAGAGGTCATCACCAACAAGCAGCAGGCCAACGAAGATTTCTATCGAATGGCGAGAGTGCTGGCGAGATAGATATATTGGGTATGAATAAAAGCGGTCCGTCCTTGTAGACGTGACCGCTTTTCATTTCGACCGATGTACCGAACCCGAATCTCAAATCCAATTTGGTTCTTCGTAGGTCCCAAACACTTCCTTCATCACACCGATGATCTCGCCCAGGGTGGCGTAGGCGTGGACCGCGTCCATGATGTAAGGCATGGTATTTTCCATGCCCTGACAAGCCACGCGCAGACGGTCGAGGGTCTGGCCGACGCGGCCGTTGTCGCGCGTCTTGCGGACCTCGCTCAGGCGCGTCACCTGGCGGTCGTAGCCCTGCGGGTCCATTTCGAGGATGGGGATGGTGAGCGGCTTCTTTTCCTCGTAGGCGTTGACGCCCACGATGCGGCGCACGCCCGCGTCGATCTCGCGCTGATAGCGATAGGCGGCATCGGAGATCTCGCTTTGGAAGAAGCCCTTTTCGATGGCGGGAATGACGCCGCCCAATTCCTCGACACGGCGGAAATATTCGTAAGCCTGCGCCTCGATGCGGTCGGTCTGCGCCTCGATGAAGAAACTGCCCCCGAGCGGGTCGACCGTGTTGGTCACGCCTGATTCCTCGGCGATGATCTGCTGGGTGCGCAGGGCGATGGTCACGGCGTGCTCGGACGGAAGCGCCAGCGCCTCATCCAGCGAGTTGGTGTGCAGCGACTGAGTTCCGCCAAGGACGGCCGCTAGCGCCTGGATGGCGACGCGCACCACGTTGTTCTCAGGCTGTTGGGCCGTGAGGCTGACACCCGCCGTCTGCGTATGGAAGCGCAGCAGCCACGAGCGCGGATTCTTGGCCTTGAAAGTTTCCTTCATCTCACGCGCCCAGATGCGGCGGGCCGCACGGTATTTCGCGATCTCCTCGAAGAAGTCGTTGTGCGCGTTGAAGAAGAAGGACAGGCGCGGCGCGAACTCGTCCACGTCCATGCCGCGGGCGATGCCCCAGCGCACATATTCGAGGCCGTCGCCGAGGGTGAAGGCCAGCTCCTGGGCGGCGGTGGATCCCGCCTCGCGGATGTGGTATCCGCTGATCGAGATGCTGTTCCACTGCGGGACCTTCTGCGCGCCGAATTCCATCGTATCCACCACCAGCCGCATGGACGGTTCGGGCGGGAAGATGAATTCCTTCTGCGCGATGAACTCCTTCAAAATGTCGTTCTGGATGGTGCCGCGCAACTGGTCGGGATGCACACCTTTGTTCTCGGCAGCAGCGATGTACATGGCCCAGATGATGGCGGCAGGTGAGTTGATGGTCATGCTGGTGGAGACCTTGTCGAGCGGGATGCCGTCGAACAGGATCTCCATGTCCTTGAGCGACGAGACCGCCACGCCGCATTTGCCGAATTCACCCAATGCCTCGGGCTGGTCGGTGTCGTAGCCCATCAGCGTGGCTAAATCGAAGGCCACACTCAGGCCGGTCTGGCCCTGGTCCAGTAAATACTTGAAGCGGGCGTTGGTCTCTTCCGCGGTGCCGAAGCCCGCGAACATGCGCATCGTCCACAGTTTGGAGCGGTGCAGGGTGGGATGCACGCCGCGCGTGTACGGATATTCGCCCGGGTTGCCGAGGTCGGCGGAATAGTCCAGGTCGGCGACATCCAGCGGGGTGTAGAGACGGTTGATCGGTTCGGACGAGGTGGTGATAAATTGTCCCTGGCGTTCGGGCAGGGAGGCCAGGGCTTTCTGCAAGCTCGTCTCCTCCCATTTTTCGAGTGAATCCTTCAGGTCGTTCAATTTGTTTTGATCGTACATGCTCATCTCCTTTGGCGAGATGGGCAAATTATACTTGAGACGTCGTCCCATTCTGGTATACTGCCCGCATTGACAATGGAGAGAAGTCATGCCCCGTTTCGAAATTGACGTAGACCCCGTGGACCATATCACCACCGACGCCATCGGCCAGCCCGGCCAGCGCGTCTTCTATTTACATGCCTGGCAGGATCAGCGCACCGTGACCGTCATCATCGAGAAAGCGCAATTGCAATCGCTAACGGTCGGCGTGGAACAATTCCTGGCGCAGGTCATGGAGACCAACGAAGGCCTGGACGAAGCCAGCGGCGATTACATCGAAGACCAGATGCACATCCACCCGCCCGTTGAGCCGCTCTTCCGCGTGGGCGAGATTGGCCTGGGCTACGAGAAGAGCCGCGACCTGGTGGTGCTGTTCGTGAAGGAACTCCTGCTCGAAGGCGTGGATCCCGACTCGGCGGCCGTGGTCCGCTTTTGGGCCACCCGCACGCAGATGCGCCGACTGGCGCGTTGGGGCGTGGAGGTCACCAACCGTGGACGCCCGATGTGTCCGCAATGCGGCCAACCGATGGAACCCGAAGGTCACTTCTGCCCGAAGAAGAATGGGCATAAACATTAACTGTATTTTCGAGACGCTTGATCAACTTCTGTGAACGATCCCCTTCCCTCTGAAAAAATCAAAACTGCCCTTCAACTTGGCGAATACGAGTTGAAGGGTCAGTTCATGCTAGGCTCCAATTACACATTCCTAGTGGAAGTAACCTACGAGGGCCAGACCTATCCCGCTGTGTACAAGCCGTCGCGCGGAGAGCAGCCGTTGTGGGACTTCCCTGAGAACACGCTGGCGCTGCGCGAGGTGGCGGCCTATCAGGTCAGCGAGGCGCTCGGGCTGCACTTCGTCCCGTTCACCGTGCTGCGCGAGGACGGGCCGTACGGCGCGGGCTCGCTCCAGCAATACATCGAGTACGATCCCGAGTATCACTATTTCAATTTCACCGTCGAAGACAAGAATTTGTTGCGCCCCGTGGTCTTCTTTGACCTGCTGATCAACAATGCGGACCGCAAGGGCAGCCACGTTTTCTTCGAGGAAGGCACGCACAAGTTGTGGACCATCGACCACGGCATCTGCTTCCACGAAGAAGACAAACTTCGCACCGTGATCTGGGACTTCGGCGGGCACGCCATCCCCGAGAATCTGCTTGCATCCCTGGAGCCTTTCCTTTCTCAGCTTTCCTCCGACTCCTCGCCCCTGGACCTCTATCTCAGCCCCGAGGAACTTGACGCCCTGCGCCGCCGTGGAGAGCGTTTGCTGACCTCGCGCCTGTTCCCGCGCCCCCCCGCAGACCGGCGCGCCTTTCCCTATCCACCTGTGTAAAATCCATGCCGTTGCGAGGAGCCGCGAGCCTCAAACGGCGAGCGGCGACGAAGCAATCTCCTGATCATGATGGGATTGCTTCTCGAAGACTCGCAATGACATAAACTATGGAGGTCTTATGCACTATAAACTCGCATTCATCGGTTTTGGGAACGTGGCCCGCAACCTGGCGCGCCTGCTCGAACGCAAACGCATCCGCCTCGAAAAAGACTACGGCATCACCTTCTCGGTGACGGGCATCGCCACGGGCCGTCACGGCTTTGCGGTGAATCCCAACGGCCTCGACCTGCAAAAGGCGCTTAGCCTGGTCGAGGCAGGCGAATCCATCTTGCCACTATCCTCTTTCAAGGTCGAAGACTCGCTGGCCGTGATCCAAAAATCCCAGGCCGACGTGCTCTTCGAGAACTCGCCCGTCAACGTGGAAACGGGCCAGCCCGCGCTCGACCACATCCGCACGGCGCTGCACCTCGGCATGCACGCCATCACCGCCAACAAGGGACCCGTCGTCCACGGCTACCGTGAGTTGACCGACCTGGCCGCCGTGAAGGGTAAAACCTTCCGCTTTGAATCGACCGTGCTGGGCGGCTCGCCCGTCTTCTCGGTCTTCCGTGAGGCCTTCCCCGCCGCCGAACTGCGCGGCTTCAAGGGCATCATCAACGCCACCACCAACGTCATCCTCTCGCGCATGGAACGCGGCGAGAGCTTCGACGACGCCGTCAAGTTCTGTCAGTCCATCGGGTTGGCCGAGACCGACCCCACCAACGACGTGGACGGCTGGGATGCCGCCATCAAGGTGGCCGCGTTGGTCACGGTGTTGATGGACACGCCCTTCACCCCGCAAATGGTCAACCCCACGGGTATCCGCGGCATCACCCCTGAGATGATCGAACAGGCCAAGGCCGAAGGCAAACGCTGGAAGTTGGTTGCTTCGGCCAGACGCGACGGTGACCAGATCGTGGCCAGCGTCGCGCCCGAGCTGGTCTCGCCGTCCTCGCCGCTATACGGCATGATGGACTCGTCCACGGGCCTGAGTTTCGAAACCGACGTGCTGCCGTTCTACTCGATCACCGTCTCGGAAAGTCCCAACATGCGCGGCGGTCCCGAAGAGACCGCCTACGGTTTGTTCGCCGATTTTGTGAACATCGCCCGCAAGTAAAACAAGACCAGCCGCCTTGAAGGCGGCTGGTTGCATGAACAAGAAAAACTCAGGCTGACGCGGTTTCAGGCTTGGCTTCTTCCGCTTCGAGTTGATACTTTTCCTCCCAACCTTGCGCAAAGGCTGGGTTGATCTTCCCATAGCGGATGAGCAACAGCACGACGCCCGCCACCGCCATGAGGAGGGACACCAGCGCCGAATAACTGACAGGCGTGCCCGGGATGAGCGGCTGGTCCGGGCGGAACTGTTCGATGATGGCGCGTCCCACGCCCGCCAGGATCAGCCACCCGCCGAAAGCTGTCCCTGGCTTGACACGGTCCCTGTATTGGCGGACCAGCCAGTACAGAAGCAGGGCGGCCAGGATATTCCAGATTATCTCGTAGGCGAAGGTCGGATGGAAACGGGTCGTCGCAACGGGATACAGGTTCAGGTCCGAGTAGGCAGGGATGCGGTGGGCGGCGTCAATGGAGATGCCCCACGGCAGGTTGGTCGGCTGGCCGTATAACTCCTGGTTGATGAAATTGGCCGGGCGGGCCAGGGCTTGTCCCACCAGGGCGGCGGGGGCGATGGCATCCAGGAAGAGCCAGATATCTAGTTTGTATTTCTTTACATAGAAATAGAGGGCGACCGCGCCGAAGAGCAGCCCGCCGAAGAAGTGCAAGCCGCCTTGTGGGATGTTGATAATTTGAGCGGGATTCTGCAAATAATAGGAATTGCCGCCCAGGGTAGTGTTGGCAACAAACCATAGGCGCGCACCCACAATCCCAATGGGCAATACCCAGATCAACAGGTCCCAGATGCGCTCGCCTTTCCCTCCATTGCGGGTCACTTCCCGCTCAGCCAGCCAACCGCCTACCAACACACCAAACATGACCAGGATACCGTACCAGCGGACGGGAATGGAAAGACCGAATAAGGTGATCGTAAACATGACAGGATCCAAGGGATTACCTCGTTTGAGAATGTTTCGAGGCATTATACACCTTCAAAAAGATATTTTTTTATGGGGATTGTGAAACAAAAAATTGACACCATGTAAATATCAATGTGACGCTTGTCACACCACGAATGTGACAAAGTGCACATTACCCAGATAGGATTAATCTTTACAATAAGGGTAATCGTTTACCCAAACTGTCAAGGTTATATGATCCGCATCAACCGCCAAACCGACTACGCCGTCCGTGTGATCCTGGCCCTCTCCAAGCGAGGTCCGGGGGAACGCGCCTCGACCTCGGAGATTCAGCGCGAGATGCTCATCCCCCCCGCCCTGGCCCAGCGCATCGTCGCGGAGCTGGCGCGGGGCGGTTTTGTCCAGACCTTCCCCGGACGCGACGGCGGCTTGAGCCTGTCCCGCCCATCCAACGAGATCAACCTTCGGCAGGTGGTGGAACACTTCGAGGGCAAACTCTTCATCTCCGACTGCCTGATTGGCAAAGGAGAATGTCCCTTCGACAATAACTGTCCCGTGCGCTGCCGCTGGGCGCGGCTCCAGGCCACGGTAATGCAGGAATTGGAACAGGTCACGTTCGATGACCTCGCGCAGGAAGCGTTGTCGGTGGAAGGATTGGCATCATTGGGCATCGTCCAGTTGTAATTTTGAGGAGATGTGCAAGAAGGTCACAGAAAGGAGACGGCCCGTCGAAATACCACGCTTTGCAAGGCACGGCACGGTTCGTATGCAATAAATCCGAAATCTATTTTGGAGAACACACATGGATCTGATCACTCTTTCCCGATGGCAATTTGCCCTCACCACCATCTACCATTGGCTCTTTGTCCCGCTCACGCTGGGCATGGGTTGGTACGTGGCCTTTTTCCAAACCCGCTACTACCAGACCAAAGATGAGACCTGGCGAAAGATGGCCAAGTTTTGGGGCAAGTTGTTCCTGATCAACTTCGCCATTGGCGTTGTCACCGGCATCGTGCAGGAATTCCAGTTCGGTATGAACTGGTCGGAATATTCCCGCTACGTGGGCGACATCTTCGGCGCCCCGCTGGCCGTGGAAGCTCTGCTGGCCTTCTTCATGGAATCCACCTTCCTGGGCATCTGGATCTTCGGCGAAGGCAAGGTGCCTGAGAAGGTTCACCTAGCCTCCATCTGGCTGGCCGCCATTGGCTCAAACCTTTCGGCCATCTGGATCCTGATCGCCAATGGCTTCATGCAGGCTCCCCCTGCGGCCGCCTACATGCTCAATGAGGCGAACGGCCGCCTGGAACTGGTCAACTTCTTCGCTTTGATTGGCAACCCCAAGGCCTGGATCTTCATCTGGCACACCCTGGCTGATGGCCTGGCTATGGCTGCCTTCCTGATCTTGGCGGTCAGCGCCTACCATCTGGTTCGCAAGCAGAATCTGGATTTCTTCAAGCGCTCCTTCCAGATTGGCGCAGTGATGGGGCTGGTCGCCAGCACGCTGGTCTTCCTGGGTGGTCACACCATGGGCCAGTACATGAAAGAAGTCCAGCCGATGAAATTGGCTGCGCTTGAGGCCATGTGGGAGACCGAACAACCCGCTTCCTTCTCCCTGCTGACCATCGGCGACCTGACCGGCAAGCAGGAAGTCTGGTCGATCCGTATCCCATACGTGATGAGCTTCCTGGCCTGCAATAACTTCTCCTGCGAAGTGCAGGGGGTGAACGACCTCCAGGCCCAGTACCAGACCAAGTACGGCCCCGGGGACTACATCCCGCTGATGGTCGTCACCTACTGGACCTTCCGCATCATGATGGCGTTTGGCCTGATCATGATGGCCGCGTCGGCCTGGTTCCTGTATAACACCCGCCGCAAGAACTACGAAAATTCCAAGTGGATGAAACTGGTGCCCTTTGGCGCACTGCTCCTGCCCTACCTGGCCAACGCCAGCGGCTGGATCCTGACCGAAATGGGCCGCCAGCCCTGGATCGTGTACGGCCTGCTCAAGGTGCAGGATGCCGTCTCCCCGAACCTGACCGTGGTAGACCTGTGGATCTCCCTGATCGGCTACACCGCCTTGTACGGTTCGCTGGCCGTGGCCATGGTCTACCTGATGCGCAAATACGCCGTCGCCGGGCCCGACGCCGCCATGCACGAATCCGTTGACGCGGTTCCCGCCGCTGTCGGCGCGGACGACTAATCCTGGAGGCTCAACATGTCTTACGAATTTCTCCAAATCCTGTGGTTCATCCTGATCGCCGTACTGTGGATCGGATTCCATTTCCTCGAAGGCTTCGACTTCGGCGTGGGTATGCTCCTGCCCTTCCTCGGCAAGACCGACATCGAGCGCCGCACCATCATCAACACCATCGGCTCCGTCTGGGATGGCAATGAAGTCTGGCTGCTCACGGCTGGCGGCGCGACCTTCGCAGCCTTCCCGAACTGGTACGCCACCATGTTCAGCGGCTTCTATCTGGCCCTGTTCCTGCTGTTGGTCGGCTTGATCATCCGCGGCATCTCCTTCGAGTACCGCTCCAAGGACTCCGCCCCCGCCTGGCGAAACCGCTTCGACTGGATGATCGCCATCGGCTCCTTCATGGCTGCCCTGCTGCTGGGAACCGCCTTTGCCAACCTGGCCAAGGGCCTGCCGATCGGTGCAGATATGAACTTGGTTGCCCCCGCCTGGCTTCCCAATAACCTGGGCGTAACCCTGACCCTGCTCAACCCCTACGGCCTGTTGGGCGGTCTGACCACGGTGGCGATCTTCCTGCTGCACGGCGCCAACTTCCTCGTCCTCAAGCTCGAAGGCTCGCTACACAACCGCGCGGTGGACTTCTCCAAGAAGATCTGGATCGCCGCCACCGTCCTGTACGTCGCCTTTGCTGGCTGGACCTGGTTCCAGGGCTTCTACAGCCGCAACATTATCAACCCGGGCATCGTCCCAATCGCCGCTGTGGTCCTGCTCCTGTTGACCATCTACTTCATCAACAAGCAGATGGAAGGCTGGGCCTTCGTCTCGACCGGCGTGAGCATTGTGCTCACCCAGGTCACCTTCTTCGCGATGACCTTCCCGAACGTGATGCTCTCCAGCCTCAACCCCGAGTGGTCGCTGACGATCTACAACGCCTCCTCCTCGCAGTACACGCTGACGGTCATGAGCGTCGTCGCCCTGATCTTCGTCCCGATTGTGCTCGCCTATCAGGGCTGGACGTACTACATGTTCCGCAAGCGCATCAGCGCCGACAAGAAGACCCTGGTCTACTAGTTTCGGAAAAGGCGGAGTGAGTTCACTCCGCCTTTCTTTTTTGTATATAATGTCACAAATAAATGACGGCATGTAAAGCACCTCACCAAGGAGAAAACCAATGGCTAAAATTCTTGTGATCGGCGCTGGGTTCGCGGGTCACACCGCGGCCCTCTATCTCGGCAACCAGCTTGGGCGCAAGCACGAGATCACGGTGATGAGCAACCGCGACGTGTTCGGCTATGTCCCATCCTGGGTATGGGTGGGCGTGGGCCACATGAAGCCCGAGCAGACCATCTTCAAACTCAAGCCCGTCTACGACCGCATGCATGTCAAATTCGTGCATGCCGCCGCCAAGGAAATCCACCCGGACACAGGTGACCAGTTCGTGGTCGGCGAGGAGATCGGCACAGGCAAGGAAGTCCGCTGGAGCTATGACTATCTCGTCATCGCGCCTGGCCCCTTGCTGAACTTTGCCGGCACGCCCGGCCTTGGACCCGAAAACGGGTTCACACACTCGATCTGTTCCCTGCCCCACGCCGTCAAGACCCGTGACGCCTACCTGGCCCTGTGCGAACGCATGAAGAAAGGCGAGAAGGTCAAGATCGTGATCGGCACCGGGCACCCCGGGGCCACCTGTCAGGGCGCGGCCTTCGAGTACATTGTCAACGTGCACAAAGACCTGCTCAAGAAGGGCCTGCGCGACAAGGCCGACATCCTATGGATGTCCAACGAACCCGAATTGGGTGACTTCGGCGTCAACGGCGTGCAAATCAAACGCAACGGCATCGTACAGAAGAGCAGCGAGTTCATCAAGTCGGTCTTCAACGATCACGGGATCCGCTACCAGGTCCGCACGGGCGTGACCAAGGTCGAGGAAGGCAAAATCCACTGGCAGAATTACGAGGGTGAGGAAGGTGTCACCGAGTTCGACTTTTCGATGCTCATCCCGCAGTTCAAGGGTCAGCCGTTTAAGTACATCGGCAAGGACGGCGAAGACATCTCCGCCAAGATGGTCAATCCCGCGGGCTTTGTGCTGGTTGACGGGAAATACGGCCTGCCTTACCCAGAGCTCTCCCAGACGCCCGAGGCTTGGCCTGCCCAATATAACAATCCCACCTACCCGAACGTCTTTGCCGCGGGCATCGCCTTCGCGCCTCCCGGACCGATTTCCAAGCCGTTCACCAACAAGAACAACCTGCTGATTGCGCCCGCGCCGCCGCGCACGGGCATGGTCAGCGGCGTGATCGGACGCGTGGCGGCCATGAACATCGTCGACATGATCAAGACGGGCAAGATGACCCATCAAGAGCGCATGACCGAGATGGTGGCGGCCTGTATCGCCTCGATGGGCGACAACTTGTGGGATGGTAATGCCGTGACTATCGTGATGCGTCCCGTGGTGCCCGACCGAAAGAAATATGCCAACGAATTCGGCCGTGACCTGTTCATCTCGCATCTCGAGATGGGGCTGAGCGGCGCGTGGATGAAGTTCATGCTCCATTACACCTTCATCTGGAAATTCAAGGGTCTGTTTGGCTGGAAGTTGATCCCCGAATAGGAGTCTGACATGCAAAACGAACAGGAATTCTCCAAGGCCGAAAAGTTCTGGATGAACTTCAAGCTGTATCAGCTGTGGCGCTTCATCGTGTTGAACATCAAAGTCTACACGATTGCCGTGCAGAGCAAGTTCCACTAAAAAATGGAGTGCGGACTTAAGTCCGCACTCCAGGCTTGTGAAGGCCGAGCCGGGGAAAGTTTCCCCCGGCTCGGTCGTTTATAATAAACCCCTATGCACCGCAGACTCTTACAACTTACGCGCGACACGCGCCTTTCCCTAACCCTCACCATCCTGTCTGGATTCTTCGCCGGTCTGTTGACCATTTGGCAATCGTGGCTGCTCAGTTCCACCGTCAACGACGTGTTCCTGCTGGGACAATCCCTGGGCGAGGTGACAGGCCTCCTGCGACTGATCCTGGTTGCCATCGCCGGGCGCGCCCTGCTGACCTGGCTCAACGAGGTGGCCGCCAACGCCGTGGCCGTCAAGATCAAGACTGACCTGCGCGAGCGGCTCTTCGCGCACATCCTCAAGCTGGGTCCCGCCTATTCACGCGGACAACGCACGGGCGAGTTGACCGCCGCCGCGGTCGAGGGGATCGAGGCGCTGGATGCCTACTTCAGCCAGTACCTGCCGCAACTGGTCATCACGACTCTCATCCCGATCTCGATCCTGATCTTCGTCTTCCCCATCGACCTGCTGACAGGCATCGTCTTCCTCGTCACCGCGCCGTTGATCCCCTTCTTCATGATCATGATCGGCAAGGGCGCGGAGGCCGTCACCAAGCGCCAGTACGAGACGCTGCGCCTGCTGAGCGCGCACTTCCTCGACAGCCTGCAAGGGCTGACCACGCTCAAGCTGTTCGGCCAATCCAAGGCGCAGACCCGCACCATCGCCAAGGTCAGCGACCAGTTCCGCGACACCACGCTGGGTGTGCTGCGCATCACCTTCCTTTCGGCGCTGGCGCTGGAGTTGCTGGCTACGCTCAGCACCGCCATCGTCGCCGTGGAGATCGGTTTCCGCCTGCTGTACGGCAGAATGGAATTCCAGCCTGCGCTCTTCCTGCTGGTGCTGGCGCCTGAGTTCTACATGCCGCTGCGTGCGCTGGGCGCCCGTTTCCATGCGGGCATGTCGGGGACCACGGCGGCCAAGCGCATCTATGAAATCCTGGACACGCCTCTTCCCAGTGAGTCGTCATCTGTGGGTAGTGAGCAGTTGGGCGATATTTCCTCGATCGCTTTTGAAAATGTCACGTTCACTTACCCTGGCGAGACGACCCCCGCGCTGGAGGGCATCAACCTGACCCTCACCAAAGGTCAGCACATCGCGCTGGTCGGCAAGACGGGCGCGGGTAAAACGACTTTAACCAACCTGCTGCTCGGTTTCCTTAAACCAACACAGGGGCAGATCATTACCACGGTTCCTGGTCAATCGTCCACGGTCTACGGTCCACCGTCCACTACGCACATCGCCTGGGTCCCGCAAAAGCCGTATCTCTTCCACGACACCCTCGCGGCCAACATCCGCCTGGGCAGGCCCGAAGCCAGCGACGCGGAAGTCTCCGCCGCCGCACGCGCCGCGCACCTGGAGGAGTTCATCGAGTCGCTGCCGCAAAAGTACGAGACCGTCATCGGCGAAGGCGGCGCGCGCCTCTCCAGCGGACAGGCCCAACGCCTGGCCCTGGCGCGCGCCTTCCTGCGGGATGCGCCTATCCTCATCCTAGATGAACCCACTTCCAGCCTCGACCCCGAGACCGAATCCCTGCTCGAAGAATCAACCCAACGCCTGATGCGGGGACGCACCGTTCTGACCATCGCGCACCGCCTCAACACCATCTTCCAGGCCGACCAGATCGTCGTCATCGAAGCGGGCCGCATCGTCGAACAAGGCACGCACCGTGAACTGCTCGCTCAGGATGGCATGTATGCCAGCATGGTGAAGACGTATGAAACGAAAGAGGAAAGCGCTGGCCTGAGCCTGTCGAAGGCAGGAAAGAAGGCTGGCACCGAGTTCAAAGGTATTCCTCAATCCCCAATCTCTAATTACCAATTACCAATTACGCCCACCAAATCGTCAATCCAAAATCGCCAATCGTCAATCCTCTCCCGCCTGCTCACCTTCCTCAACGGGGAATGGGGACGCGTGGCGCTGTCCGTGTTGATCGGCGCGGGCACGGTCGCATCGAGCGTGGCGCTGATGGGCACCTCGGCCTGGCTGATCTCCACCGCCGCCATCGCCACCTCCGTGGCGGACCTGGGCGTGGCCGTGGTGGGGACGCGCCTCTTTGGCATCTCGCGCGGACTCTTCCGCTACGCCGAACGCCTGGTCTCGCACGACGTCACCTTCCGCCTGCTCTCGCGCCTGCGCGTCTGGTTCTACGAAAAGCTCGAACCGCTGGCTCCCGCCCGCCTGATGGAATATCGCGCGGGTGACCTGCTGGCGCGCGTTGTCGGCGACGTGGAAACGCTGGAGAATTTCTACGTGCGCGTGGTCTCCCCGCCGTTGACGGCGGTCCTGATCGGGATCGGCGTGGCCTTCTTCCTCGGTTCCTTTGGACTTCCGCTTGCGCTGGCCTTCCTGGGCTTTTTCCTCAGCCTTGGCCTACTCCTGCCTCTTCTGGCGCAGGTCATCAGCCGCCGCCCCGCCGTGGACTCGATCAACCTGCGCAGCGACTTGCACGTCCGCCTGGTGGACGGCATCCAGGGCATGGCTGACCTGTTAGCTTATGGCCGCGCCTCGCAACGCTTCGACGAAGTCGCCGCCAACGGTGTGAACTACGGTAACGCCCAACGCCGTATGGCGCGTGTGACGGGCATCCACTCGGGGTTGACCACGCTGCTGGTTCAGATGGGCATGTGGACGGTCCTGGTGCTGGCCATTCCACCCGTCCATGCGGGGACCATCGCAGGACCCATGCTAGCCTCGCTGACGCTGTTGACGCTGGCCTCCTTTGAAGCCGTCATGCCGCTGCCGCTGGCCGCCCAAATGTGGAACGCCACCCGCGAAGCCGCCCGCCGTCTGTTCGAGGTGGTGGACACCCAGCCCGTAGTGGTGGACTCCCCCGCGATGCGCAGTGAACCCATCACCGATTACCAATTACAGATTACCGATCTTTCCTTCTCCTACCCAAACCAATCCACGCCTGCCCTACAGCACGTGAGCCTTGACTTGCAGCAAGGGCGCTCCATCGCCATCGTCGGCCCGAGCGGAGCGGGCAAGTCCACGCTGGCCAGTTTGTTGCTGCGCTTCTGGGAGTACAGCTTGGGCGACATCCGCCTGGGCAGAGAATCGCTCAAAGCGTACGGCCAGGATCAGGTCCGCGAAAAGATCGGGCTGGTCTCGCAGAGCACGTACTTCTTCAACACCAGCGTCTACCAGAATCTGCGCTTTGCCCGCCGCAAATCCACCCAGGAGGATGTTGAGTCGGCGACGAAGGCAGCGCAGATCCATGACTTCATCCTGAGCCTGCCCAGGGGCTACGAGACCCTGATTGGCGAGCAGGGTCTGCGACTCTCGGGCGGCGAGCGCCAGCGCCTGGCCATCGCGCGTGCCATCCTCAAGGATGCGCCCATCCTGATCCTCGACGAGCCAACCGCCAACCTTGATCCGCTGACCGAGCAGCAGGTCCTGGAAACTCTCTTTGACCTGATGAGGCGCAAGACCTCCCTGCTCATCACGCATCGCCTGGTCGGCCTGGAAAACGTGGACGAGATCCTGGTGATGAACCACGGCCAGATCGTGGAGCGCGGCACCCATGCCGAGCTGATGCAGGCCGACGGTCTCTATCGCCGCTTGTGGGACCTGCAAAACCGCATCCTCGACGAAGAGTGACCAAAACTCGGAAGTCTGCAAGACTTCCGAGTTTTTTCGAGATGCCCGCTTGCACCGCCCGAATGAACATGCTATAATGCGGTCAACTTCCCTGCCACTTTACAGTTAATGATTGCATAATCTGCCGCGGTCATTCAGCCCATGCAGGTTGTGCGCCGTGCCAATTTGAACAAATACCCATTCTCCCCAACCTCATAAAGAAAGCGCCCAGCCTGAATTTTGCGTGGCTGGTGCATTGGCTTTTCCCAAAATCCCCCCAAAGAGAAAAAGATGAAAATACTAGAACTGGAAAACGAACCTCTTTCAAAATTACGAGCGATGGCAAAGGAGCTCGGCATCACCAATGCCACCCGCTTGAAGAAAGAGGCACTCGCGATGCTCATTCGCGAGGCCGAAGCGCAAAGACAAGGTATAGAGCTGCGCGGCGGTGTGCTCGAGATCATGAGCGAAGGCATCGGCTTTCTAAGAGCCAGCACCTACAAGATCAGCGATCAGGATGTGTACGTTTCGCAGGCGCAGTTACGAAGATACGACCTCAGGGCGGGCGATCTGGTCATCGGTCAAGTCAGACCCCCTCGTGAAAGTGAACGTCATTATGGATTATTAAAAGTCGAATCGGTCAACGGCCTGGATCCCGAAGAGGCCGCCCGCCGACCCGTTTTCGAGAACCTCACCCCGATCTTCCCCGACAAACGCTTCGATCTGGAAATCAGTCACGACATGCTCGCCCCGCGCCTCATCAACCTGGTGGCTCCCATCGGGCGCGGCCAGCGCGGATTGATCGTCTCGCCGCCCAAGGCAGGCAAGACCACCATCCTCAAACAGATCGCCAACTCCATCTCCACCAAATATCCCGACGTACACCTGATGGTGGCCTTGATCGGCGAGCGCCCCGAAGAAGTCACCGACATGGATCGCTCGGTGGACGCCGAAGTCATCGCCTCCACCTTCGATGAGCCCGTCACCTCGCACGTCCGCACCGCCGAGATCGCATTAGACAGAGCTAAGAGACTCGTGGAGATCGGCCGCCATGTGGTAATCTTAATGGACTCCATCACCCGCCTGGCGCGCGCCTACAACCTGGTCGTCAACCCATCGGGCCGTACGCTTTCGGGTGGTATGGACCCCTCGGCGCTGTACCCGCCCAAGAAATTCTTCGGCGCAGCCCGCAACATCGAGGAAGGCGGCTCGCTCACCATCATCGCCACCTGCCTCGTCGACACGGGCTCCCGCCTCGATGACGTGGTCTACGAAGAGTTCAAGGGCACGGGCAACATGGAATTGATGCTCTCCCGCAAACTGCAGGAGCGCCGCATCTTCCCCGCCGTGGACATCGAGCGTTCGTCCACCCGCCGCGAGGACCTGTTGCTGGGTCCCGACCTGTTGCAGCGTGTCTGGCTGATGCGCCGTATGTATATCCAGATGATCTCCCCGCCGCCAGCCGGCGCGGGCATGGACAATGGCGTCGCCATGGAAGCCATCATCCAGCGCCTGGAAAGAGCCAGGAACAATCAGGAGTTCCTCGAAAATCTCGACCGATAGAAAATGAACAAGATTCTCGACCCGATCAAAAATCTCTTTGCCCGTTTCCGCAAACCCAAAGATGCGTCTGCGCCGCGCCCCAAGATGGACCGTTTCACAGCCATCAGCTGGAGCGTAACGTGGGTGATCGTGCTGGCTGCGCTCGGTTTCGCCTTGTGGAAGACCCAGGGCGCCAACGCCGCCGCCACCACCGTCCTGCCCACCAGCGCCCCAGACGCATCCCAGCCCAACGTGGCGCTCCCCGCCCAAGCGGCGGGCGGCGGCACGTCCGCCATTGACCGCTCGCTGACGCTCAAGACCAACATCCCCGCCGAGCGCCCGAACTACGCCCCCATCACCTACCGCGTTTCCCGCGGTGACGCCATGATGGCCATCGCCGAAAAGTTCAAGGTCAAGTCCGAGACCATCCTGTACGTCAACACCGAGTTGGGCGACAATCCGCACAGCCTGCAGCCCGGCATGGAACTGACCATCCCGCCTGTGGACGGCCTGTACTACGAGTGGAAGGATGGAGACACCGTCGACGCCGTGGCCGCCAAGTTCGAAGCCGACCCCGAGGCCATCCTCACCTTCCCGGGCAACAACCTCGACCTGACCGACCCTGAGATCAAGCCCGGTACCAAGATCCTGATCCCCGGCGGCAAGCGCGAACTCCGCAACTGGGAAGCCGACCTGACCACCATGTCGCGCAGCAACAACGGCAGCACCGGCACCTCCGACTTCGGCGGCAACGCCTGCGGCGGCGGCCCCGTGGATACCAGTCTGGGTTGGCCCGCCGATAATCACAGCCTTTCGGGCAACCCCTATGGCCCGGGCCACCTCGGCATCGACATCACTGCGCCCGAGGGTTCGAACGTGTATGCGGCCGGCTCGGGCGTCGTCACCATGGCGCAGGGCGGTTGGAACTACGGCTACGGCAACGTGGTGCAGATCGACCACGGCAACGGCTGGGTGACGGTCTACGCCCACTTGAGCGTCATCTACGTCAGCGTCTGCCAGACCGTGGGCCAGGGCACCGTGATCGGTCTCTCGGGCAACACCGGCAACTCGTTCGGCTCCCACCTGCACTTCGAGATCCGCATCGGCGGCTCGAACGTCAACCCCTACGATTACGTCCAATAAAAGAGAAGATAGCCCTAAAGGTTCTTGAAACCTTTAGGGCTTTTTGTTTTCATGAACACCTCCTCCCTCAAAAAAGCCCTCTCCAAAATCGATCTCGGCGGCCTGCGCTACTTCGACTCCATCGGCTCCACCAACGACGAAGCGCTGGCCTGGGCGGCCCAGGGCGCGCCCGACCTGTTCATCGTGGTAGCCGACGAGCAGACCTCGGGACGCGGCCGCGAAAAGCGCCGCTGGTTCACCCCCGCTGGGACAGCCCTGGCCTTCAGCCTGATCCTGCGTCCCCGGGCGGAGGAACTCCCCCACCTCTCGCGGACCGTCGGCCTGGCCGCCGTGGCCCTGGCCGAGTCGCTGCGAAAGCGTTCGCTCACCCCGCAGATCAAGTGGCCCAACGACCTGCTGCTCGATGGGCGGAAGGTGGCGGGCATCCTGGTCGAGTCGACCTGGAACGGTGATGCCGTCGACTACGTGGTGATCGGTATCGGCGTGAACGTGGCGCGCGGTGCTGTGCCTCCGCCCGAGTTGTTACAATTCCCCGCCGTCAGCCTCGAACACGCGCTGGGCGAATGCCCTGCACGCGAGGACGTATTACGCGACATCCTGTCGGCGCTGATCGAGTGGCGACCGCGCCTGGGCTCGGAGGCATTGCTCCAGGCTTGGGAGCGGGATCTGGCCTTTTGCGGGCAGCAGGTCGAGGTCACGGGCGCGGAGGGACAGGTCGTGGCAGGAACCCTGCTCGGCCTCGAATCCGATGGCAGCTTGCGCCTGCAAGATCAACATGGCAATCCCGTGACAGTCAGGTTTGGAGACGTGCGCCTGCGCCCGGCCGCGTGATACAATCGCGTTTAGAGGTGACCCATGTTCGATAATCTGCGTGACGACTCAGAATCCAAGCCCTTCTTCCAGGATGACTCAGACCCAGGCTCCGCAGCGCCCAGAAGTTCTGCGCCCGAGTCGCGCCGCGCTCCCGCTTCCAGTGGCGGACGCATTCTCGGCATGACAGCAGTCCAGCGCTTCGTCCTTTCGGTGATGCTGCTGGTGATGGTGTGTGTGCTCGGCGTGATGTTCCTGCTGATCACAGAAAAGATCGGCATCTTCTTCTAACTCGAACCGAATCAAATCGCCCGACAATTAATGTCGGGCGATTTTTGTTTAAACCCAAATGCCGCGAACAAGGTATCAGATCAATTGCGGCTGGGGCTCGGGCGGCTTCTCGTCGCCGTTGACCTCGGCGCCTGCGCGCTTGAGATCCTCGGCGGAGATGCGCGCCACGGAGGCCACGCTGTCGCCTTCCTGCGGCTTGATCAGGTGCACACCCTTCGTGGCGCGGCCCGACTGTTTGACGTCCTTGATCTTCAAGCGCAGCACCACGCCATTGGACGTGATGATGGTCAACTGGTCGTCCTTCTGCACCACGCGCGCGGCAGCGATCCTGCCAATCTCGCCCAGCGCCTTCTGGTCGATGGTGGAGATTCCGCCCGTGGCGCGTCCCTTGGCGGTGTAATCCTTGAGCGGAGTCTGCTTGCCAAAGCCATTGGTCGTGACCACCAACAGCGCGCCATCCTTCTCGACCACGTCCATGCTGGTGACGGCATCGCCCTTGGCCAGGCGGATGCCCTGCACGCCCGCGGCCTGACGTCCCATCGCGCGGACCTTGTCCTCGCCGAAGCGCAACGCCTGTCCGCCCTCGGTCACGAAGATGACCTCATCCTTGCCCGAGGTCAGGCGGGCCCAGCCGAGGGTGTCGCCCTCTTCGAGGTTCATGGCGATCAGGCCCGAGGGGCGGACGGAGGCAAACTCCTCCAACTCCACGCGCTTGACCTTGCCGCGTCCCGTCGCCATCACGCAGAAACCATGGCCCGAGAAACTGGAGACCGCAATGGCCGCTGTCACCTTCTCGTTGGCGTCCAGCGAGAGCACGTTGACCAGAGGAATGCCTTTCGCGGCACGGTCGGCGTCAGGGATCTGGTAGACCTTCTCGGAATAGACCTTGCCCTTGTCCGAGAAGAATAGCATCGTGTCGAGGCTGCGGGCGGGGATGAGCATAACGACCTCGTCCTCTTCCTTGGTCGTGTGGCCCGTCACGCCGCGTCCGCCGCGGCTCTGCAATTTGAAGGCGCTGGCTGCCACGCGCTTGATGTATCCGCGCTCGGTCAGGCTGATGAGCACGGCCTCGTCGTGGACGAGGTCCTCTTCGTGCAGTTCTTCCCTGGCTTCGGTAGCGATCCGCGTACGGCGGTCGTCGCCGTATTTCTCGGCCATCTCGTTCAGGTCGCTCTGGATGAGCGCCAGGATCTTCTTGGGATGCGCCAGCAGGTCTTCGAGGTAGTCGATCTGCGTCTGAACCTGCTTGTGTTCCTCTTCGATCTTCCAGCGTTCCAGCGCAGCCAGACGACGCAGCTGCATGTCGAGGATGGCCTGCGCCTGAAGTTCGCTCAACTTGAAGCGGCTCATCAGGTTGGTCTTGGCCACGTCGGCGTCCTCGGCCTCGCGGATGGTCTTGATGACCGCGTCGATGTTGTTGAGCGCGATCAGCAAGCCGTCGAGGATGTGCTGGCGGGCGCGGGCCTTGGCCAGCTCGAAGTTCGAGCGCCGCACGATGACGGTCTGACGATGCTCGATGAAAATCTGCAAGGCGCGCTTGAGCGGCAGGGTGCGCGGTTCGCCGTCCACCAGGGCTAACATGATCACGCCAAACGTGGACTGGAGCGCCGTGTATTTGTAAAGCTGGTTCAGCACCTTCTTGGGCTGCGCGCCGCGTTTGAGTTCGATCACGATGCTCATGCCGCGCTGATCGCTCTCGTCGCGCATATCCGAGATCTGGTCGATCTTTTCCTCGCGCGCCAGTTCGGCAATGCGCTCGATCAGGCTGGACTTATTGACCTGGTAGGGGATCTCGGTCACGACGATCTGGTGACGTCCGCCCTTCATTTCCTCGATGTGGGCCAGGCCGCGCATCACGATGCGCCCACGCCCCGTCCCATACGCCGAGAGGATGCCTTCGTTTCCGACGATCATGCCACCCGTCGGGAAATCGGGTCCAGGCACGAACTTCATCAGTTCCTCAACCGAGACCTCGTCCATACGCTCATAGTTTTCGATCAGGTAATCGATCGCGCCTACCAATTCACGCAGATTGTGCGGCGGGATGTTGGTGGCCATACCCACGGCAATACCCGCCGACCCGTTCAACAACAGGTTCGGCAAACGGGCAGGAAGCACTAACGGCTCTTCGAGCGAATCGTCGAAGTTCGGGCCGAAATCGACCGTGTCCTTATCCAGGTCGGCCAGCATCTCCTCGGCCATCTTGTTGAGGCGCGCCTCGGTGTAGCGCATGGCCGCGGGCGCGTCGCCGTCGATGGAGCCAAAGTTTCCCTGGCCGTCCACCAGGGTATAACGCATGGAAAAGTCCTGGGCCATGCGGGCCATCGTCTCATACACCGCCGAGTCACCATGCGGGTGATACTTGCCGAGCACTTCGCCCACAATACGGGCCGATTTCTTATACGAACCCGTCGAGCGGATGCCCAGCTCATCCATGGCGAACAGGATGCGGCGATGGACCGGCTTCAGGCCATCGCGCGCATCGGGCAGGGCGCGCGCAACGATCACGCTCATGGCGTAATCGAGGTAGGCCGAACGCATTTGCGAGTCGATGTCAACGTGTTGAACGGTGCCGATTTCCATACGCTCCTTCAGTTATACGCATAAAAAGACACGAAGACGGTGAGTTTGACTTCGTGTCCATTAGATGAAGCACACGACCAAGATAGGCTAATTATACCACCTCCATCCACTTTCCCGCCCGGCTATAATTCGCCCATGTCTCCCATTTCCCGCGACGATGTCCGCGCCTACTACGACCGCAACACGCGCCTGTTCCTGCGCTACGGCTCCTCCGCCGAGGTGCAGACCATCCACCGCTCACTCTGGCCGCAGGGTGTGACGCGCATCGAGCAGGCCCTGGCCGTCTCGAACGACCTGGTGCTGGAAGAGACCCGCGCCCTGCAGGCCCGTCTCGGCCACCTGCGCTTCGCCGACTTTGGTTGCGGCGTCGGCGCGACGCTCTTTCACGTGCTCTCGGGCCTGTCCGCTCCCGCCCAGGCCGTCGGTCTGACGCTCAGCCCTGTGCAGGCTCACATCGCCGCCGAGGCCAGGCGCGGGCTGGGACTCTCCGCCCATCTCCTCGAAGCCGATTTCCACCACGTTCCGCTGGCGGGCGGCTTTGATCTTGTTTATTCCATCGAGGCCTTCATCCACGCCCAACAGCCCGAGCAGTATCTGCGCGAGGCTGCGCGGCTGCTCAATCCAGGCGGACGGCTGATCCTGTTGGATGATTTTCTGGCGACAACCGATCCCGGGGCGGACGCCTGGCTGGAGGCCTACCGCACGGGCTGGTTCGTGCCCCGCATTCAGACCGTGGAAACCGTCCGCGCCACCGCCCTGGACCTGGGGCTGGTCCCGCTGGCCGAGCGGAATCTCACCCCGTGGCTGCGTCTGTGCGCCCTGCCCGACGGTCTGGCTCGTTTCCTGCTGAACCTCGGCCAACGTCTACCGCAGAGACATCCCATCGTCCCGTCCATGCTGGGCAGCATGGCCTTGCAGCAATGCCTGGCCGCCGGCTGGATCGAATATCGCTGGCTGGTCTTCGAGAAGCAATAACCCACATGGGACCCATCGTCTTTCTCACCAGCGGCACGCGCGGCGACGTGCAGCCCGTCATCCCGCTGGCCCAGCGCCTGCAGGCTGACGGTCATGCCGTGCGCATTGCCGCGCCACCTGCCTTCCGTGAACTGGTCGAATCATACGGCATCCCCTTCGCGCCTGTGGATGGCAATCCGTCTGACCTGATGACCGCCAGGAGCGGCGAGATCCCGCTGACCTTCGACGGGAACCCCATCCGCAGTGTGCGCTCCACCCTGAATTATCTGCGTGAAGCGCAAGCCGTGTACGCGCAAATGCTGACGAACGCCTGGGCCGCCTGCGAGGATGCCTCACTGCTTGTCCTCGGCCTGCCAACCATCTGGGGGACGTCTATCGCGGAGAGACTCCTGATTCCCTGTGTCGGCGCTTTTTTGCAACCGCTCACCCCCACGCGCGAATTTCCCTGTCCCGTGCTGCCGTCGGCGCGAAGTTGGGGTGACGCGTACAACCGCCTGACCTATTCCCTTGCGGGCCTGGCGACCTTCCTGCCGTGGCGCAAAGTCATCAATGACTGGCGGGCGCGCACACTTGGGCTGGAGCCTTTGCCGATCAACGGACCGTCACCCCGCCCTTTTGGCCGCATGGACCTCAACTTGTACGGCTTCAGCGAACAGATTCTGCCGCGCCCACAGGATTGGGACACGGCCTCAGTCATTACAGGCTATTGGCCGCTGACCTCGAATACTCCGTTGGACGATGCACTCGAAGCCTTCCTCCAGGCGGGGCCGCCGCCCGTGTATTTTGGATTCGGCAGCCCAGGCACCTATCAGCCTGACAAAATCTTTGAAATTATCTTGCAGACCACACATCTTGCCGAGTTACGCGCAGTGGTGGCATTGCCCAAAGACACGCAAGTCGAGGAGTTGCCAGCGCACATCCACCTACTGCGCGGGGGTACGCCGCACGACAGACTCTTCCCGCGCCTGGCAGGCGCTGTCCACCACGGCGGCGCGGGGACGACAGGCACGGCCCTGCTGGCGGGGATCCCGTCGCTGGTGACGCCTGTGGCCGTGGATCAGTTCTTTTGGGGCGCGAGAGTTTCCGCGCTGGGGGTTGGGCCGAGGCCGATTCCGCAACGGGAATTGCAGGTGAAAAATTTGGCGGAGGGATTAGGGAAGATGAAAGAGGAGGGGATGAAAGAACGGGCGCAGGAATTGGGCAAACGTTTACGGCATGAAGATGGGGTGGGGCAAGCCGTTCGGGCGCTGGAAGCGCTGATTAATCGGTGGCAGGCCGAGGGTCCGCGCGGGTGAAGGACAGCAGGGCCAGCAGCGCCAGTCCGCTGCCGATCCAGTAGGGGGCGCTGACGCCGATCTGCTCAAAGGACAGGCCCGCCAGCGTCGGCCCGAAGATGGTCGTCAGCCCGAGCAGGGTTTGCATCCCGCCCATCAACTGGCCCTGGCGCGACTCGCCCACCCGCGCCGAGATCAGCCCCGAGAGCGATGGGATGCTCGCGCCGCTGCCCAGCGCCGCCACCGCCACCCAGGGATAGAGCGTCCACGCAATGGGGGTAAAGGCGATGCCCGCCATGCCCAACGCGAGACAGGCCAGGCCCACAGCGGCCAGCCGACGCTCCCCCAAGATTGGCTGCAAACGGACGTAGAGAACCCCTTGCACGATCACCGCCACCACCCCCACGAAGGCAAAGAAAAATCCGTTCTGCTGGGGCGTCCAACTGAAGCGTGCATTACTGAAAAGCGGAAAATTGGTCTGCAAACCTGCAAAGGCCAGGTTGAGCAAAAAGAGGGCGATCAGCAAAACGCGCAAGGCAGGCATTTCAAACAGGGATTTGAGTTGGGCAAAGGCGTTGAAAGAGATGGGATGTGTCGTGCGCTTTTCGGGGGTCAGCGACTCGGGCAGGAAAAACAAGCCGTACAACGTGTTGACGAAGGCAATCCCCGCCGCGACGAAGGCAGGGATCGACAGGCCGTAGCCGCTCAGGAGTCCGCTCAACACGGGGCCTGCCATGACTCCCAGGCCGAAGGCCGCACCCGCCAGACTCAGCCCGCGTGAACGTTCCTCAGGCGGGGTGACATCAGCGATGTAGGCGTGGGCGGTGGTCAGGTTATTGCCTGTCAGGCCGTCGAGGGTCACGGCCAGGAAGAGAAAGATCAGCGAGTTCGCCAGCCCGAACGTGGCATAGGCGACTGCCGTGCCGAACAGGCAAGCCAGCAGGATCGGTTTGCGCCCGATGCGGTCGGAGAGAGAGCCGAGCACGGGTCCGCTAAAGAGTTGCAGGAAGGCGTAGAGCGAAGCCAGCGTTCCCGCAATGGCCGCGCCGCCGCCCTGTCGCTGCACAAAGAATGGCAGCAGCGGCACCATCATACTGTAGCCAAGGACGTCCACGAAGATCGTGACAAGGATGAAGACCAACAGGGGGCGTTTCACAACGCTAGATATTTTACTAAAACATAAGTGCCCTTGTCGCCAAAAATGAGCAAGGGCACTGAAGGGAATTCGGAAATCACTTTCGACGGTAAATATCTACGCCATTAACCGTATCTACCAACACATAATTCTTGCGGACAAAGGCCAATGTCTCCATCAAATATGGAGTATTGTAAATATTGTGCTCTTGCAACCACAAAAGCGGACTAGCAGTGGATAAAGGGATAAGTTGATTGGGGTCATACGTGGCCCCATCAACAATCAAGGCAGGGGGATTGGCAAGTAGTGTGTTATAAAAATCCGTCGACATCTTATCGGTCATATCAGACGGAACATATAATGGATAGAAGAGATAACGCGTGGGAGAGTCCCGTTGCGACAGAAAATTGATGCCAGCCTGTCCACCCCATACTAGGACTGTATCACCAGAGGTGGAGTTAATATTTACATATTCGGCCACTAAGTCTACGCTTTGAACAGGTTTAGAACGGTCAAACAACAAGGGCTGAACACTTTGCCAGAATAACCCAGGAACATCATTAAAATACGACAGAAAAACCAAAGCAAAAAGCAAAACAAACTCCAACGATCTCTTCCGTGTCCACTCTACGAATCCAGGATAGGTATGAGCAATTAACACTGAACTTGAAAGGGCGACAAAAGGTAACCAATTTATGAAGTAATGTTCATAGTTACGTCCTGAAAGACCACTCAATAGTACCTCAACGACCCCAGCGACTACAACCCATAAATACACAGGCGTAATTTCTTCTTGACGTTTGAACTGATTGATTATGACCGGTAATGCTATCAACCAACCAAGCAAAGCAATTCCAGCAGGAATACCTAATTGGGACAAACCGCTTGAGAAGGCGCTAATAGGGTTGAAACGGTCACCACCCGCATATGAGAAATTATACAAAAAACTGGCTTCCCAGAAAGCCTGCAAGGCACCTTTAGATATTAGATAAATTGTAATGGCAATCAAGGGCAAAAGGGCACCCAAGCCAATAAGAACAAACCTTTTGAACAAGGAGAGATACTGTTTTTTTGCAATCATTAGAATCATGATTGTTAATGCAATAGATATCTGAGCGCCAATATTATTAGGACGAAAAAGAAAACTACTTCCAGCACAAATACCAATCCCAAAATCAATCCAAGCAGTTTTTGAACAACCCAGAGAAAAGAAAAGCAGAAAAACTGCCACGAAACCAAAGAATAATGAATACTCTTCGGTCATATTGCCGCCAATCAAAAGACTGTTCAAACCGTACAGCCAGATGACAGAACTAAACAATGCAACACCCACTCCAAATTGTTTCCGCAAGGCGGTATATCCCAATATAGCAGCGATTGACAACAGCGTAAACTCAATAATCCACACCCCCCAACGAGTGCCACGTCCAATCCACAGTCCAGCCGCACTCACCAGGAAGGTCCCCGGGGGTTTACTATCCCAAGCAGCTAGATAGGGCGCATCTCCATGCAAAATACGACTACCTATATACATAAAAGCGCCCGCATCTCTCCCCAACTTATTTAATGCCGGGTTTGCTTGTTGCAATACTATCAATGCAGCAAATACAACCACCGCCCAAGCAACAAGAACCTGCAAAGTATTTTTTATAGTGAAACTAAATTGAGATTTTATGTTCATATCGCTATTATACAAAAAAGAATTCAAACTCAAAAGGAAATCGTAATCACAATTCTCCAATAACAAATGAAACAAAAAACCCGCTTGCGCGGGTTTTGCTGGTGCCGAAGGTGGGACTTGAACCCACATGAGGGAACCCTCACTACGCCCTGAACGTAGCGCGTCTGCCAATTCCGCCACTTCGGCTTGAGTGCCTGCCTATTTTATCCCAAATGCTTTTTTTGTCAACCTTGGATTAAATCGAGACAATTTTCACACAGGTTCGACACAGACAGGCGATACGCGGGGCCCAAAATGAAAGGCATGGGAACAAAATCGTCCGCTCGCTCGTCCCCATTTCAACCCTTGCAGAACTGTATGCTAAATGCATTACAGTACTGATAGGGGAGCAACTATTTTACTTAAATCTCGTTAAACTGTTCATAGAAGAAAGGAGGGCCCAATGATGATCGCAGTGGCTCTGATCGGCATCCTGCTCATTGGTCTGCTGGCCGGCACCAACCTGGTCGTGTCCCAGTACAACGCAGACGAACTGAGCAACATGGGTATCGAAACCAAATGAGTGATACCCATGATCTTCCCTAGCCCGACGCGCACTCCACGGCGTCGGGCATTTTTATCGCCAATTTTATCTACCGACCGTTCGGTAGATTTTGTTTTTTTGGGATATAATACAAAAAAATCGACAGGAGCCGTGCATGGACTTCTCCCTTTCCCCTGAACATCAAATGGTTCAAAAGATGGTGCGTGATTTTGCCCAAAAGGAGATCGCGCCTGTGATCAAGGAGTATGACCGCAAGCAGGAGCCGATCCCGTTTGCGCTCAAACGCATGGGCGAGCTGGGCATTCTCGGCATCTGCCTGCCCGTCCGTTATGGCGGCCAGGGCATGGACTACATCAGCCTGGGGCTGGCCTGCGAGGAACTCGAAGCGGTGGATACGTCCCTGCGGGTGGCCATGTCGGTGCATACGGGGTTGTGTTCGCTGAACCTCTTCCAGTGGGGAACCGAAGAACAGAAACAGAAATTCCTCATCCCGCTCGCGAAGGGCGAAAATATCGGCTGCGGCGCTTTCACGGAATCAGGCATGGGGTCGGATGTGGCCGCCATGACGACATCCGCCAAACGCGACGGGGATTTTTACATCCTGAACGGCGAAAAGATGTGGATTTCGCTCGCCTCCAAAGCGGACCTGGCAGTGGTCACCGTTAAAACGAATCCGTCAGCGCGAAAGGCCTCGGACGGGCTGTCCGCGTTCATCGTGGACCTGCACAGCGAGGGCGTGAAGACGGGCGACCTGCACGGCAAGCTGGGCGTGCGCGCGGGCGCCACAGGCTGGATCTCGTTCACGGACGTGAAAGTACCTGTTGCCAACCGCATCGGCGAGGAAGGCGAGGGCTTCAAGATCACCATGTCTGGCTTCGACCACGGACGCTACACCGTGGCTTCGGGCGCGACGGGCATCGTCCGCGCCTGTCTGGAGGCCAGCGTGAAGTACGCCAAAACGCGCAAGGCCTTTGGCAAGCCCATCGCGGAACATCAGCTCATTCAGGAAAAGATCGCCAAAATGGCGCAGGATTACGAGATCGCGCGCCTGCTGTATTCGCAGGTCGGCTGGCTGAAGAATGAAGGCAAGCGCTCCACGCGTGAGACCTCATACGCCAAGAAGTTCGCCACCGAGGCCTCGTTCAACGCGGCGGCGGAGGCGATCCAGATCCACGGCGCGTACGGTTTCAGCGACGAGTATGACGTGGAACGCTACCTGCGCAACTCGAAGGGCGCCATCATCTATGAAGGCAGCTCCGAGATCCAGTCGTTGATCCAGGCGGGCTACGCCCTCGGCGAGCGGACCGACAAGCCGCTGCGCTGCGAGTTGCCTGCGTATGATGAGGCATACTGGCAAAGTTAAACTGAACCGCGGAGCCGCAGAGACAACAGAGAGAACTCTGCGCTCTCCGCGCCTCTGCGGTAAAAAAACTATGACTAACACTACTACCATCCCCACCAGTTTCGTGCTCGTCTTCCTGCTGTTCAGCCTGATGTTCTTCCTGAACTCGTACAAGCTCTGGTTCCGAACGGACCAGTATTACGAGGAACTCTATCAGAGCCTGTCCAGACCAAATTCGCCCTATCCGTTCAGGGACTTTTTCCTCAAGGGATTGCAAAATAAGAAGCAATGGGTGCTGCGACAGAAGCTTTTCAGCGCGCTGGGACTGGCAGCCGTGCTGGCAGCGGATGTGTTCGTAGTTATGATGTGGCTGAACGGGTGATTCACAAAGCAACACGATGAAATCAAGGATGAAGTAGATGAATATCCCCCCAAATTCATCCTGGTATTTCTGGACCGTCCTTTTCATCATCGCAATCGTTTTTGCCTTCATTCGAGATAGAGCCCAAAATAGCAGAAATAAAGGCATCGAGCAGGCTGTTCAACTTATCAGGTCGAATTTTGGTTTTCTGTTCGAGCGAGGATTTGAGATCGTCAACAAAATGTACGACAGCCAGGCCTTTGGAAATTGGATTATTGTGCTCAGGTCAAAGGAATGTGTCGTTCGATTTATTCAAGACAGGAATGACATTCAAATGGAGATAGGCCCATCCTGGGCATCGAGTGAGATTTCTCCTTCAAAAGGTTTTGTCGGCATAGACCTATTGTTTGAATACATCAAAAATGGCCGAATCATTTCAGTAGCAGCAAAAGAAAGCCAGTCCGACCTGAATACTCAAATGCAAAAACTGGCAGTCGTCTTTGCCTCGCATTACGATGAACTTCTAACTTTTGTAAATCGGGATGATTTTTCTGAAGAATTTGAAAAAATAAAATCCCTGTTCACGAACGAATTACGAAAACGGTATCCAAACATCCAATAAGATGTGTCTCAAAGGAGGATCGTCTTGAAAATCATCGCCTGCATCAAGCAAGTGCCTGACTCGGAAGCGAAGGTCAAGGCCGAGAACGGACAAGTATCGTGGGGGGACGCGCCGCTGGTGATTAACCCGTTCGACGAGTATGCCGTCGAGGGCGCGCTTCAGCAGAAGGAAGCCGCGAACGGCGCGGTCACGGCGTTGTGCATCGGGCCTGAGTCGGCCAAGGAGGCGCTCAAGCATGCGCTGGCCATGGGCGCCGATGAGGCGGTCCTCGTCTCTGACCCCACGCTGGATGGGCTGGATACGCTGGGCGCGGCGCGCGTCCTGGCGGCTGCCATCCAGAAGATCGGCGGCGCAGACATGGTCGTCTTCGGCCGTCAGACCCTCGACAATGGCGCAGGCCTGACCCCCGCACAGACCGCTCGCGTCCTCGGGTGGCCGATGCTTGGGCTGGCGGGCCAGGTCAAAGTCGACGGCGGGAACGTGACCGTCGAGCGCGTCATCGAGGAGGGCCGCCAGACCGTCAGCGCCAAACTGCCTGCCGTGTTGAGCGTTGTCCAAAGCATCGGCGAGCCGCGCTACCCGTCCTTCATGGGCATCCGCAAAGCCTCGAAGGCCATCATCCCCGTTTGGACGCTGGCCGACCTGGGCATCGCCGCTCCCGCCGCCGTGGTGACGCGCGCCGAGTTGATGAACCCGCCCAGCCGCGAGACGACGGTTGAGATCATCACGGGTGAAAGCCCCGCAGAGATCGCCGACAAACTGGCCGACAAGATCCTGGCGGAGAAGGTGCTATGAAAACTTTTGTCTACATCGACCATTTCAAGGGCGCGGTCCAGCCTGCCTCGTGGGAGGCGCTCAGCCTCGCCAAAAGCTTCGGCAGCGCCGTCGCGCTGGTGTTCGGCTCGGGCGTGGATGCCATCGCCCAGGCCGCGTTCGAGGCTGGGGCGGATGAAGTCCTGCTGGTGGATGATCCCGCCCTGTTGGATTATCGCGCCGAACCGTTTGCCTCCACCCTTTCGGCGTTGACCGCTGCCGCAGCCCCCGACCTGATCCTGTTCCCGACGACCGCCCGCACCCGTGAGCTGGCCGCCATGTCTGCCGTGGACCTGGGCACAGGCGTGCTGACCGACGTCATTGCGCTCGAAGCGAACGGCGATCAACTGGTCGCCACGCGCCCGATCTACGAGGGCAAGGTGCTGGAGAAGACCATCTGCTCGGGCAAGCCTGTGATGGCTACCCTGCGCGCACGCGCCTTCCCCAAGCCCGCCGCCGAGGCGGGACGCACAGGCACGTTGACCAAAGCTGAGGCGAAAGCCGAGGCCCTGACCAACGTGGAGGGCTACGCCGTGGCCGAGAACGTTGTCAATCTGAGCGACGCGGGCGTGATCGTCTCGGGCGGACGCGGCGTGTCGAACAACCCGTCGCTCGGCCTGGATGAGATGGCCACCGCGCACAAAGGCTTCGAACTGGTCGGCGAGTTGGCCTCCGTGCTGGGCGGCGCGGTCGGCGCTTCGCGCGCAGCCGTCGACGCGGGCTACATCCCCTACTCCAATCAGGTTGGCCAGACAGGCAAAGTCGTCAGCCCTGACCTGTACATCGCGGCGGGCATCTCGGGCGCGATCCAGCACCTGGTGGGCATGCGCAATGCCAAACTGATCGTAGCCATCAACAAGGATGCCGACGCGCCGATCTTCACCCAGGCGCGCTACGGCGTGGTTGGTGACCTGTTCGCGATCCTGCCTGCGTTGACCGAGGCGTTCAAGAAGAAATTGGGGAAGTAGAAAATAGAGAGTAGAAAGTAGAGAGTAGGAAAAGACCTCCCGCCATTTCTGGTCGGGAGGTCTTTGTATTTGTAGGGGATAGGTTTCTTCACAATCTCTCCACTTTTACTCCACCTTCAGACAACACGCGGAAATTAAGATTGTCTCTGTAAAAAAACGCAAAGGAGGCAATCATGAATATCAAAATTCGCAACAAAATTATCACCGACTTAACCGTGGCTGCCGCCACTGTCACCCTGCTTTCGGAGAAACTGACGGGCACCGCCATCCACGAATGGCTGGGCGTCGCCGCCCTGGCCGCTGTCCTCACCCACCTGCTGCTCAGCTTCGACTGGTTCGCCGCAG
>CAZGFR010000028.1:8453-35404 GCA_964524485.1 uncultured Anaerolineaceae bacterium | reverse complement strand
ATGGTAAATGGTGATTACCAATTACCATTTACCATTTACGCTCTTCTCGCTTATGACCCGTTTCAATTTTCTCGGCCTGATCGTATACGCGTTGTTGATCGCCACGCTGTTCACCCTGCGCGGTGAATTTCTCATTCTGGCGATCCCCTTTGCTGTGTACCTGATGGCAGGATTCCTCTTTGCACCTGGCGAGGTGCAATTGGAGGTGACTCGTCATCTCAGCGCCGAACGTGCCACGCCCGATACCTCGGTGGAAGTGATCGTGACGGTGACCAACCTGGGCGCGGCGCTGGAGGAAGTTCAATTCGAGGATGTCGTTCCGTTGCAACTCAAAGTGCTGGGCGGTTCGCCCCGCAGCCTGGTCACGTTACCCAAGGGCGGAGTCCACACCCTGACCTATTCCGTTTCGGGGCCGCGCGGCGGATATGCCTTCGAGTCGTTCAAGGTGAAGGTCAACGACCATTTGGCGGTGGCAGGCTCTGAGGTCGAGGTGAAGGTGATGAACCAGTTGTTCATCTTCCCCCCACTGACTCATCTTCGGCATATTCCCATCCGTCCCAGACGGACGCGCGTCTATGCGGGCAGCATCCCTGCGCGGGCAGGTGGAGCGGGCTCCGAATTCTTTGGTGTGCGCGATTATCAGCCAGGCGACTCACCGCGTTCCATCAATTGGCACGCCTCGGCGCGTCACGAAGACCTGTACTCGAACGAATTTCAACAAGAGCGCGTCTCGGATGTGGGGGTCGTGCTGGACGGCCGCCTGCGTACCAATGCCTTCGGGCATGGGCATTCGCTGTTCGAGTATTCGGTCATGGCGGCGGCAGCGCTGGCGGATGCCTTCCTCGCACAGGGGAATCGGGTGGGGTTGTTGTTGTATGCCAATTATCTCGGTTGGACCCTGCCCGCGTATGGTAAGGTACAGCGCGAGCGCATCCTGCAGGCCCTGGCCCGCGCGAAGACGGGCGATAGCCAGGTTTTTTCGGCGTTGGAGCATATTCCCACGCGGTTGTTTCCACCCGAGTCGCAGATCGTGGTGGTTAGTCCGCTGACGGACGATGATGTGGTTCCGTTGGTGCAGTTGCGCGGTTTGGGCTATCAGGTGATGGTTATTAGCCCCGACCCGATCTCGTTCGAGATGTCGTATCTGCCTGCGAAGGACCCGTCGGTGCAGATGGCGGCACGAGTGGTGCGCATGGAACGCGACTTGTTGCTGCGCAGGTTGCAGCATTCGGGCGTTCAGACCTTGAGTTGGGACGTGGCCCAGCCCTTCGACCAGGTGATGGCGCGGCAGATGCGTCGTCCGCTGGGCTGGCTGCGAACAGGGAGATGAGTGTGGCGACAATCGTGATGTACGCGAGTATTGTGGTTGGGACGGGTGCGCTGTATTGGGGCTATTCATTGGCAAGCCTGGATGGACCCGCGCGCTGGTGGTTGGCGGCGGGCGCGGCCTGGCTATTCGCGCAATGGCAGCGCCTACATTGGGCGGCCGCGTTGGGATTATTGGTCTTTGTCGGCGCGGCGGCTTATGGACTATGGGCTGGCCTGCCCGCCAGCCTGATGACGCTGGCGGCGGTTGGCGGTCTGCTGGGTTGGGATCTGGCAGGGCTGTCACATCGTCTGCGTCTGGCCCCGCCCACGGATGACGTGAAGAAGATCGAGCAAATGCACATGGCGCGCGTGGCCGTGGTCAGCGCGTTGGGACTGGTGATTGCAGGGCTGGCGTCCGTGGTGCGGATCAAGCTGTCGTTCGAGTTAGCTGTGGCGCTGGTTCTGTTGGCGGGAATCGGATTGACCCAATTGGTCTCGTGGCTGCAACGGCGAGGGGAATAAATTTTGAGAGGGAGTTGGAACCACGAAGCGGTGACGAGCGCGAAGATTTAAAGGTTTTGCGTTTTGCTGTTAACTGGGCGGATATGACTCAGCCAATCGTCGGTTTCTTTTGGAGTGGTGAAGTGGAAGACGGACAGATGTTTGTGCTCAGGAAAGGTCAATAACTGGGGAATCTCACGTTTGCGCCGACCGTAGGTTTTGAACAGCCAATGAAACAACGATTCATCCGACCAAAGCTTGAAGTGATTCCATAAATTCTCGCGGTTCGTGCCCCACAATAATTCGCGAGTCCACCAGCGCTGGAAGGTGCGGCCCGTCAGCCGCCAGAAGACTGTCCACAGCGGATAGTCAAGCCAGATCACGGCTTGGGCATGGGGCCAGATAAGGGTCCGCACCCTGCTGTAATTCCCAGCCACAACCCAACTTTCCCCGCAGATGGCCGCTTGGACTCGGCGGGAGAAGGTCTCGTCGTCCACGCCCTGCCAGTTGGGTTCCCAGTAGAGCGCGTCCAGTTCGACGAAATCTATACCGAGGCGTTTGGCGAGTTCCTCCGCCAGCGTGGACTTGCCTGAACTGGTGGCGCCAATCACCACCAGCCGACGGTAGGGAAAGTCGGGCATGGATACGGCCTCAGGCCTGGGTCACGCCGTTCAGGTAGATGTCTACAATCGTTTGGATGGTTTCGACAGGCAGCGGTTTCTCGCCTGTGTGTGAAGGGTAAAAATAGGGATACATGATCCCCATCAGCGCCCAGGTGGCGACCTCCGTTTGTAGCGGGCGGAATTCCCCCGCGTCCACGCCTTGTTGGAAGATCTGCACCAGCTTGCCGATGAATTTCTGACGATAGAGCTTGTCGAAATCCTTGCGAGACGCGGCACTCAACTGTGCCATTTCCTGACTCGCCAGGCGGATAACCGCCCGTTGTTCGGCGGGCTGACGGAGCACCTCGGCGACGAACATCCCGATGCGGTCGCGGTTCGAACCCTGCTCGGCCAGAATGCGGTCGAGCAGGGTTTCGATGTCGTCCAGGTAACTGGTCAGGATGGCCAGGAACAGTTCTTCCTTGTCTTTGAAGTGATAATACAACGCGGCCTTTGACACGCCCAGCGCCTCGGAGATCTGACGCATCGCCAGTCCGTGATAGCCTTGCTGGATGAACATGCTTTTCGCGGTCACCAGGATCTGTTCGCGCAGGTCGTTTTCTGATGTCATAGTGCCTATTGTATGCTTTTTCAGGTGCGGGTCAATGAGATCTTACGCTTCTGCTGCGACGCTGGCGCGGTGGGCCACTTCCTGTTCGCGGCTCTTCAACCCGAACGAAAGGGCGACCATGATTGCGGCGATCACGCCGATGACCAGGTAGGCGGTGCCGTAGCCCGTCACGCCGCCGCCCATCGAGGCGGCTACCGCGCCCACCAGCGCGCTGCTGGTCAACTGGCCGACGCTGGTGAACAGAGCGATCAGCCCCTGCGCCGACGTGCGGTCTGCGGTGGAGGCTTCGTTGAGCATGATGTAGCGCACGGGCGCGCCCAACAACGACGAGAGCCCAAATCCGATCACGGTGGCGGCGGTGATGAACAGCCATAAGACCGAGGTCCAGTTCGAATTGCTGAGCATCAGCATGCCGATGGACAGCAACACCGTCCCTGCCAGGACCACGACCTTCGACCCGAACTTGTCCAGCAGGCGGCCGACCAATGGCGACCCGACCGCCATCGCCAGCACAACGGGCATTAGCAGATAACTGGCTGTGTGCTTGTTGATAATGGTCGGCATAGCGGCCACTGCCAGCGACGGGATGAACACCATCCCGACCTCGCCCAGGCCTGCCCCCGCGGAAAGGAAGCTGGCCAGCACGGTTTGGCGGCTCTTGAACAGGCGCAGGTTCAGGATCGGGTCCTCGGCGGTGTGCTCGATATGCACGAAGGTGTAGAGCAGCGCCGCCGCCAACAGCAGGAACGGCCAAACGCTAAGCGAGGTCAGGCTGCTCAGGAAGTTTTGTGTGTCGATCTGGTTCAGCCCATAGGCAAGCGAGGCCAACAGGATGCCCAGCGTGAGCATGCCCAGCGTGTCGAAGGGACGTTGAGTCTCGGGCCGCGTGGACGGCAGTAATTTCAACCCCATGAAGATGACGACCAGTGCAATGGGCAGGTTGATGATGAACAGCCACTCCCAGCCCGCGAAGCTCAGGATGACTCCGCCCAAAATGGGTCCCACCAAAAAGGCCAGTCCAAAGACCGCGCCGATCAGCCCCAGGGCGCTGCCGCGCTTCTCGGGTGGAAAGGTGTCGCCGATCACGGCGCTGGCCACAGGGAAGATGCCGCCCGCGCCGAGTCCCTGCAGGGCGCGGCCCACCAGTAAAACGGCGAACAGGTTCGAGGGCGAGAGGGCTACCACCAGCGAGCCGATTGCGAAGAGCGTGACGTCCAGCACGTAGATGGAGCGGCGGCCGAACATATCGGACAGTTTCGCCATCAACGGCGTGCCGATCAGGTTGAACAGCACATAGATGGTGAAGGTCCACGTCAGGGCGCGGTCGCCCATGCCGAAGAATTTCTGGATGGAGGGCAGGGCAGGCGCGACGATGGCGATATCCAATGCGCCCATCAGCACGCCCAGGAACAGCACCAGCAGAATTTGGTTACGGGTTTTGTCGTTCATGGTTCTCCTATGAATGAGCAGATTTGACTTACTGACCGCTCGGTAAGTTTATGATAACAAAGAGGGAAAGGGCTGTCAAGAGAGACAATGTAAGAGTTGTGTAGGCGCATGTCGTGCGGGAGACGATTTTTGCACAAAGAAAACTCCCTCAATCATATGAGATTGCTTCGGGTGGGAGAGCGCCGCCCTCGCAATGAGGACGATTTTTGTGTTACGATTCGTTTGCAAATTTTCAATCACAAATTCAAAGAGGCTTTCATGTTCGATCTTCCCGATGATGAAATTGTTTCCCTTTCCAAAGAGCACGTCTTCTGGACCTGGTCTGCACAGGCCAAGGTCAACCCCATCGCGGTCAAACGTGCCAAGGGCGTCTACTTTTGGGACGTGAACGGCAAACGCTACCTCGACTTCAACTCGATGACCATGTGCGTCAACATCGGCCACGGCGACGAGCGCGTGATCCGCGCCATGCAGGAGCAGGCCGCCGACCTGCCGTACGCGGCGCCTGGCATGACCACCCGCATCCGCGCGCTGGCCAGTAAAGCCGTGGCCGACATCACCCCGCAGAAGGCTTTGAGCAAGGTGCTCTTCACGCTGGGCGGCGCGGACTCGAACGAGAACGCCATCAAACTGGCGCGCGGTTATACCAAACGCTTCAAGATCCTCACACGCTATCGCTCCTATCACGGCGCGACGATGGGCGCGATGGCCGCCACGGGCGATCCGCGCCGTCAGATGTGGGAACCAGGCACGATGCCAGGCGTGGTGCATTTCCTCGACCCGTATCGCTATCGCTCCACCTTCCACCGCACCAACCCGAACATCTCCGAAGCGGACTTTGCGCAGGATTACCTCAACCACCTCGAAGAAATCATCCGCTACGAGGGGCCCGAGACCATCGCCGCCATTTTGATGGAGTCGGTCACAGGCACGAATGGCATCATCATCCCGCCCGAAGGTTACATGCAAGGCGTACGCGCATTATGCGATAAGTACGGCATTGTCATGATCGCGGACGAGGTCATGAGCGGATTTGGCCGCACGGGCAAATGGTTTGCCGTGGACCACTGGAATGTGGTGCCCGATATCATGACCATGGCCAAGGGGCTCACGTCCGCGTACGCTCCGCTGGGCGCGGTGGCGATGAAGCCGCAGATCGCAGCCGCCTTCGATGAACGCGTTTTCGAGAGCGGACTGACCTATACCTCGCATCCCATTTCGCTGGCGGCGGCTGTGGCGAACATCCAGGTGATAAAGGATGACAAACTGGTGGAACATGCCGCCGAAATGGGACCCATCCTGAAGCGCATGTTGACCGACCTGGGTGAGGCTCACCCGTCTGTGGGCGAGGTGCGCAATATCGGCCTGTTCGGCATCGTCGAGCTGGTTCGGGACCGAGGGACAAAAGAGCCGATGGCCCCGTGGAACGGTTCCTCGCCCGAGATGGCGGCTGTCAAGAAATTTTGCACGGACCACGGCCTGTTCCTGTACACGCACTGGCACACGCTGTTGGTCATCCCGCCGCTGCCCATCAGCGAGGCACAATTGAAGGAAGGTTTCGACGTGCTGGACAAGGCGTTGGAAGCCGCCGACAAGGCCGTAAAATAACACGATCATGGGCAGCCGCCCTGTTGAAGCGGGGCGGCTGTCGCTTATCAGCATTGATAAGTTTTCAAAACTGTTCACCCGGGGAGAGATGAACCAATATCAATGAAGGTAGAATAAGAGGGGAATTGTAATCAGTCAAAAAGACTTGATTTGTGCTATCATTTGTTCGAACGAATTTTCTAATCATTTTCGACGAATATCTTTCCAAAATTTTGCTGGAAGTTTAGGAGTCGTTCACAACGGCATGTCCAAAAGGTATAGCAGGGAATTTTCAGAAGAATTACTGCGGGGAATCCTGTCACAAGTGAGGGAAGGCGTTTTTTTGACAGATCCCCAGGGACGATGCCTCGATATCAACCCGCGTGGCTGTGAAATGCTGGGTTATGCCCGCGAAGAAGTAGTCGGGCGCGCCCTGCTCGACCTGGTCCTCGAGGGGGAACGGGACCAGACGCGGGTCCAGGTGGAGCAGCTTCTGGAATCGGGGGAATCGTCTATCGGTGCCAGCATCCTCGTCAAAAAGAATGGCGAACTCCTTGAAGTTGAATTCAACGGAAGTCGACTGTCCAATGGACAAGTCCTGGCTGTGCTGCGGGATGTCAGCGGGCGAAAGCTGGCTGAGCAGAGCATGCGCGAGCTGGCCGATCAGTGGCAGGCCACCTTCGATGCCACCAGCGACGCGATCCTGCTCCTGAACAAGGACCAGCGCATCCTGCGCAGCAACCGCGCCATGCAGGAACTCTTCAGTATGGGCCCTGCCGAGTTGACGGGGCGTTTCTGCTGGCAGGTGGTGCACGGCACGGACGGTCCGATCATCAATTGCCCCACCTGTCGCATGCTGAAGTCCCTCCAGCGCGAAAAAGAAGAGTTCGAGCGGGACGGACGCAAGCTGGAAGTGACGGTGGATCCCGTGTTCGGGCGAAGCGGGACGCTGATGGCGGCCATTCACGTCATCCGCGATGTGACCGAGCAGCGCCAGACGGTACAGGCCGTTCAGGATAGCGAAGAGAAATATCGTCAGATCTTCGACCTCAGTGCAGACGCCATCTTCCTGATCGACAAGGAGACAGGGCGGATCCAGGATGTAAATCAGATCGCGTCCGACATGTACGGGTTCACGCGGGAAGAGTTGCTGCAACTTCGCAACGTGGACCTTTCGGCCCAGCCCCACGAAACGCGCAAAGCCACCCAGACGGGGGTGACCAGCATCCCGATCCGTTATCATCGCAAGAAGGACGGCATGATCTTCCCTGTGGAGATCACCGCCTCTCACATCAATTACAAGGGCAAACCCGCACACATTGCCGCGATCCGCGATATTTCGGAGCGCGTCCAGGCCGAAAAGGATTTGATGGAGAGCGAGGCCAAGTTCCGCAGTTTGGTGGAGCAATCTCCCGATGGGATCATCATCGTGGACGAGGATGGGCTGGTGGTCGAGTGGAATCGGGGGCAGGAATTGCTCTCTGGGTTGAAGCGCGAGGAGGTATTGGGCCAGCCCATTTGGGAGGTCCAATATCGACTGTTGCCCCCCGAAATGCGGTCCGCGGGGTTTACCGAGCGCGTGGAGCAGTATGCCCGTCAGACCCTGGAGACAGGGATGGGCGGTGGATTGAACCTGCCACGCGAGGCGGTTGTCCAGCATCCCGATGGGTCCCGCCGCAACGTCGAGATCGTCATGTACACGTACAAGACCGATCTCGGCTATCGCGTGGGCAGCATCGCGCGCGACATTACCGAACGGAAGCAAACGGAGAACCGCCTGGAATATATGGCCATGCATGATGGCCTGACAGGCCTGCCGAACCGACAACTTTTCCAGGACCGTCTGTCCTTTGCGCTCGAACATGCCCGCCGCGAGAAACACGGGATGCTGACCGTCATGCTGCTCGATCTGGACAATTTCAAAGAGGTCAATGACACCTTCGGCCACGCCTACGGCGATCAGTTGTTGCGGCTTGTGGCGGAGCGCCTGCGCGTCTGCTTGCGCAAAACGGACACGGCGGCGCGCATGGGCGGCGACGAGTTCACCCTGATCAACGAAGACATGACCGATGTCCATGCCTGCGGGCTGGTGGCGCAAAAGGTGCTGAGGGCCATCGCGGAGCCGATGCAGATCGAGGGGCATACCTTCGTCGTTTCAGCCAGCATCGGCATCAGCCTGTATCCCACCGACAGCGACGATGCCACTACGCTCCTGCGCCAGGCTGACATTGCCATGTATCAGGCCAAACGCGCCCGAAACTGTTATCGTTTCTATAATCCCTCTCACCAGTCCGCTTGAGGGCGCATCAACTCGTGGGGGGGCGAATCCGCGCGGCATCTGCTACAATTGGCGGCTGAAATCAATTCAAGGAGAAGTCCCTTATGACTCAATCGAAACGCGTTGCCATGCGGAATAAACGCCTGCAACAACAAACCCGCAATACGCAGATCATGATCGTCCTGGGCGGCTTGGTCCTGGTGGCGATTGCCGCGGCCTTGTGGATGAACCGTTCGTCTGCCACGAGTAACACGAACGCTTCGGCCCCGACCGTCGCGAGCCTGCAATACAATGCCGAGCCTCCCATGACCATCGACGTCAACAAGCAGTACTTTGCCACGTTCAAGATGGCCAAGGGCGGCGAGTTCGTCGTCCAGCTGTATCCCGATAAGGCGCCGCGTACGGTCAACAGCTTTGTCTTCCTTGCACACGAAGGCTACTTCAACGGGACCACCTTCCACCGCGTGTTGGAGGGATTCATGGCCCAGGGCGGCGATCCCACAGGCACGGGCAGGGGCGGACCTGGTTATCAGTTTCCTAACGAAGACAGCGATCTGACCTTCGACAAGGCGGGCGTGGTGGCCATGGCCAACTCGGGCCGTGATACCAATGGCAGCCAATTCTTCATCACCTTCGGCCCCACCGAATTTCTGAACGGCGGTTACACCATCTTCGGCCAGGTCATCGAAGGCATGGATGTGGTCAACGGAATCACACGCCGCGACCCCGATCAAAATCCGAACTTTACGGGTGACGCCATCGAGAGCGTGACCATCTCCGAGAAATAAACATCCAGCCTCCGGGCATCACTCGGAGGCTGACTTTTGAGTATGTCCCCTGAACCGCTTTCCACCTTGCTCGAACAAGCCATCGCCGCCCGCGCGGACCTGTTCGATTCGCGTCACGAGACGACTTTCCGCCTCTTCAACGGATTCAGCGAAGGCGAGCCGCGCCTCAGCCTGGACCTGTATGCTGGCACCGTCATCTTTCACGATTACGCCCCTGACGAGTCGGCGGGGCGCGCATTGGTACGCGAGGCCGCCGAGTTTGTTCAGGGACATGCGCGTTTTGCGGGCTGGCTGCGTGCGGGTATTGCCAAATATCGCAGCAGTCCTTTGCCCGAGGAGCGACGCGGTGTTCTGCTCTTCGGCGACAAACCTGACCGCAAAGTGAAAGAACATGGCATCTGGTACGCCGTGAACTTGAGTATGAACCGCGACGCCAGCCTGTACCTCGACACGCGTCATCTGCGCAAATGGCTGGCCGAAAATTCGCAGGGAAAGTCGGTGCTAAACACGTTTGCATATACGGGCAGCCTGGGCGTGGCCGCGATGGCAGGCGGCGCGGCACGGGTGGCGCAACTGGACTTGAACCGCCAGTTCCTCAACCTGGCCAAGGACTCCTACTCGCTCAACGGATTCCCCGTCCACAAGAATGACTTTCTCGCGCAGGATTTCTTCCCCGCCATCAGCAAGTTCAAGCAGACGGGGCAGACCTTCGACTGTGTGCTGATCGACCCACCGTTCTTTTCCTCCACCGCGCGCGGCCGCGTGGACCAGGTCCACGAGAGCGCGCGGCTGATCAACAAGGTCCGCCCGCTGATCAACGATGGCGGCACATTGGTCGCCATCAACAACGCACTCTACGTCAGCGGGCGTGAGTACATGAACACGCTCGAAGTCTTATGCGCCGATGGCTATCTCAAGCTTCGCGAATTGATTCCCGTGCCCGAAGATTTCGTCGGTTATTACACCGTGGGCAACCCGATCACTGACCCCACACCGTTCAACCATTCGACCAAAATCGCTATTTTAGATGTGAAGCGCAAATAGGAGCACGAAATGGGTCCGAGAGAGGTCATTGAACGATTCTGGCAGCAAATGGAAAGCAACGATTTTTACGCCGTGTCAGAACTTTTGCACGACGAATTTACGCTCGATTGGCCGCAATCGGGCGAGCGCATCCGCGGCAGGGAAAATTTTGCGGCCGTCAACACTGCCTATCCCGCAGAAGGCAAATGGCATTTCACCATCAATCACTTTCTTGTGGAAGGGGATGCAGTGGTGACGGATGTTTCTGTCACTGACGGAAAACTGCACGACCGTGTTATCACCTTTTCCACGATCCATGATGGGAAAATATGGAAACAGGTCGAGTTCTGGCCTGAATCTTTTGAAGCGCCCGCGTGGCGCGCTCGATGGGTGGAACGAACAAAATAAAAAGGTCACGCTTCAGGCGTGACCTACTTCTTCACGGATCAATCCCAGCAACTGCTGGCGCAGCGCCAGAAACTCGGGCGAGGTTTCCATCTCTACAAAGCGCGGGCGCGGCAGATTCACCTGCACCTCGGCCTTGAGCGTGCCAGGCCGCGCGCTCATCACGTACACGCGGTCGGAAAGCAACAACGCTTCTTCGATGTCGTGCGTTACGAACAATACCGTGGTGCGGTGTGTCTCCCAGATCCGCAACAACAATTCCTGCATCAACCGCCGCGTTTGAGCATCCAGCGCGCCGAACGGCTCATCCATTAACAGCATCTGCGGACGATAGACCAGCGCGCGCGCGATCGCCACGCGCTGACGCATCCCGCCCGAGAGCTGATTCGGGTAAGCGTTCTCGAATCCCTTCAGACCCACCAGCGAGATAAACTCCTCGACCAGCGACTTTTGCTCGCCGACGTTCAGCTTCGACTTCTGCAGCGCAAAGCGGATATTCTCCGCCACCGTCAGCCATGGATACAACGTATAGCTCTGGAAGACCATCCCGCGCTTTTCGCTCGGACCCTCGATGGGTTCGCCTCCGAATTGCAGTTCCCCCGCTGACGGTTCGTCCAGTCCCGCGGCCATCAGCAGAAACGTCGACTTGCCACAGCCCGATGGCCCGATGATCGAGACGAACTCGTTCTCTGCCACTGACAGGTTCAAATCACGGATCGCCACCACTTGATCCTTGCGCTCGGCGTTGTACACCTTCCAGATGTTTTTTGCGTTCAACATTTCTTTCATCGTCTATCCCCTGCGCTCGGCCCAGCGGAACAGAGCGCGGTACGAGAACTTGAACACGTAGTCTGTGGTCAGGCCTAGAATGCCGATGACCAGAATCCCCAGGATGATGCTGTCAGTTTGCAGGAAACGCTGGGCGCGCATGATGCGATATCCCAGACCGACGTTGGCTGCCACCAGCTCGGCCACCACCAGATAGGTCCAGGCCCAGCCGAGGGTGATGCGCAGCGTATCCCAGATGCCAGGCAACGCGGCGGGCAATACCACCTTGCGCAGCACCTCCCATTTGTTCAGCCCGAACGTGTAACTGACCTGGATCATCTCGTACGGCACGGTCTTGACGTTATCCATCACCATCAGCACCTGCTGGAAGAACGTGCCGATGAATAGGATGATGAACTTCTGGCCGTCATCCACACCTGCCCACAAAATGGTCAGCGGCACGAAGGCGACGGCAGGCATGTAGCGGACCAGATCAATGAACGGCTCGAACATGCCTTCGAAGAGACGATAATTGCCCATCAAGATCCCGATGGGCAGCGCGATCAACGTGGACAGCACCCAACCGACCGTGATGCGGTAGACACTGGCGCGGATGTCCAACCATAGGGTGCCATCCTGAAT
This sequence comes from uncultured Anaerolineaceae bacterium, assembly GCA_964524485.1. GTDB lineage: Bacteria > Chloroflexota > Anaerolineae > Anaerolineales > Villigracilaceae > JACPVF01. Next base: position 23,422 of record CAZGFR010000028.1, on the reverse strand, counting down.
TTGCTTTATCAACTCCTGCCAGACGGCGGCAGGCGACGGCAGGAAGATCGGCTTGACCCAGTTGAGTGAGGTGGCGATCCACCACGCGAGGAGGAAGATGGCAATAAAGCCGATGCCCGCGCCAAAATAAGCAACGGGCGGAATCTCGATGCGCAGGTCGAGCAGGCGGCGTTTTCGTTTGAGCAGGGGAGGAAGGTTCATATTTTTGTTTTGCATACCCGCCGCGCCAGAAAGTATCTACTGGCGCGGCGGGCAGGCGAAAGTCCTACGGATACATGGATGTGTCCACGATCTTGGTTAGATCAGGAGCAGTCTCGAACAGGCCGATGGACTGGGCCACATCGGCGACGTCCTTCAGCAGCGCGGACGGCTGGCCGAATAGTTCAGCCTTGCTCTCAGCCAGCGTGTAAAACTGCACGCCATCGAAGGCGGTCTGCAATTCCTCGGGGGTCGAGCCGACGGCCTTAGCGATGATGGTTTTGGCTTCCTCGGGGTTGCTCTTGTAGAAGGCCAGCGCTTCATCCCAGACTTTGAGCAGGGCGATGGCGGTCTTCGAGTCAAGTTTGGGATTGATGACCAGCACGTCCGAGATCAGGCCAGGGCGTTCGGCGGCGGAGTAGAGCACCTTCAAGTCGGGATTCTCGGCCAGGGCGGCGGCGATGTAGGGTTCGTAGGTCACGGCTACATCCACCTGGCCTGCGATGAGCGTGGCGCCTGCATCTGAGGCAGGCATGAAGACGGGTTCGATATCCGCCAGGCTCAACCCGTTTTGCGCGAGCGCGTAGTTGATGAGCAGGTCGCTGGTGGTGCCTTCCTCGTAGGCCACCTTCTTGCCTTTGAGGTCCGCAATGGATGTGATCGTCGAGGGGGCGATGATGGCATCCGCCTGGTACGAGGCGTCTTCGATCAGGACCAGCTTCAGGTCCAGACCTGAGGCATAAAGCTTGAGGGCGGTGTGCGTGGCCAGATTGGCCGCGTCCATGTCGCCCGAAGCAAAGGCAGCATTGACTTCCTTGTCCTCGACGAAATCGACCAGCTCAACTTGCAGGCCGTACTTTTCGAAGATGCCCTTCTCTTTGGCGATCCACCACGGACCGTACCCGATCCACGGCTGCGTGCCGATGCGGACGACGGTTGGTTTGGCGGGCGCGCCGCAGGCGGACAACACGAAAGCTGCCACCAACACGAGCGCAATCAGGGAATACAAGCGTGATTTCATTTCTTTTCTCCTTTTTGTTTTGTAGTTTTTTTACAGGACACGTTGATCTGCCGAACGCGCGTGGGTTTCAAGGCCCTCCGAGCGGGCGATGATCGCGGCGGACTTCGACAATTCCCGCCCAACCGCTTGGTCCAGGCCGATCAGGCTGATGATGTGCACGAAGTCCCACACGTTGAGCGGGGAGGCGAAGCGCGCCGTGCCGCCCGTGGGCATCACGTGACTCGGCCCTGCGACGTAATCCCCCAGCACCTCGAACGAATACTCGCCCATGAAGATGCCGCCCGCCGACATAACCTTCTCGCTCCAGGCCCACGGGTTTTGAACAGCCAGACACAGGTGCTCGGGGCCGTACGCGTTCGAGAGTTCCACGGCTTCGGCCAGATCTTTGGTGACCACGATGCCGCCCCGGTCTTTGAGCGATTGCGCCACGATCTCGGCGCGCGGCAGGGTTTCCATCTGCCTGCCGACTTCCACCTGCACGGCTTCGGCCAGTTGCTGCGAGGGCGTGAGCAAAATGGCGGAGGCCAGCACATCATGCTCAGCCTGGGCCAGCAGGTCAGCGGCGACCCAGGCGGGTCTGGCAAACTCGTCAGCGACGACGACGGTTTCGGTGGGGCCTGCCAGCCCATCGATGCCGACCACGCCGAAGACCTGCTTCTTGGCCAGCGTGACGAACAGGTTTCCAGGGCCGAAGATCTTATCCACGGCGGGGATGGATTCGGTGCCGTAGGCCAGCGCGCCGATGGCCTGTGCGCCGCCCATCGCGTAGACCTCGTCCACGCCGATCAGGGCGGCGGCGGCCAGGATGATCGGAGCGATCTCACCCGTCCCGCGCTGAGGTGGGACGGCCAGCGCGATCTCCTTCACGCCCGCTACTTGAGCGGGCACCGCCGACATCAACACGCTGGAGGGCAGGGGCGCCGTGCCGCCTGGCACGTAGACTCCCACGCGGCGGATGGGGCGGATGAGCTGCCCGAGCACGCCGCCCATGTCCTGGGTCAACCAGGAGATCAACGGCTGTTTCTTGTAGAATGTCGCAATGCGGTCTGCGGCCAATTCCAAGGCGGCGCGCTCTTCCTTGCCGATGGAAGCCAGCGCGGCCTGCAAAGCATCGCTCGAGACGCGGAAAAGGCTCGGGGATTTGCCGTCCAGCTTCTCGGTCCAGACGCGAAGCGCGGAATCGCCCTGGGTGCGGACGTCGCGCAGGATGCGAGTCACAGCCTCGTTGGGGGTGATCCGCTCGCCGAAGGTCGCCTCGATGCGGTCCAGCACGGAAGCGGGTACCTCCTCGTCGCCCAAAGGCACGCGGCGCAGGATGGTCTTGCGGGCAGTGGTAGAGTCGAGAATGGAGATCATGTCACCTCGGAAAATAAAAAGCTCCCGCTGGAGCGGGAGCCTGGGATTCGATACGCTGAGTTAAGATGCGCGTCTAAGCCGCCCGTCCAGGGAGGAGGGTGTTGGCATGATGATGGGAGTGCATCTGGTTGCGCATTGGGCCGTATTCTATGGAAAACGCGTATGATTGTCAAGGTGCAAAATACTTAAACACAAAGGGCACAAAGTACACAAAGGACAAGCTTCACGTCCTTTGATCTATTCAATTTTTTGGAGGATGGCATGAGCGGTGAAACGAACCTGAAAAAACTTTTGCAGAGTATGCAGCCTGAGCGCAACGCAGGCGAGTATGTCTTTTGTGTGTTGGATTCAACCATGCGATTGACAGAGGTGACCCCGTTGGGCTTTTTCCGTGAGAAGGAAGGGGTGACGGTCATCCTGCCGCAAGCGGATGCCGATCAGGCGGGTCTGTCCTACGCTGGGAGCTTTGCCTGGATCACGCTGACGGTGCATTCGTCGCTCGAAGCGGTCGGCCTGACGGCGGCCGTCGCGCGCGCCCTGACCGAGGCGGACATCAGCTGCAACGTGGTGGCCGCGTTTTATCACGACCACATTTTTGCGCCTATTGCTGACGCTGAACGAGCGCTGGCCGCCTTGCGGACCCTGTCAGAACAGGCTGGGCTGTAGCGGCGCCTCGGGCGGAATCTCATCCCAGGGCAGCGGCGGGACGGGGTGAAGCGCATCCACACGGCGATGCAACTCTCGGCAGATCTCGGGCGCGATCAGGTTATCGGGTGAGTGGCAGAAGGTGAACACGTCCGCGCCTGTTTTCATCTGCGCGGCGAAGTATTGGCTCCACTCGTCGAGCAGGGACAGATTCATCTCCAGGCGCGGGTGGCCGATGTAGCGCACAAAGACGAAGTCGGTGGTGCGCTGGGGCAGGACGGGCACATCGGGCTTGCGTTCACGCGCCTCGAGCAGGCTTTCGTAGCTGGAGCCCGCCAAAATGGAATCGCCCGCCAGGTCCCGAATTGGCCGTGTGTCGATGGTGACGCGCGCCATGTTGTGATCTGCGAGAAGGCGATTCAGCGCCTCGTCGTGCGACGCGTCGAACCAGTCCAGGTGGCGGACTTCGACGGCCAGCCGCACCTCGGGCGGCCAGCTGTCGAGGAAGGCGCGCAGCTCATCGAGTTGCTTGGGGGAAAAGCGCGGAGGCAGTTGCAGGAACATGGGTCCGAGGCGGACGCCCAGTCCGCGCAGCAGATCGGCAAATTGCAGCGCGCGCGACAGATTCTCGACCAGGCCGCCTTCGTGACTGATCGCCTTTGGGATCTTCGGGCAGAAGCGGAAGGTCTCGGGCGTTTCGTTGACCCAGGCTTCGATTGTCTTAGGCGCGGGGACGGCGTAGAAGGTGGTGTTACCCTCGATGGTCGTCAGGCGGCGCGCATACTCGCGCAGAAACTCGGTCGATTTGGTGCCTTTCGGGTAGAAGTTCCCAACCCAGCCTTTGAACGACCAGATGGGGCAGCCAAGGTAGATGGTCATGAAAATATGATACAGGGTTTATAAGGGTGGAAAGAAAATGGAGAAGAGATATCGAGACGTGAAGAATAATGCAAGATGTCATCTTGCGCCGTGTTCAATATTCTGCGTACACGGAATCGACAATCCCCACGATAACCGAGATCACGCACGCATTGGGATTTTTCAGCACCTGACGCGCACCGTTGCCTTCGCGGTTGATCAGCACCGTGTCGCCGATGCCTGCCTGGGTGTTGTCGAGCGCGATGAAGTCATCTTCGGGCGCGGAGGTTTCGCCTTCCAGCGTCAACGGCTGGACGACCAGCAGACGGCGGTTCTTGTAGTCTGGGTGGCTGATGGTGGTGACGATGGTGCCGACAACTTTAGCGAGGATCATGAAAACTGATTCCTTCCGCGCCGCAGGGTGACGTCGTATTCGCCATCCGCGCGGACTTCGAGCTCGTCCACGATGCCGACCAGGGCCAGGTCGATGGGGACGAATTTTTCGATGGGCATGGCCAGGGCGGCCTCGCGTGAACGCACCATGACGCACAGGTCGCCGATGCCCGCATCCACCACGTCGGCGGCGACTTGCAGCGCGCCGAGTGGTTCGAGCTTTTTGTTCAGCGGCTGGACGACGAGCAGCTTGAGACCCTCGGTGCCAGGATATTTCAACGTGCAGATCGCGCTGCCTTTGACTCTGCCGAATAGCATTATTTCAATCCTGTGCTGATGAGGACGCGCCGAATGATCGTATCCAGCAGTTGCGGGTCGATCTGGTTACCGAGACGGGCGTTGACCGCGGTGCGGATGCGCTGCGCCAACGCGGAGTCCTTTAACGGGTCGGCTTGCGGGGCGGGAGTTTTGCCCATGACGGGGGCAGGCTTGGGGGTGGACGAGGTTCCCACGCTGGATAGGTAGGGACGCACAGGAGCGCTGGGCGGCTGGTCGGGGGCTGCCGTCAGCAGCGCCATTCCCAGACCTCTGGCTTTTTCGTAGGCCATCTCGGTCATCTGGATGTTGTCATTCAGTTGCAGCGAACGCACGCCCGAATCGTATAGTTCGATGACATCCTTTTCGGTGTAGAACTTCTTGACCATGCAGACCTCAGGACTTGCGGAAGACGACCTGGCCATCGACTTCGAGTGAGTCGATGATCGACATGATGACCGAGTCGACGGGCGTGTCTTTGGTGATGTTGGTCTGGCGCGCGGACGAGCCCGCAGCGGTCAGCACCAGATCGCCGATGCCCGCGTCGACGGTGTCGACTGCCACATAGGGTTTGCCGAAGGCTTCGCCCCTTTCGTCAGTCTGGCGCAGGATGAGCAGTTTGCGGCCGTGGAGCTTTTCATCCTTGATGGTGGAGACGGTGGTGCCGATGACTTTTGCGATCAACATGGTGTGCTCCTAATACGCCTTTGCGGCGGTGGGTTCTTTGGCGGGGGCCTTGTCCTTGCTGGGACCCTGGATGATCTTGACGCCTGCGCTGGCGCCGATGCGTGTGGCGCCTGCCTTGATCATGCTCTCGGCATCTTCGAAGGTGCGTACCCCGCCCGAGGCCTTGACGCCCATCTCGGGGCCGACGGTGCGGCGCATCAGCTCCACGTCGTGGACGGTGGCGCCGCCGCCCGCAAAGCCCGTGGAGGTCTTGACGAAGTCGGCGTCGGCTTCCTTGGAGAGCAGGCAGGCGATGGTCTTTTCCTCGTCGTCGAGCAGGGCGGTCTCGATGATGACCTTGACGATAATGTTGTGCGAATGGGCGGCTTCGACCACGCCGCGGATGTCGCGCGCCACCAATTCGAGGTCACGCGCCTTGAGCGCGCCGATGTTGATGACCATGTCGATCTCGGTGGCGCCGTGCTGGATGGCGGTCTGTGTCTCGAAGGCCTTGACCTCGGGCGAGGTTGCGCCGAGCGGGAAGCCGATCACGGTGCAGACCTTGGCAGAGGATCCCTGCAGCAACTGTGCGCACAGACTGACCCAGGTGGGGTTGACGCACACCGAGGCAAAATTGTACTTGCGCGCCTCGAAGCACAACTGCGCCACTTCTTGTTGGGTGGCGTCGGGCTTGAGCAGGGTGTGGTCGATCATGCCTGCCAGGTTGACGTCCTGCGGGATGACGCCCAGCGTGGAGGTCAGGCGGGCTGCGCCCGCGTTGACCACGTTGCCTGCGCGGTCGAAACAGGTGTGCACGCAGACGTTGTCGGCACACTGATACTCACAGCGGGTGCCCTCGGGCACGCTGGCCTTTTGCTCCATCATGGCGGTCAGCACTTCGCGGGTGATGATCTCCACCAATTGTTCAACTACTTTTACGTCGGGATTCATTGCATGCCTTCTATTTCGAATATTGCTTCTCTACGGAAGTGATCTTGTCGATGCGTTTCTGGTGACGGTCGCCGCCGAAAGCGGTGGTCAGCCAGGTTTTGACGATTTGTTTGGCGAGGTTTTGTCCGATCAGGCCCGCGCCGAGAGTCAGCACGTTGGTGTCGTTGTGCTCACGGCTGTTGTTGGCCGAGGACAGGTCGTAGGCCATGCCTGCGCGCACACCAGGGACTTTGTTGGCGACGATGCAACTGCCGATGCCCGCCCCGTCGATCATGATGCCGCGCCAAGCCTTGCCCGTGCTGACCTGCTGCGCCACCGCGTGAGCGAAATCGGGATAGTCGACCGCCTCCTTGCTGTTGGTGCCCACATCGAGGAATTCGTAGCCCCAGATGCGGAGTTCCACCTTGAGCATTTCCTTCAACTCGAACCCGCCGTGGTCCGCGCCGATGGCGACCACCTTGCCCATGGGGGCCTCGGGAATTCTGGCTGGAGCGGGCGTGGAAGCGGGGGCAGGGGCGGCTTTAACGGGCGCGGGAGTCGGCTCCAGCACCTGGCGGACCACCCGCTGCACGATCTGATGAAGTTCTGCGTCGTCGATTTTGTTCATGAAATTAGCTCGGAGAGTGATTATCGTATCATTCAGGCATTGCGTCAAGTTGCACACAAGGCTTCGGAAATATTTCTAGAGTGTTTTTTGTCTGGCAAGATTATAAGCGATTGAAGGATGAATTTCTGCGTGCTATACTCTCCGCAAGGAAACCCAACTCATGACCCTAAAATTGAATCACCCCATGCCTGAGGAATACGCCCCGTTCTACGCGGACTACGTCCAGCGCGCCATGGCCCGCGAGGATGTGTTGTCGGTCCTGCCGAAGCAGGTCAACGAAGTCTGCTCCGCGCTCGGCGGCCTGACGGAACCGCAGGCCCTTTACAAGTTCGGACCCGCCGAGTGGTCGATCAAGGAAGTGGTCGGTCACCTCAATGACGTGGAGCGCGTCTTCTCGTATCGGCTGCTGCGCATTGCTCGCGGGGACCAGACGCCGCTGCCTGGCTTCGATCAGGAGGATTACATCCGCGCGGCGGGTTATGACAGTGTCCCGTTGGCTGAGCTGCTGAACGAATTCGAACTGCTGCGCCGCGCCAATGTCTTGATGATCTCCCACCTGGACGATGAAGCCGTCTCCCGCCTCGGCACCGCCAGCGGAGCGACCGTCAGCGCGCGCGCGTTGATCTACATGCTGGTCGGTCACGTCGAGCACCACATGGCCTGCATCCATGAGAAGTATTTGCCTGGGATTTAACCCCGCCGCCGAGGACGGCGGCGGGAGCAAAATAGTCCGTCATTGTGAGGAGCCGTTCTTTGGCGGCGAAGCAATCTAGTACTTTGCCTGCACTGATAACAGGAGGTTTCTTCGGGCGGAAGAACGCTGCCCTCGCAACGACATCTATAACAGTTTCAACCCACCTGTCACTTCATCGATCCGCGCATCTTCAGCGGGACCGATGCCCAGGCAGGTGATCGTCCCTTCGGGGATAACCGTCCGCCCCGCATCTTCGATCAGACTGACGGGTAGTCCAAGTGAAGCAGCTTTTTGTTCAAGGTCACGCAGCGCTGCTTCGTCCTCGACTTTGAGCACCACCTTGGGCATGCCCTCTTCCAGCCAGGCGATTTGAGTGCGCGATTCCGTTTCGAGCAGGGCAGCCACCGAGGCGTGCGCCACCTGAGCCGCCAGTTTTCCGCGCGGTAATTTCAATGCTTCGTTGACAATGATGACTTGTTTCATGGTGTTGCGATTATATAATACCCACGGTTGAAAATTGTGTTTTCCGCCATCTAAAAACGCAATTTTCAACCGAGTGCGGAATAAAGGAGTTCGTATGTTTGAACATCGTAAAGAAGAATTGCTGCCCCGCCGCCTGTTCGTCAAACGCGTCATAAATTATTCGCTGCTTTCGTTTGGCACCATCGGTGTATCGCTGCTGATCGGCATCCTGGGTTATCACTTTTTCGAAGGCCTGTCCTGGATCGACTCGCTGGTCAACGCCTCGATGCTGCTGGGCGGCATGGGACCCGTCAATGCACTTCACACCACGGCGGGCAAGATCTTCGCCTCGGTGTATGCGTTGTTCTCGGGCATGGTGCTGCTGGTGGCGGTCAGCATTTTGATCGCGCCCGTCTTCCATCGCTTCCTGCATCACTTCCACCTGGAGATCAGCGACGGGGACGACTAGCCCTGACCCTCATGTTATACTCGCGCCGATGCCTACTTTGCGTAAAAGCCTGACTTTCCTTCTTGTTGCTGTAGCGGTCTTTTACATCCTCTTCATCGCCCGCACCGCCTTCGATATCCACGGCCAGAAAGCCTTCACGCTGGTCGACGACGCCATGATCTCGATGCGCTACGCGCGCAACCTGGCCGAAGGTCACGGCCTGGTCTGGAACGTGGGCCAGCCGCCCATCGAGGGTTTTACCAACCTGGGCTGGACTCTCATCCTCGCGCTGTTCCATCTTGTCTCATTTTCACCATTGCATATTTCGCTGGCCGTGATGCTCCTGGCCGCGGCTATTTTGCTTGCCAATACTTTTGTCGTTTACCGAATTGTCGAAGTATTGGATTCTTCCGCCCAATTTGCGCCGCTCATCGCCGCGACCGTCACCGCTTTCTACTTTCCGCTCGTCTTCTGGACGCTGCGCGGATTGGAAGTCGGCGCCCTGACGCTGACCGTCAGCCTGGGGATTCTGCTCACGCTCAAAACCATCCGTGACCCTCGGCCTGTTTCCACCTTCTGGCTGACTCTCGTCCTCGGCCTGGCTCTGCTGCTCCGCATGGACGCGGCTTTGCCTGTCGGAATCCTGATTCTCTACCTCGCCAGTCAGAATCCGCGCAGGGCGATTTGGTCTGCCATCGTTTCGGTTATTGTGCTAGTGGCAATTTTGCTCTTTCAGAAAACCTACTTCGGCGATTTCCTGCCGAACACCTACTACCTCAAGGTCAACGGCGTGACCGCCTGGGAGCGATTCCGCGTGGGACTGCTGGCGTTGAACAACTACGCCGCGCGCGATTTTCTCATGCCGCTGATGTTCAGCCTGCTGGGTATCGCGCTCTTCAAGGAATTGCGCAGGCGCGAGTCGCTGGCCTTGCTGCTGCTGTTCTTCGCCCAGGTCGGCTACTCGGTCTGGGTCGGCGGCGACTACGCCGAAGACCTGGTCGACTCGGCCAACCGTTTCATCACCCAGGGCATGCCCGCGCTGTTCATCCTGTTCGCGCTGGGCATGGACAGGTTATTGCGCCCCCTTGCCTCGTGGGAGCGGGCCAGGGTAAGGATGGGCCTTGCCCTCGCCATCGGGCTCGGCGCCCTGCTCATCGTCAGCGGCGAACCCTGGGCCACGTGGACCCTATCCAATGCGCCCATGCTGCGGACGGACATCCAGCGCGTCAGGCTGGGTCTGCACATCCAGGAATCCACCGCCGCGGACGCGGTCATCGCCGTCCATGCAGCGGGGCAGATCCCCTATTTCTCCGAACGGACGGCCATCGACCTGCTTGGCAAGAGCGATGCCTTTATCGCCAAAGGTCCGCCTGCCACGGACTTTGCCCCAGGCCACAACAAGTGGAACTACGCCTACAGCATTCTCGAACTGAAACCCGATGTCATTGCCGACAACTTCAACAAGTTGGCTGCCTTCATGGCGGACCACCCCGAGTATCTGCGCCTACCCAACGGAATCTACGTCCGCGCGGATACGACCAAGGTGGATGTCAAGAAACTGGGATCGGATTACAAGTGAGAAGCGAGCGAATATGCAGCCCAAGTTCTCGGCCCTGATCGAAAAAAGCCGCGCATTCGAGGAACGGTTTACACCTTCCATCGAGGAATATGGCAGTTCTGAGCTGTATTTCGATTTTCAGAACCAGTGTAGTTTTTATCCAACGCCCCAGCAATTGCGCGAGTGCATGCATGCCTACGCCGACATGATCGGGTTGGCTGCCTCCCTGACGCAAACGCGTGACGACTCGGACGAAGCCACCGCCCAGATGCTGTTCAATAGCGAGTTATTGCTGGGGTACCTGGAACGCTCCCAGCCCGAGGCCATCCTGGCCTGCAAGGATGTGGCGCAGCCGATTGCCGACTCGGCCAAATCTCTGCTGGTCAAAGCGGACGACCCGTTCCTGGACCAGAACGGCAGGTTGGTCTCGTTGGGCCAGCTGTTGGCCCAGTACGCAGGGGTGGAGTTTTCTTACCGTTACGAAGATTCCGAAGACCCTGCTGAGTTTGAATGAAAAAGCCCCCGAGAGACCTCGGGGGCTTTTTGATCCATTTCTGTTTGGTTACGCGGGAGCCTGCGCCGCCTTGGCAACGGCATCTTCCAGCATCTTGGTGGTCAGCGACTTGGGGCGCTCGATGGGCATGCCCAGGGCGCGGGCCCACACGTAGTTGGCGGTCACGCCCAGGGCGCGGCCGATGCCGAACAGCACGGTGTAGAAGTCGAAGTCACGCACGCCGTAGTAGTACTGGAGCGTGCCGCTGATCGCGTCCACGTTCGGGGCGGGATTCTTGGCCTTGCCCTGTTCCTTGAGCACGGTCGGCACCACGTCGAAGACCATGTCGGCCAGGCGGACCAGGTCGTCGTCGGGGAAGCGCTTCTTGGCAAAGTCCAACTGGGCGGTGAAGCGCGGATCGGGCACGCGCAGCACGGCGTGGCCGTAGCCAGGGATGACCTTGCCGCTGTTGAGCGTGTCCCAGGCGAACTTGTACAGCTCTTCGCGGGTGGGGACGCCGCCGAACTGCTTGTGGACTTCCAGCAGCCAGCCGAGGCATTCCTGGTTGGCGAGGCCATGCAGGGGTCCAGCCAGGCCGTTGAGGGAGGCCGAGAAGGACAGGTACGGGTCGGAAAGCGCCGAGCCGACCAGGTGCATGGTGTGGGCCGAGACGTTGCCCGACTCATGGTCGCTGTGCAGGATGAAGTACAGGCGCGCCAGTTCGGCGTAGCCCTTCTTGTCGTCCACCTTGATCATGCGGGCGAAGTTGGCGCCATAATCGAACTTGGGATTGTATTTCGGCTTCTTGGTCTCGCCGAAGTATTTCATGCGGTAGATGAAGGCCGCAATGACGGGCAGTTTGGCGGTCAGGTCGAGGCTGTCTTCGAGGGCGGGTTCCCAGTAGTGGTCCTTCTTCATGCCCTCGTGGTACATGCGCGCGAACGCCGAGTTGTTCTGCAGGGCCAGCACGGCCTGCGAGAACAGCGTCATCGGATGGGTTTCCTTCGGCATCGACTTGAGCATCTTGTAGACGTAATCAGGCACGGCGGCGCGCTTGGCCCACTCGGCTTCCACTTCGAGCGCCTGGTCGCGGGTGGGGATTTCGCCAATCATCAGCAGGTAGAACAGACCGCCCACCAGCGGCATCTTGTTGCCGCGCCCCTTGGGCAGGGCCTTGAGCAGTTCGGGGATGGACATGCCGCGGAAGCGGATGCCCTCCGCGGGGTCCACGAAGGAGATGTCGGTCAACAGGGATTTGATGTCGCGCATCCCGCCCACGATCTGTCCGACCGTGACGTGATCCACCACCACCTCGGCATGCTCCTTGCTGAGGGATTTGATGCGGTCGCGCCAGGCGGGTAGTTGGGCTTCGATCTTATCGTGCAGAATCATAGGACCTCCTCCAAAAATAGAACACGGCCTGTTGTGTGTGGGTCAGGCCGTGTCTGATGGCGAACTAGAACGTGACCAGCTTCCGCAGGGCGTCGTGGGTGTCTTTCACCGACACCGCTGACTTCTCGAAAGCGGCCTTCTCGTCGGCATCCAGGCTGTACTCGACGATCTTCTCGATGCCGTTCGCGCCCAGCATGACGGGCACGCCGAAGTACATGTCGTTCAGGCCGTACTCGCCCTGCATGAAGGCCGCGCACGGGACGATCAGATGCTTGTCCTTCAGGATGGCCTCGGCCATCTGTACCACCGCCATCGACGGGGCGTAGTAGGCCGAACCCGTCTTCAGCAGGTTGACGATCTCGCCGCCGCCCTTTCGGGTGCGGTTGACGATGGCTTCCAGCTTGTCGGCGGGCAGGTACTCGCGCAGCGGGATGCCAGCCACGTTCGAGTGGCGGGTGAGCGGCACCATCTCGTCGCCGTGGCCGCCCAGCACGTAGCAGTTGATGTTCTCCACGCTCACGCCCGTCTCCAGCGCCACGAAGGCGCTCATGCGGGCCGCATCCAGCACGCCCGCCTGGCCGATGACGCGGTTCGCGGGCAGGCCCGTGACCTTCATGGTCAGGTAGGCCATGGTGTCGAGCGGGTTGGTCAGCACGATATAGATGGCGTTCGGGGAATACTTGAGGGTTTCGGTGGCAGCCTTGCGCACGATATCGGCGTTGGCGGTCAGCAGGTCGTCGCGGCTCATGCCAGGCTTGCGCGGCAGGCCCGCCGTGATCACGATGATGTCCGAACCCTGGGTGTCTTCGTAGGAGTTGGTGCCGAGGATCTTCACGTCCTTGCGGATGATCGGCATGGCCTCCAGCAGGTCCAGACCCTTGCCTTGCGGCATGCCCTCCACAACGTCGACGAGCACGATGTCGGCCAGCTCGCGTTCGGCCAGCCAGTGGGCGGCGGTTGCGCCCGTCATGCCTGCGCCGATGATCGAGATCTTTTTCATGGTTCCTCCAATTTAGCGATGTAGTTTGATTGTATCCGAAAGTTGAGCCCGCAAAAAGTTCAATTTGTCACGTGTTGACCTGACAAATCGAAGATTTTCCGACAAAAAACAGGATTTTGACCGCCGATTCGGTGTCAAAATCCTGTCTGTTTCGTCCTGGACCTTAGCCTGCTTCCGCTTCTTCGAGGTAGCGCGTGGCCTGGATGGCTGCCGCCGCGCCCATGCCCGCCGAGGTCACCACCTGGCGGAAGTGCGGATCGGCCGCCTCGCCCGCCGCGAACACACCGTGGACGCTGGTCTCCATTTTGTCGTTGACCTTGATGTAGCCCAGGTCGCTCATCTCGAGCTGGCCCTTGAAGATCTGCGTGTTAGGCGTATGGCCAATGAAGATGAACAGGCCGTCAGTGGGGAAGGTGCTCTCCTCGCCCGTCTGGACGTTCTTCAGCTTGAGCGCCTCCACTTTGTCCGCGCCGACCACCTCGGTGACCACGGTGTTCCAGATGAACTTAATCTTCTCGTGTTCCCTGGCGCGCTTTTGCAGAATGGCGCCCGCGCGCAGTTCCTCGCGGCGGTGGATGATGGTTACTTCGGAGGCGTAACGGGTGAGGAACAGGCCCTCCTCCAGCGCGGAGTCGCCGCCGCCCACCACCACGACCTTCTTGTCCTTGAAGAACCAGCCGTCGCAGGTGGCGCAGTACGAGACGCCCCTGCCTGTCAGTTCCTTCTCGCCAGGCACCTTCAATTCGACCGAGCTGGCCCCGGTCGAGATGATGACCACGTCGGCGGTGTACTGGCCGTTGTCGGTGGTGACCTGGAACGGGCGCTGACTGAAATCCACGGCGTTGGCCAGGTCGAATTCCGTCACCGCGCCGAAGTGCTCGGCCTGCTTCTGGAACAACTCGCCCAGCTGCGCCCCGCCCACGCCCTCGGGGAAGCCAGGATAGTTCTCGATGGTATAGGTCAGCGCGGCCTGACCGCCCAACTGCATGCCTGTCAGCACCACGGGTTGCAACTCGGCGCGCGCGGCGTACAGGGCCGCGGAATATCCCGCGGGGCCCGAGCCCAGCACCAGCACCTTGACGTGTTTTGGTTCGCTATTCTTGTTTGAAGGGGTGGATACACTTCCCAGATTGAACATGTGGCCTCACCAATTGTAGTTTGCGTTGTATGGACGTTCTTTGCGGCGCGGGACTTACCGCCGCATTGTATCAGATGCGCGAAGCGGGGGAAAGTTGCGAAGACGGGAATTGGGGAGCGGGAGTCGGGAGGCGGGGAGGGAAGGCGTCCACAGATTGCGCAGATTTCGCTGATTATTCAAGGCCGACTCTGCGCGATCTGTGAAATCTGTGGATGGGCGTTTGCGGCAACGCTTCGCCTCGCGCCTGATCACGCCCTTCTACGTGGTGCAGCTGGGCGGAAAGCTGGTGATGAAGCTCAAGAAGGAACGCACCTTCCTGGTGGACACCTACACCCTGCAGGCCGTGGAACCCTTCACCGACGCGGACGAGAAGCTGCTCCTGCCCAGCGTGGCGCTGACCATCGTTTACGAGCGCCAGCGCCTGAAGGACCTGTACGAGTAAGAATTATCTTTTTCGAAGATAAGCATCTTCTCAGATTCGGAAATTCCCCCTTGCCAAATTCCGAGTCCTGTGTGAAAATATAGACGCTTCAGCCAGGGTGCCCCCCTCACCCTGGCTGAAGCATTTAACAGACTGGTGTTCGGGGCGAGGGTTTTCTCGCAATCATAAAAAACAACGGATGAGACAAAATCTCATCCGTTGTTTTTGTTTGTTCAAAAAAGGGGATTACGGATACGCTGTGGGGGTGCCGATGACGATCACCACGGTCAGCGTGTCGCCGAAGTAGACGCCCGCCGCGTCGGACATGCGCCAGGAGCCCGTCAGCTTGCCCG
>CAZGFR010000028.1:6760-8353 GCA_964524485.1 uncultured Anaerolineaceae bacterium | reverse complement strand
CCGAAGTAGACGCCCGCCGCGTCGGACATGCGCCAGGAGCCCGTCAGCTTGCCCGACTTGGACGGAGCCGTCATCGGGACGGAGATGTCGTAGCTGGAGCCAGGCGCGACGGAGGTGGTCAAGGTGACGGTCTGACCGCCCATGGCATCCCCGCCGACCAGGCTGAACTTGTAGCCCGCGGCCCAGGCGCAACTGCCCGAGTTCTGCACGCGCCAGGTCTTGGTGAAGGTCTGCCCGGGGTTGACCGCGGTGTTGTCGGGGACGGTCACGTCCGAGACATACAACAGTTTATTGCACGAGGCCGTGGCGGCCACCACCGGCGTGTTGACCGCCTGGGTGTTGAGCGGCAGGGTGGGGAGCAGGGCAAAGGTGGAGGTGGCGGTCGGCGGCGGAGGCGGGGTCATCGTCGGGGCGGCTAACGCCGTTTGGGTCTGGACCGCCTGGAAGGTCCCGACGGCGGCGGTTTGAAGATCCTCCACGCTCAGGGTGGGGGTTTCCTCGGCTTTGCTGCCTCCACAGGCACTCAGCGTCAGGGCCGTCAGCAGGATCAGAATCAAGGGGAGAGATTTGGTTCGCATATTTTCCTTTCGCGTAGCCAATATATAGTTCCTGGCTAGGCGTCCCATTTTACTCGAAAATTCACAGGCAACTACCCGACGACTCTCCTACGCAAGGTTGTTTTCTGGCGGGGCGGTAAATTATGATAGACTTACCGCTTGCCCCCGTGCACACAACCTTAATTCGCGAGGATGAATGAACGCGATCGAAGTCAATCATTTGCAGCGCGTCTTCAAGACGCATACCGGCGTGATCAAACGCACCAGCAAGGAAGTCCGCGCCGTGGAAGATGTCTCCCTGGAGATCCAGGAAGGGGAGTTGTTCGGGCTGCTCGGGCCGAACGGCGCGGGCAAGACCACCACCGTCAAGATGTTGACCACGCTCCTCATCCCGACCTCGGGGTCGGCTTCCGTCATGGGGTTCGACGTGGTCAAACAGGCCGACCAGGTCCGCAAGCGCATCGGCTTCATCTTCGGCGGCGAGCGCGGACTGTACTGGCGCCTCTCAGGCATCGACAACCTGCGTTACTTCGCCAGCCTGTACAGCGTGGACCCCGACGTGTCGAAGCAGCGCATCCCGTACCTGTTGGAGATGGTCGGCTTGAAGGGGCGCGGCGACGAATATGTCGGCGGCTATTCGCGCGGGATGAAGCAGCGTCTGCACGTGGCCCGCACCCTGCTGCATGACCCCGACGTGCTCTTCCTCGATGAGCCGACCCTGGGCCTGGACCCCGTTGGCGCCCGCGATTTTCGACAGGTGATCCTCAACCTGCAATCCGAGAAGAAGACCATCCTGCTGACCACGCATTACATGTACGAAGCCGACGCCTTGTGCGACCGCATCGCCGTCATCAACCAGGGACGCATCATCGCCCTCGACACCCCAGGCGGACTCAAGCAACACGTCTCCGACCTGTCGGTGGTGGAGGTGGAGACCTTCGGCGCGCACGAGGAGACCCTGGAGAAGGTCCGCTCGCTGCCGTTCGTCGACTCGCTGGCGGTGGAAGAGTCGGACCAGCGCCAGATGCTGCTGGTC